>DHWC01000073.1:2835-25137 GCA_002412985.1 Methylocystaceae bacterium UBA5192 | reverse complement strand
GCTCGCATCGCAATTACGATCGCGCTGAACCATCCTGAACGATTAAACCGGCTCATCTTGGGGGGCGTGGGCAGACATCTCTTGAAAGATCCCGGTCTACCCAATGGGCTCGCGGAGGCGATGGAAGCGGATAGCGTAGAAAACATCTCATCTCCCATGCTGCAAATCTTTAGACGCTTTGCACAGACGACTGGCGGCGATTTAAGGGCTCTTGCCGCCTGCGCGAGAGGTTGTCGCACCGCCATGGATGCCAAACGCTTTGTCGAAATTAATGCGCCCGTCTTAATTTGCGTTGGCACCAAAGACGATGTTGCCGGCGATCCACATATTTTCGAGCCTTTATTCAATCACATCAGAATTGTTGATATTCCAGATCGCGACCACAACCGCACCGTCGGCGACCGCCTTTACCGCCAAGCCGTCCTAGATTTTCTTGCAGAGCCGCTTTGAGAAGGAATAATCAAAGATGATTTGCATCGAGAAGACGCTTATAGATGCCGCCTGGCTGGAGCAATGGAAATGCCCGCGAACTCACGCGAACTAGGCGCTGAAATTATTGATTTCCTTCAAGGAGATCCCTTGCTCGCACGTATGCGCCTGGAGGCTGAAGATGTCTTGCGCAGAGAGCCTGAACTTGGCGGCTTTATCCATGCGGCGGTTTTAGCGCAGGAAACTGTTTTTGGGGTTATCGCGCATCGAGTCGCCCAACGGCTCGATCGACCTGAGGCTCCCTATGCCGCCATCCGCCAGGCCTATGACGCCTACTTAGCTCATGACCCAAAGCTGCCGGCAGCCTTTCAGGCAGACCTGCTCGCAGTTTTGGAGCGCGATCCAGCCTGCACTCGGCTAATAGAACCCGCGCTTTACTTCAAAGGATTTCATGCGTTGCAAACCCACCGGCTCGCGCATTGGGCCTGGAAAAGCGGTCGTAGTGATTTTGCTTTAACTTTGCAAAGTCTTTCATCGCAAATTTTTCAAACTGATATTCATCCAGCAGCAAAGATAGGCCAAGGCGTCTTTATCGACCATGCAACAGGCGTTGTGATTGGCGCAACAAGCGTCATTGAAGATGATGTTTCTCTCCTCCACGGCGTAACGCTTGGGGGATCAGGCCGAGCTGAAGGAGAACGACATCCAAAAGTACGCCGCGGCGTCTTGATTGGCGCCGGCGCAAAGATCCTCGGAAATATCGAGATTGGCCGCTGTGCTATGATTGCAGCAGGCTCTGTCGTGCTAGACCCGGTTCCAGCAAACAAGACTGTCGCTGGCGTGCCGGCGCGTATTGTTGGCGATGCAAAATGCGCCGAACCCGCTCTGGCTATGGATCAAATGCTCGCCGCGCTAGACGCTGGCGTTTAGAATGAAGACTATCAATGCGCTATAAAATCTTTTTTCTTCTTGCTTTAATTTCTGCCGCACTCGGCTTTGACTTAACGCATGCATGGGCTGCGGGTTGGCATTATTATGATCCAGAATGCCCCGTATCGCTTGGCGATAAAACTATGAAATTTGTCGCGATGCAGCCCAAAAAAAATATTGACCGGGTTTGCGACGCCCTTCCCGATACAGGTCCAACAGTAATTGTGCTTGACGCTGGAGATCGGGAGCTACGCGATATGACCTGGGATATTCGCATCCTCGACGCAAATGCACCGATTGCAGAAGACAACCCTGTTGCAATTGGCAGTCTGCCTGCACAGAAATACCGTAATGGCATGGTAAATTTTGATCACAATTTCACACATGCCGGCAGCTATGTGCTCTACGCAAAGCTCTCAAGCGACGACGGCAAGAAAATCTACATAGGCAAACATCTCTTTACCGTCGGACTCGTGACTGAGAGCGAATTTTATATTTATCTTGCTTTTTCTATCTGCATTCTCGCCGCGAGTTCTTTTGGTTTTATGAAATGGCGGCAAAAACGCGCCCTTAGCAAAATCTAGATCTATCCATTTAACCGGTAAAACGATTGTTGCGTGGGAAACCTCTAGGAGGCAAACGTCCCGCTTCTGCTCTATGACCGATCCATTCTTTTAGCTCTGCTTTCGTAACAGTAAAGGTTCGACCAGAAGAGTCTGTCCAATTCAGCCCATCTTTTAATACAAAAGTTTTCGCATCTGATACGCCGCCATCTTTATATCTTTGCAGCCGCACGCCTTTGCCCCGAGCCATGCGCGGCGCTTCATCTATGGGAAACAGCAGTAATTTTCTATTCTCCCCTACAATTGCGACAGTATCGCCTAGCGCCGGGACGACGACTTGAAGCTGCACAGGGCTCTCTACTGATAAAGCGGCGCGACCTTTGCGTGTAGACGAAAGAAGGTCATCCTGCGCAACGATGAAACCGCGCCCGTCGCTAGCGATGAGTAACAAAGCGGCGCCGCTTTCATGCGGCAAAACCCGCGCAATTGTTGCGTCTTCATCAATATCTGCATAAAGCCGAATTGGTTCGCCATGGCCGCGCCCGCCCGGCAATTTCGCCGCTTCCAAAGTATAGGCCTTGCCATTCGTCGCCAACACGAGAATTTTTGAAGTAGTCTGCACGAAGAATGATCCGCCGAGCTCATCGTCCCCTTTAAACGTCAAAGAGGAAAGATCTTGCACGTGCCCCTTTAGCGCACGGACCCAACCCTTCTTTGATATAACGAGCGTTATCGGCTCTCGCTCAATCATGGCCTCGGCAAGATCAAGATTAACCGCCTCGGGCGCGGTTTCAAATATTGTCCGCCGCTTTCCATTTAGTGTTTGAGAGCCATAATTTTTTTTCAGTTCTCGTATTTGCCAACCAATAACTTTCCATTGTTGAGCTTCATCAGAAAGCAGTTCGTCAATTTCTTTGCGCTCCTTGTTTAAACTCGCAAGTTCATTACGAAGCGCCATTTCTTCGAGTTTACGCAGAGAACGCAGTCGCGTGTCTAAGATGTATTCAACCTGCATTTCAGATAATTTAAATGAAGCCTTAAGCTTACCCTTGGCGTCGTCTTCTTCACGAATGATGCGTATGACCTCATCAAGATTGAGGAAGACGACAATCATGCCTTCAAGCTGCTCAATACGCCGAACGATTGCAGCATGGCGATGTCGAGAACGACGCTGCAACACAGTTCTTCTGTGATCCAGCCAGTGTCTCAAGGCTTCATCTAATGAAAGAACCCGAGGCGTGACGCCATCGACGAGGACGTTCATATTCATCGCAAAGCGCGATTCAAGCTCTGATAGCTTAAACAGAGTCTCCATCATAAGCTGCGGATCGATAGCGCGCGTTCGAGGTTCGAATACAATTCGAACATCTTCCGCCGACTCATCGCGCACATCCGCAACCAGAGGCAGCTTACGCTCGGAAATGAGTTCTGCTAATTTTTCGATTAACCGAGATTTTTGAACGCCATAAGGAATTTCTGTAACAACAATAACCCAACCGCCTCTTGGCAATTCTTCTTTTTGCCACCGAGAGCGCACACGGAAAGATCCCCGACCCGTTCTATAGGCTTCAGCAATTTCCTCCCTTGTATCTACGATCACGCCGCCAGTGGGGAAATCTGGTCCTTGAACAAATTTAAGAAGATCGTCGCTAGTGCCTTTGCGATGCGAAATAAGGTAAAGCGCCGCATCACAAAGCTCGGATAGATTATGAGGCGGAATAGATGTCGCCATCCCAACAGCAATTCCCTGCGCGCCATTAGCAAGCAGATTAGGCAAAGCTGAGGGTAAAACGATTGGCTCTTTCTCTTCTCCGGAATAATTGAGGGTGAAATCAATTGCATCTTCGTCGATTCCCTCAAGCAACAACCGGCTCACCGCCGTCATTCGCGCTTCGGTATATCGGTATGCCGCTGCAGAATCTCCGTCCACGTTCCCAAAATTGCCCTGACCATCGACAAGCGGGTATCGAGACGAAAAATCCTGGGCGAGACGCACTAGAGCGTCATAAATGGCTTGGTCGCCGTGAGGATGGAACGAGCCCATCACATCCCCCACAATTTTAGCGCATTTTTTAAACGGCGCGCCAGGATCAAGCCTTAAGATATGCATCCCATATAAAATTCTTCGGTGAACCGGTTTCAGTCCGTCTCTCACGTCAGGAAGCGCGCGACCTGTTATTGTCGAAAGCGCATATCGCAAGTAACGCTCTTCAAGCGCTTCACGCAGGTCTATTGGAGTCGGCGTAGTTTCAACGCCGCCAGTCTTGCTCTTACCTGCAGATCCGCTTTTTTGAGCCATCAAGATGATCCTATGTGCATGCCGTCATTTTGCAGAAATTCTATAATTCATGAGTTAGAAATGTCTTGAAAACAACCAATCTCAACATGAGCTATCTCTCAAGTCATTGAACACATGAGACTTTTGTTTCACTACACGATTCCCTACGCGCAACTAGGCTCTATTGCCCTTCCACTTGCGATGCAAGCGATTGCATCGATCAGAGCCTGGTAAAATATTTCATTGGTCATTTTTTTTAATTTATTCCCCAAACTTGCTTGCGAGAATGCGGTAAAATCCTTAGAACGCGCCATCAACGAAGCCGCAACTATCGTGAGATAATGAAAAAACTCCTCGCCATTTTTGCTTTAATGACGCTTGCGGCACCCCCCGCAGCCGCGGCGGAGCCGATGCTCGCCGCAAACACAGCGCCTACGTCTTCTGCTACCCAGACCACGGGGAAAGCCGTAGAGCAGCCAAGAGCAGAAAATCCGCTTCAGGCGCTTTGTCGAGAGATTTTTGTTGATGTGGATGAGGGCTACGGCGTGACAAGCAAACAACCACGCACTGTCTGTGAAGAACCTCGTTAAAGAAAAACAGGCTTCATTCAAGCAGCAAGGCGACTTAAGGCGTCTATGTAAAGCGCGCGCGAAGAGGGCAACGTTACGCCGCGCGGCGCTAACACATCTCTTACTAAAAAATATCCTGTCAGCCGAAACGCCCCACTGACATCCTCAAACGAAGCGCCTTCATCAATATTTTGTAGAAAGGCTGGATAAGGCAATAATCTGTCTCTCCAGGGCGCGCCAGCGCTACGACTCACCACGCGTCCTGATTTCGGAGACACATAAGCCAAGTCTTCTTTGTCGCCAGTCAACACGCAAGCCCGTAAGTCCAATCCGTATCCAAGAGCGCTTAACAAAGCTAACTCAAATCGAGCCATTTTTACGGCCGCGCTGTTACGGACACAAAACTCTACAATAATTTCTTCTGCCAATTCAAAGAGGTTTTCATGTGGGTCCCTCTCCGGCAATAGACGCATTAACGATACGAGAGTCGCAAGACCATGGAGCGTCGGGCCGCTATCAAGAAAGCGCGCCGCCCGTAAGTCAATCGGGTCAATAACAAATGCGCCTAACTGCTCTTCCAGTCTCGCCCGCCAAGTAGCTTTTATCCGATTGCCTGATTGTAAAATTGCTCGTTGTGCGCGGGAACGTCCTCCTCGAACAACACCGAGACACCGGCCCCGCGAACGCGTCATGACTTCAAGAATGACAGAGGTCTCGCCATATTTACGCGCACCAATGACAAGCCCTATGTCCTGCCATTCCATTTAACCTCACTCCATTCCATTGTTAGAAATAGTCAAAGTTCTGATAATTTAATTTCAGGCGAATAATCTAAATCCTCAACGTCCTTCGTAACTGCCTGTCCGCAGATGACGCGATTTTGAGTTGGATCGAATGTGAGCGTCGGCGCGCCATAAAGTGTCCAACCTTTACTCAGCGCCTCTGAGACTCGATGGCAAAAACTCGAGTCGTCAGGTCCCGTCAGATAACGATAAACCGTCGTTACGCTGCGTTTCTTCGGCATATCGCGTCCTCATCCAACGAATCATTGGCAGATCTATTATTATGGATCTTTAGGAAACTCCAAGCGCATCTCCCGATAGCGCTCGGGATCATCCGCCCAGTTTTCACGCACCTTAACAAAAAGAAACAGATGCACTGGGTGACCCGCAGCCTCAGCAATTTCCCGTCGCGCCGCTTGACCGATAGCTTTGATCGTACGTCCTGCTTCACCAATGATAATCTTCTTTTGCCCATCTCGAGCTACAAATATCGTCTGCTCTATGCGGGCCGAGCCGTCTTTTTGCTGCGACCAGAGATCTGTCTCTACTGTTGACTGATATGGGATCTCATCATGCAAGCGGTCATAAATTTGCTCACGGGTTATTTCTGCCGCGAGCAGACGCAAAGGCGCATCTGAAAGCTGATCTTCTGGATAAAGCCACGGCGAAATAGGCATGAGTCCGCCGATGGACTTACGCATAACATCAACGCCATCTCCTGTAAGAGCGGAAATCATAAAAACTTCTATAAATTTTTCTCGACTCGTTAAATCTGCAACAAGCGCCAACAATTTTTCCCTCGCGATTAAATCAATTTTGTTAATCACAAGTATTTTCTTAGTTTTAAGTTGCGACAGTTGAGACAATATCGTCTCAACTTCGTCATCAACTCCTCTTCGCGCATCGACCAGCAAGGATACAACATCTGCATCTGCAGCGCCTGAAAACGCACTTGCCACCATTGCCCGCTCTAGGCGCCGCTTGGGCTGAAAAATACCAGGAGTATCAACCAGAATAATTTGCGCCAAGCCATCAATCGCAATCCCGCGCACGAGCGCACGCGTTGTCTGTGATTTACGAGAAACGATGGATACTTTTGCGCCGACTAATTGATTGAGCAATGTCGACTTGCCTGCATTTGGCGCGCCTACAAGAGCAACGAACCCACATCGCCTCTGGCTCTCAAGTTCATTAGAATTGGTCACACAACGCTCTTTTCATTTGGTTGAGGATCAATTTTCTCTCGCTTGATAAAAGCCGCCGCAGCCGCCTGCTCAGCTGCGCGCTTAGATCCCCCTACGCCAATAATTGATTCAAAGCCAGGAAGTTCAACGGCAATTTCGAATCGTGGCGCGTGATCAGGACCACCCCGTAAAACAAGTCGATATTGCGGTGTTGGCAACCGACGCGCCTGAGCCCATTCTTGTAACGCCGTTTTTCCATCTCGAAGATCTGCAGTTGCAGAAAACATTCTATTACGAAAAACTTTTTCTACGACTTTAGACGCAGCATCTATTCCGCCATCGAGATAAACCGCTCCTATTATAGCTTCACAAACATCGCCCAGGATCGCACGTTTAGTGCTACCGCCTGCTTGGGCTTCTCCTTCTCCGAGCTGTATATAAGGCCCAACACCCCAGATTTGCGCCGCTTCTGCACAGCTTTCCTTCCGGACAAGAGCGGCCAAACGACGCGATAATTCTCCCTCGCTTTGATCTGGGAAGGCTTCAAACAACATATGCGCGATAATTAAGCCCAATACTCGATCGCCTAAAAATTCCAAGCGCTCATATGAGATGGATCGATCTGAAGAGGCGCTAACATGTGTAAGCGCCCAACTCAATAAACGGCGATCAGAAAAAAAATGGCCCAACTGGGTTTCTAGAGGACCATAATCAATTTTCATACGCACGCTAGCGCCTTTAATGCGCTGCGTGAAAGAGACGACCCCAGCGGACCGACCATGGCCAGCGCCAAAAAGTAAGCGCCGACTCGTCTTTCTTTACTGAGAAGAAAACAATCTCTGCGCGGCCAACGAGGTTAACGAAAGGCACATAACCAACGCCGCCAAGATCTGGCGGAATCCTTGAGTCAGTCGAATTATCTCGATTATCGCCCATCATGAAATAGTGCTCTGGGGGAACGACAAAGAGCTCTGTATTATCGTTTATCCCGTGATCGCCCTCAATTTCTATAATTGTATGCTCTACGCCAGGATGATCTGCATCCCCTGGGAGAATTTCTTTGTAAGTTGAGACTGGCACTTCTCGCCCTTCTCTATTTTCAGTTTGCGCTTTTTCAATTGGCTCACGTGGAACAATCACACCGTTAATATAAAGCCGGCCCTCAATGACCTGAATACGATCGCCCGGCAGACCGATCACGCGTTTAATATAATCCGTTTCATTATCTCGCGGGAGCTTAAAAACGACCACATCGCCCCGTTTGGGCGATGCGCCTAATAGCCGTCCCGAAAAAATGTTGGGACCAAATGGCATCGAATAATTTGAATAGCCATAAGCGTATTTTGATACAAAAACATAATCGCCAATCAATAAGGTTGGGATCATGGATCCTGAAGGGATATTGAATGGCTGAAAGAAGAGCGTTCTAATAACGAGTGCAATCGCCAGCGCTTGAATGATTACCTTGACTGTTTCCAGCAGGCCGCCATCTTCCTGGGTTTCTTTTGTCGGATTTTTGCTCAACCCGCGCTCTCCCTAATTCTCGTTAGAGCCGGGACATGCGCCGGCCGTAAAGCTCCGCTTAGCACGGCACAGCTTCAATGAGAACCTGGGCTTGCGCGAAGGGAAATTCGTCTGTTAGCGTGAGATGGATGATAGCTTTCATCCCGACTGGCGTCATTTCCTGAAGTTTTTGCGCTGCACGGCCTGTCAGCGCCATTGTCGGGCGGCCAGAGGCAAGATTTACCACACCCAGATCTTTCCAAAAAATCCCGTCGCTGATGCCCGTGCCCAATGCCTTCGCACAAGCTTCTTTTGCCGCAAAACGCTTTGCGTATGAGGCCGCTCGGCCAGCCCTGAGATCTGATCTATTGCGCTCCGCGTCGGTAAACAATCGATGCGTAAAACGCTTATCATAACGACTTAGCGCGCGTTCTATCCGCCGAATGTCGCAAAGATCATTGCCAAAACCTACAATCACGACGCCTGTACCCGACCTTCATTCATTGCCGCCCGCATAGTGCGAATAGTTTCACTAAGCCCAACGAACACCGCTTCCCCTATCAAGAAATGGCCAATATTGAGTTCGCTGATTTGCGGGAGCGTAGATACGCGACGCGCAGTCTCATAGTCCAATCCATGTCCTGCGTGAATTTCCAAGCCTACCTTAGCCCCATAAGCTGCAGCCTTTTTAATTCGTTCAAACTCCTGTTCGGCCTGCTGCTTGTTATTCATTTCTACAGCATGACACCAAGCGCCGGTATGCAACTCAACAACCTTCGCCTTAACTGAACGCGCTGCGTCAATAACCTCTAAAGTTGGCTCAACAAATAAGGAGACTCTTATGTTACTGCGTGAAAGTTGATCAACATATGCAAGAAGATAATCATGGGCGCGTATGACATCGAGCCCGCCCTCCGTTGTTCGTTCCGTCCTTTTTTCTGGAACGATACATACTGCGTGCGGCCTAACGCCAAGCGCAATATCGAGCATTTGTTCAGTTGCCGCCATTTCGAAATTTAATGGTTTAGATATTCTCTCTTTAAGGCGCGCCATATCAGCATCGGTGATATGACGACGATCTTCGCGCAAATGCGCCGTTATCCCATCAGCGCCGGCATCTATAGCAAGAAGCGCCGCACGCAGAGGATCAGGACGCGGACCGCCCCGCGCATTTCGAATGGTCGCAACATGATCGATATTAACCCCAAGCCTCAAATATGAATTACTCATTTTAATTATCCGATAAACCGCTCTACCTTGCTCACAAGAGGACTTTCTCGCAAACGAGAGATAACAGTTGTCAGGTGTTTGAGATCTGCAACCTCGAGATCAAAAATCATTTCCCTAAAATCAGGGGAATGGGCTTTGAAACGAATGTTATCAATGTTTGCACCCGTTTCGCCAATTAACGTCGCCAGGGTCCCTAACGTGCCCGGCTCATTTAATGCTGTGGTAATAACACGAGCCGGAAAGAGTTCACGCGTTTCCGCATCAATATCCCACCGTACATCAAGCCATCTCTCAGGCTGATCATCAAAAGCGGTTAGAGAGGGGGACTGAATCGGATAGATTGTTACGCCTTCACCTGGGGTCAAGATACCGACAATTCGATCGCCAGGCACTGCGCCGCCGTTAGGCGCGAAACTTACTGGCGCATCGCCGCGGAGGCCGCGAATTGGAATCGCTGCTTTACTCGCATCAGGGGATTTAAACACAACATTGGCGTTTGTTTTCACGCCAAACCAACCCGGCTCGCCCGGGCCAATTTGTGTTTGATTAATTTTACGCTCTTCAGTGAAATCCGGATAAACAGCCTTAATGACATCACCTGAATAAATCTCGCCTCTTCCTACTGCAGCAAGCACATCTTCTACTGAGTTTCTAGCAAGTCGCGTTAAGACCGGTTTTAATTTGTCGTCAGAAATAACGCGATTAACCCGCTCAAAAGCTCGCTCAACTATTTGACGCCCGAGACCAGCATATTGTCGTCGCACCGCCTCTCTTGTGGCGCGCCTGATTGCAGCGCGAGCTTTTCCTGTCGCAACAGCAGACTCCCAAGCAGTTGGCGGGATATGTCCCTCAGCGCGAATAATTTCGACTTCATCGCCATTTTTTAAATGTGACAAAACTGGCGCAACCCGACCATTAATTTTTGCGCCTACGGCGGAATTGCCCAGCTTTGTATGGACAGCATATGCAAAATCGATCGGCGTCGCACTGCGGGGCAATGCAATCAATCCGCCTTTTGGCGTAAAGCAAAAAACCTGATCTTGGAATAACTCAAGCCGCGTATGTTCAAGAAACTCCTCGGGACTGTCGCCATGCGCGAGCAGATCGAGAGTCTCCTGCAGCCAACGAAACGCCCGGCTCTCTTTAGCTAATTCTTCGCGGCCCTCTTCTCCAGTCGCATCCTTGTATAGAGCATGCGCCGCTATCCCGAAGCGAGCAATTTCATGCATTTCAGCTGTACGTATTTGCAATTCAACGCGCTGATGGCCTGGGCCAATAACAGTTGTGTGTAGAGAGCGATAATCATTTTGTTTAGGCGTTGAAATATAGTCTTTAAATCGGCCTGGCACGCTCGGCCATTTTGTATGAATGAGCCCTAAGGCCTGATAACAGTCTTCAACTGGCCCAACGATAATCCGGAAACCAAAAATATCAGAGAGCTGCTCAAAAGAAATAGATTTTCTTTCCATCTTTCGCCAAACGGAGAAAGGCGTTTTCTGCCGACCTGTAACGGCGGCCTCGATTCCACGATTTATAAATTCCTGCCGTAGCTCTTCTTCAACGCGCTTAATTGCGCGCCCATTCTTGGTACGCAAGTCATGCAATCGTTCAGCAATTGCCTTAAAAGCTTCTGGGGACAGATGACGAAAAGCTAATTCCTCAAGTTCCTCGCGCAATCTTTGCATGCCGATACGGCCTGCTAAAGGCGCATAAATATCCAATGTTTCTTGCGCGATGCGCGCCCGCTTTTCCGTAGGCACATGATGCAACGTGCGCATGTTATGAAGCCGGTCAGCCAGCTTAACGAGCAAAACTCGAACGTCTTCCGCGACGGCAAGTAATAATTTACGAAAATTCTCGCCTTGGCGCGCCTGTTTAGAGACGAGATCAAGCTTTTCAATTTTAGTTAGGCCGTCGACAAGCTTGCCAATCTGCTTACCAAATAACCGATCGATTTCTTCTCTAGTTGTATCGGTATCTTCTATCGTATCATGCAAAACAGCAGCGACAATTGTCGCATCATCAAGCTTGAGGTCAGTAAGGATGGCCGCGACTTCTAGCGGATGAGAAAAATAAGGATCGCCAGACGCTCGTTTTTGCGCGCCATGGGCCTTCATGGCGTAGACATACGCGCGATTGAGCAAGTCTTCGTCGACGCGCGGATTATATTTCCGCACTCTTTCAACGAGTTCATATTGACGCATCATGCGGGGTGGCCGGGACTCATGCATCGCGTTAGGCTCCCGCGATACGCATGAGAAATCTCAAGGACATAAAGCAGATAGCCAAAAACAACAGTTCAGCAGGACCTTAGACCAGCTTACGACGCCATTCCAACTAAGAAGTGCGATTACCGACTACGACGGCACCCCAAAAAGCTTATTCGCCCTCTTCTTCGACCTCGGCCGGAGGCACCAGGCCCTCTAGGCCACGGAGCAGATCCTCTTCCGTCATCCGGTCGAACTGAGCTTCTCCGTCAAAATCTACCCCTGTGGCGGGGGTAAGGGCAGGCGCAGCCTCGGCCTCTGGCTCATCCACTTCCACATGACGCTGAAGTGAATGAATAAAATCCTCTGAAAGGTCTTCCGGGGAGAGCGCTGTCTCCGCTATTTCTCTCAATGCGACGACGGGGTTTTTATCGCGATCGCGATCGACCAAGATCTGTTGACCGGAGGAGATTAGTCGCGCCCGATGGGCCGCCAGAAGCACGAGATCGAACCGATTTTCGATCTTATCAATGCAGTCTTCTACGGTGACGCGCGCCATTTCTCTAAGGCTCCAATAATGATGGGATAGGGGCTGATACGCTAGATTGAGCTTTAAGGCAAGAATGACGCAATGAAGAAATTATGAATAGCGCTTCAGTCTGGACGATAATTTGCGCGTTTAATGGGCACCGGAGAAATACTGTCTAGGATCTGCACGGCACTCTGCGTCCTATTTTGTTACGCAATGAATCCTTTCTATTTTCTGAGCAATAGCCGACAAAAGCCCTTGACCTTAGACCCCATCAGGGCGAATTAACAGCTATGAGACTGGCGCAATTGCCTGCGTCTAAGATATCGGTTTTCACAAGCTCGGGAAAAAACGATTATTTCCAAATACAACAGCTTTCAAAACGACTCTTTTAGACAGGCCGACTGCCAGAAAAATAAGGGATTGCGCTCAAATCGTTGTAACGGGTTGTCGACGAAGAGGCCAAGGAACGCGATCCCTCAATTGATGATGAAAACCCAATTGCGAGAAAAAAATGGCTAATACTGGTGAACGCATTGCACTTTTTATCGATGGCGCAAATTTATACGCAACAGCTAAATCTCTTGGTTTTGATATTGATTACAAGCGGCTACTTCGAGAATTTCAAAACAAAGGCAGACTGATTAGAGCCTTTTATTATACGGCTTTGATTGAAGACCAGGAATATTCTTCAATTCGTCCTCTTATCGACTGGCTTGATTATAATGGTTACGCTGTTGTGACCAAGCCGACGAAGGAATTTGTCGACTCCCTTGGCCGCCGTAAAGTCAAAGGAAATATGGACATTGAACTTGCCGTCGACGCAATGGAAATGGCGGACCACCTTGATCACATCGTCCTTTTTTCTGGCGACGGAGATTTTCGTTCACTCGTAGAAGCGCTTCAGCGTAAGGGCGTTCGCGTTTCCGTTATTTCAACAGTCACGACACAGCCGCCAATGATTGCTGATGAATTGCGCCGCCAAGCTGATGAATTCATAGATTTGATTCATCTGGCGAACCGTGTCGGTCGTGATCCCGGCGACAGATCTGATCGCCCCCCGCCGCCAGTTCGTCAACAAGAACGCCGACCAGTAACGCCAGGCAGCGTTCCTAGCGAAGGTGAGCTTGAAGACGATGATGAGGAATAAACAACGCTAAAACATGGCGCTGTTCCAGGCAATTTAGTCTCAACTCAATTAGGCTTGCCTGGGCAGCGCTATCCTTTATCTCTGAGCAAGCGGCCTTTTTCTCTATTCCAGTCCCGCTTCTTCTCAACTTCCCGCTTGTCGTGCAGCTTCTTACCCCGCGCTAACGCAAGTTCTAATTTGGCGCGTCCTTGAGCATTAAAGTATAATTTGAGCGGCACCATAGTCATGCCCTCGCGTTCAATTGCTTGCGATAGTTTCGCTAATTCGCGTTTCTTCAAGAGAAGCTTTCGAGGGCGCTTTGGCGAATGATTGAAGCGATTTCCCGCTAAATACTCAGGGATATTGGCGTTAACAAGCCAAGCCTCTCCTTGATGATCCACATGGGCGTAGCTTTCCGCTATCGTGGCTTTCCCCGTTCGCAAGGATTTAACTTCCGTACCTTTTAACTCAAGGCCCGCGTCAAAGATCTCGCCAATCTCATAATTAAAACGCGCTCTTCGATTGTCTGCGACGATCTTAAAGCTGGGCTCCTTTTTCGTTGCCAAAGACCGTCCTCAATTCTCTGAACTTTAAATTTACACAATTAACCAAACAGATGTCACGCTATGTTAGAGAAGATCTGCGTAAGCCATCGCAGCGCGTATGCGTTCTTTTGTCGCCTGTGTTGATCCGACCAACGGAAGGCGTACCTCCTCCTTGACCTTACCAAGAAGCGATAGTCCGTATTTTGCGCCTGTCACGCCGGCCTCAAGAAAAGTTGCGACATGAAGCGGGGTCAGCTTATCTTGAATTGCCAGCGCTTTAACATAGTCGCCAGCAAGACATGCATTTTGAAGTTCTGCGCATAAGCGCGGCGCAATATTCGACACTACGGAAATACAGCCATGCGCTCCTGCCGCCATGCACGCCAGGGCGGTTAAATCATCTCCAGAGAGTTGTATAAATTCAGGACCCATCGCTGCGCGTTGAAGCGAAATTCGTCCGATATTGCCTGTTGCGTCCTTAACGCCAACAATATTTTTGAGCTCAGACAAACGCTGCATTGTTTCAACGCTCATATCAACAACTGAGCGCGGAGGAATATTATAAATTAAAATAGGAATCGAAACGGCGTCGTTTATTGCTTTAAAATGAAGATACAGGCCTTCTTGATTGGGCTTGTTATAATAGGGTGTAACAATGAGCAGTCCATCTGCGCCCGCGCGCTCTGCATGCCCCGCGATCGCGATCGCCTCTCGTGTGTTATTTGAACCCGCGCCCGCAATTACCGGAACGCGCCCGCGCGCGGCGCGAATTGTCTCTGTAATGACTTGGCCATGCTCTTCATGACTCAGGGTTGGACTTTCACCGGTCGTGCCAACCGGCACAAGCCCATGAGTGCCATTGTCAATTTGCCAATCAACGAGCGCTCTTAAGGAGCCAAAATCGACCTCTCCATTTGCAAAGGGCGTGACCAACGCTGTGATTGATCCGTGAAAAATTGGCTTTTTGCTCATGGAAACAGTTATTCTCCTACGCCTCATCCCCGCCGTAATCTCATCGTTAGATCTGTTGAGAAAAGGCGGACGCCACTCTTAGCCGCTGGAAGCAGGCGAGAAAAGCCCTTAGGCGCCGTCCACAGTCTGATAGTTCAACGGGCGCCATAGTTAATGAATTACTTAGGATTTGAGCGCATCCTCGCGCGGCTCAGGGAACAAGCTGCCTATGATGTTGCCCCCACGCGTTAATCTTCGACTGAGAATTCTCGCCACAGCGACAGTGATTGCATTCATTCTGCCGGCTTATAGCGGCTTTGCGCCCAGGCCTGAGGGTGACGAATCGTTCAGCATAGGGCCCTTTAGCGCAGCAGCTTGGCGCAAGCGCGTTGGTCAACTGGAAGAGACGCTGCGTGGGAACTTAATCGGCTCGCCGGTAGAGGAAGAAGCGGCCCATCCCGCTCAAATGCCACTACTCAGCGCTGATGAAGCCACGCCTACAAGCGCGCGCGAAAAATCGCCAGCTGACTGGACAGAAGACAGGATCCTTCCGTCAAAGGAAGAGAGCGCAGATGCGCTGGGTTCCGATTCCAGCGCATTTCTTCAAGCCATAACCGCCTTCAAAGCTGCAGATTTCCTAGCGGGAGAAACGGCAGCCGCTTCCTTGCAGACCAATAGTCATGACACGGCGGCTCACTGGCTTGGCTTAAAGCTGCACCCGAAAGAAGCTGGCTTTAAGCGTCTATCTAGCTTTCTGCTTTTACATCCGGGTTGGCCAGCAGCGGACTGGCTTCATAAGCGGACAGAAGAGGCTCTATTCGCCGAGCACCACTCGGATAGAATCGTAAAATCTTGGTTTGCCAACAACCGGCCAACAACAGCTTATGGAAAATTCCTCCTTGCCCGCGCCTTAGCGCGAGAAGGCGATTTTGAAGCGGCAGCTGCTCTAGCCCGCGACGCTTGGCGCAACGACGACATTGGTCAAGGCTTTGATACAATGTTTGTAAAAGAGCTTAGTATTCTCCTTAGCTCTGAAGATCATAAATTTCGCGCTGACCGACTTCTTTATGCTGGTAAAAATACATTAGCTTTGCGCGCGGCAGAACTCGCTGGAAAAGACGAAGCGCTTCTTGCGCGTACCCGGGCGCTTGCTAACAATGGATCTGGAAGCGAAAAACTTTTCAACTCCGCGCCTGCGCCTTTCTTCAATGATCCAGGCTTACTCTTCTCGCGTATTCGATGGTTAAATAATTCAAAAAAATTTGTTGAAGCTGCCGCTTTATTGCGTCAATCGCCACAAGACCCTGCGCTCACAATTGACGGCGACGCTTGGTGGGCTGAACAGCGACAGACTGCGCGCAAGCTTCTAGATAAGGGCGATTATGAAACCGCCTATCTCATTTGCGCGCGACATAGCGCGCGATCAACCAGCAATAAGGTTGAAGCGGAATTCATGGCCGGCTGGATCGCGCTTCGCTTCTTAGATGACCCGCATCGCGCAGAACCGCATTTTGCCGCTGTCGAAGCTGCAGCGGAAACACCCTTACAAAAATCTCGCGCTCTCTACTGGCTCGGAAGAACCGCCGAAGCGCTCCGGACATCAGACAACGAGGCTCGGGCGCAAGAGTTCTACAAAAAAGCCGCTCTTCATTCGACAACCTTCTATGGTCAATTATCAATCGCTAAACTGGGGTTAGACACCCAACCGCTTCGACCCGCTCCACAAGCTGCGCCAAAAGAAGCACAGAATGAAACGGTTCGCTCAATTGCGGCGCTTCTTGCCGCAGGCGAGAAAGAAATCGCAGCGCCGCTCGCCCTTGATGCAGCCAAAAATTTTAAAGATGAGACCCAAATCGCCGCTCTTGGTGAAGTCATCGCCAAACATCAAGACGCAAAGCTTTCTCTCGTTTACGGAAAAAGCGCTTCATACCGCGGCGTTGCCCTAGATCATATTGCATTTCCCTCTTATGGCGTCCCCGATTACTCTGCCTTACCAGGATCCGCTACGCGCGCAGTCGTTTACGCTGTCGCAAGACAAGAGAGCGCCTTCGATCCAAAAGCCGTTTCTTCCGCCGGCGCAATGGGTCTTATGCAAATGATTGCATCAACAGCGCGCCATACGGCTTTTATGCGGGGCCTGAGTTTTGATATTACGCGAATGTTGAAAGAACCAGCTTTCAACGCCCAGCTTGGAGCCGCCCACCTTGGCATCCTTTTAGGAGAATATCGCGGAGCATACCTACTTACCTTTGCCGCCTATAATGCGGGAGGCGGTCGCGTCAAACAATGGATAGACGCATATGGCGATCCAAGAAAACCAAGCGTCGACCCGATCGATTGGATCGAAAGAATACCAATTACAGAGACTCGCAATTATGTTCAGCGCGTAATAGAAAATTTTATCGTCTACCGCGCTGCATTCAACGAAACTGCGACGCATGCTCCTCAAACAGAGCTTGCGCGTGTTTCAGGAGCATTCTAAAGATTTTAGCTTTTCCCGATCATCGTAAATTAATTGCTTCTAGAGTATGACGGGCAATCATTGTCTGCTCATCTGTGTCGATAACGAATGCGCTAACAGAAGACTCGACTGATGAAATGCACAATTCACCGCACTGATTAGCATTGCTATTTAAGTCAAGCCCCATCCAGTCTAGTCCCGCTATGACTCCCGCACGGACAAAAGCTGAATGCACGCCAATCCCTCCAGTGAAAATAAGCGTATCTAATCCATTAATTGTTGCAGCCATCGCGGCGACTTGTTTTTTGACGCAATGAATGAAGTACTCAACAGCGCGCTGCGCAGCCAAATCCTGAGAAGCTTCTAATTTACGCATATCGGAAGAAAGTCCTGATAATCCAAGCAAGCCGGACTGATGATAGAGCAAGTGACTTAATTGAGGAGTTGATAGTTTATCATGCTCAATAAGATAGAGGAGCAATCCGGGATCAAGACTGCCGCTCCTTGAGCCCATTGGCAATCCCTCTAACGCCGAGAAACCCATTGTTGTCGCGATAGAGCGTCCGCCTAACAGAGCGCACAGAGATGCGCCAGCTCCTAAATGCGCGATGATCACCCGCCCCGAGGCGGCCTCTGGCTTAATCTCAGATAGCCTGCATAAAATATACTCATAGGAAAGTCCGTGAAAGCCAAAACGTCTTATTCCTCTGTCGTAGAATGACGTCGGCAAAGCAAAAGCTTCTTCATTGAATGCTCGCCCATGATGAAAGGCTGTATCAAAACATGCAACCTGCGGCAAAGCAGGAAAGGCAGCGCGCGCTGCAGAAACCCCTGTTAGATTATGCGGCTGATGCAACGGCGCGAGCGGCTCCAATCCTTTTAAATAAGCAAATACATCTGAATTTATCAAAACAGGTTGCGTATATTTTAAACCGCCATGAACGATACGATGGCCAATTGCGACAACTCGCGCTACGGGAAAGGTTACATTAATCCAGTTAATCACATGGCTAATGGCGCCTGCATGGTTTGCGTACCCCAACTGCCGAGATTCAATACCGCAACCCGTCTTGTCGGCACGGAAGCAGGCATCATGCCCTAAGCACTCTACCTCTCCACTTGCAACGAGCCCGATCTCTTTATTAGCTGTGTCAAATAGGGAAAATTTTACTGATGAGGAGCCAGCATTGAGTGTGAGCAAATATTCAGACATATCGGCTCCTATTGAAACGCAATAATTATGGACTGGATAGAAAAGAAAATTATAGGCTGCACGTTATTTTTTTGATTAAATTGACCTATAGCTTCAAACGCCATTTGCTGACAACCACGAGAACGACTGAACTACCATGCTCAAATCAAGCAGAAATATTGATCTCAATAGCGATCTTGGCGAAGGGTTTGGGCAATGGCGCATGGGTGATGATGAGGCGATGTTGGATCTCGTTACCAGCGCCAATATCGCCTGCGGATTTCATGCCGGCGACTATAACATCATGGCCCATTGTTATTCCCGAGCAAAACAGAAAAATGTCGCTATTGGCGCCCATGTTGGGTTTCCAGATCTCGCAGGCTTTGGCCGACGCCCTCTTGCGCTCTCTGCAGAGGAAATCACCCGTCTAATTATTTATCAAATTGGCGCAGCCCAAGCCTTGGCGCTTTCTCTAGGACACAAGATAACTTATGTTAAAGCGCATGGTGCCCTTGCAAATATTGCTGAAACTGACAGAGAGATAGCAGAATCAATTACCTGCGCTCTCAAACAAGTTGACCCATCGCTTTGCCTCCTTGCAATTGCCCTGTCAGAACAAACGCAAGCAGGTGAAAAGGCGGGCATTCGCACCTTTCATGAAATATTCGCAGACCGCAATTATACGGAACAAGGGAGATTACAGCCCCGCCATGAAGCTTCATCGGTTATTACCGACACCGATCTTATCGCCTCTCGCATAAAAAAAATGCTAGAGAGCCAATCCATCTTATGCTTAAGCGGGAAAAAACTTTTAACGCCCATTGACTCCATTTGTCTTCACAGCGATACGCAACATGCGGTGGAAACAGCAAAAAATCTTCGTAAGATGTTGATCGCCGAGGGCTATAATTTAGGCCCCTTTACTACAAACTAACCGTCGATGACCGCTCATAAACCGCGATTTCTGAATCAAGGAGAAGCAGCGCTTGTTATTGAGTTTGGAGATAGCGTTGATCCAACAATCAACGCTAAAGTTCTTTTTTTAGAAGCGGAGCTAAATTCTAAAAATTTAATTGGCCTGGAAGAGATAACTCCAAGCTATCGGTCGCTGTTGGTTTGCTATGAGCCTTTGACGCTTAAACGCGCCCTATTGATTGCGATTATCGAAGAAATCCTTGCTAAACTCGATAATCCACCGCCGATTCTTTCAGGTCGAACCTGGACGATCCCATGTTGTTATGAAGTCCCCCTAGCTGAAGATCTTACAGAAGTCGCACAGATCCTCTCTCTGCCTGAAGCAGATATTTCAAGCCTACATACGCAGCCTGCATATCGCGTTTATATGTATGGCTTTGCTCCTGGCTGGTGTTATCTCGGCGGCCTCCTTCAAGGTTTGAGCTTATCGCGAAGGCTAACGCCTCGCGCCCCAACACCCGACGGCGCGGTTATGATTGGCGGTGGCCTTTCACTGATCGCAACACATCCAATGCCAACTGGTTGGTACGTAATTGGCAGAACGCCTGAGCGCTTGTTCTCCCTTGATCGCGCTCCGCCTTTTCTACTTGCGCCCGGAGATACTGTCCTTTTTGAAAAGATCACGCTCGCAACATTTTTTGATCTTGAGCGCCGCGTTAAGAATGGGGAAACAATCATAAAAATGACTGATCCTGAATGAGCGCCGAGCTTCTCATCCACGCTGCTGGCCCTTGCGTAACACTGCAGGATAAAGGGCGATATGGCTACCGTCGCTATGGCGTCACGCCAGCAGGACCAATGGATTATTCAGCCTATGCTGCCGCCACGCAGGCCGTTAACGCGAGCGCAGCTCTAGAAATATCGCTTGGAGGAGCAACTTTGAGCTGTATTGGCGCGCCATTGTCTGCCGCAGTTGCAGGCGGAGATTTTGACTGTCGTCTTGATGGAAAACAATTACCGCCCGCATGCCGTTTTACACTCACACCCGAAAGCTTACTCACAATTCGCGCTGGTAAAACCGGCTCATGGTGTTATTTCGCGATGAGCGCAGATTTAGATGACGATAAAATTTTAGGGTCTTACGCAAGTCATACGCGTTCTGGAATTGGTCCGTACCGCCCGTTTACTGCTGGCGACCGCCTATTAATCACGCCACAGCTGACGTCGCCAATTGAATTTGAAAAAATAGAGGCTCCATGGTTAAGCGACGATAAGAAGCCCATACGCGTACTACTGGGACCACAGCATGATTATTTTTCTACTCAAAACTTGGCGCAGTTTCTCGCCACACAATGGCGTATCGGCCCCCATAGCGATCGAATGGCTTACACGCTGGAAGGAGAGCCTCTAACGCATCTTCATGGCCATGATCTTATTTCAGATGGCGTAACAATGGGTGCAATACAGATACCAGGATCAGGCATTCCTTTCGTCTTAATGGCGGATTGTCAGCCGACAGGCGGCTATCCGAAGATCGCGACGATTATCGGCGCAGACCTGGGTCGTGTCGCACAGCATCGGCCAGGGGATTGCCTCCACTTTGAACTTGTCGCGCTAGAACAAGCGCTCGAAGCGCGTCAGTTATTGCGCGAAGCGGTTTCCACTGGCGCAAGCTATACAAAGCTTGATTCTAACTTTTCACATTTAGATTTATTGAGCCACAACTTAATTGGCGGCGTTATCAGCGCCAGCGACGACATGAATCAATCTAAATAACCGCCTGCTGCTGACGCCTCTGCCACCATCGATAGATGATTATCCACCAAGGATCTCCGACATGGAGATAATAACGCAACGGCGTTTTGATGATCGCCAACACAAGGCCTATGCTGAATAAGCACCAGACTGCTGGCCATTCATTAATATTGCTGGTTGTTAGTCCCGCAAGGAATGGGCCGGCCATGAAGGAAAAAAGTGTAAACCGCCAGCTGCCAATCAGACTCGGTAAAAAGAACGCTGTGAGCGGATAGCTTAAAAAGCCACGCCCTAATGTAGCGTTATCCGCCATACTGTTGCCTATGCCATTAGTGGGCAATAACCAAGCAATATGCCACTCCCCGCGCACTGTACAAAGAACATCCCCGCAAAGCGGTCGACCGGCGGCGCAATGTCCTGCCCAGTTAAATGGATACAGCTGGATCAACATCGCTATCGCTGAAAGAAAACAAGCAAAATAGACCCAAGGCGCAATGATCCTTGCGCTATCCTTTGGCATAAAATACAGCGCAACGGCATTAATAAAGAAAGGCTGAAAAGTGATGTGCAGGTAACCAAACAAAGTCATCATTTGATTAAGCGGCGAGTCGCATTGGTTGAGTACCGAATAGGCCACCGCCTGCAGCGACTCCATACTTGCGAAATAAAGCAGACATACCCACAGAGCGAGTGGTTCTGGATCCTTCTTCAAGGCCGAATAAGCGGCGCCGGCAATGCCTGTGGCCGCTAGGACTGTTGACGCTTCTCCGCTCCAACACATTGGGCGTTATTTCCTCTTCTGTTCCTTCCGCCCCGATACACTATTCATCGAAGAGGGCAAACCCCAAGCTTGTCGGCAGAAAAAGATTTTTCATCAGCCCCTATCTTCAGCCTCAAATCTTCCCTCAGCAGCAAGCTCGAAGCGTGAAAACTCGAACCCCGGGGCTACGGTGCATCCGACCAATGTCCATTCGCCGAGACTTCGCGCCGATTGCCAAGAGTTGGCCGGGACGATTGCTTGTGGCCGCTGCCCCTCCGCGAAGCTGTTTCCCAGCTTCAGAGACTGCCTCGTGGCACCCTCCCTGATACTCAGCATCAAAGGGGCTCCAGCATAATAATGCCAAACCTCTGCCGCATCGACGCGATGCCA
>DHWC01000073.1:0-2444 GCA_002412985.1 Methylocystaceae bacterium UBA5192 | reverse complement strand
CGAAAGGTTTCACGGTAAAAACCACCTTCGGGATGGGGAGCCAGATCGAGAGCGCGCACGATTTCATCTAGGCTGGGGTAATCGAGGATACTCATGCTGCAAAATTATTTTTACGTTCTCGCATATGACTAAACACTTCTATCGCTCCCGCTTGAGTAAGTCCCATAGCTCTTTTTATATCTGGATCCTCGACGCGAAAAAAAGGATTCGTTGCCCGTTCGAGAGCGATAGTCGTTGGTAAAGTAAATTGACCAGACTCGCGAAGCATGTCGACGTGACGCATGCGTTCTTTGAGCAAGTCATTTTCTGGATCGACGGTTAGAGCAAATTTTCCGTTAGCCTGCGTGTATTCATGGCCACAATAAATGCGTGTTTCTGGTGGCAAATTCGCTAATTTATCTAGCGACAGATGCATCATTTCCATAGTGCCTTCAAATACGCGGCCACATCCAAGAGAGAAAAGCGTGTCGCCGACAAAAACCGCGTTGTCTTGATCAAAGTGGTAAGCGATATGTCCAAGTGTATGGCCTGGCGTCTCAATGACCTGCGCGGCCGAGCGGCCGATTAAAATTCTGTCTCCCTCATTTACCCCACGATCTAAGGGCGGCAAGCGGTAAGCGTCCTTGAGAGATCCAATAATTATCATCTCAGGAAATATTTTCCTTAATGTCGAAGCGCCTTGAACATGGTCAGCATGATGATGCGTGATCAATAGATGGCTTAAAGACCAACCGTGTCGCCTGACCTCCGTCGCTATCTCTTGGCCATCAGGAGCGTCTATGCTCGCAGTTGCGCCAGTAGAGACGTCGTGAACAAGAAGTCCAAAATTATCGTTAAGACACCGAAACTGAATAACTTCAATAGACATCGAGAAGTCCGCTGTTTAGAAATAGATTGCATCAATTCACGAAGAAAATGCGCTAAACGACAAGCTTGCGTCAACGCTCAATTACGCCGATGATCCCTGCATGGCGATCGACGTTGTAGATCTACGCTCTTTCTATGAAACCGCCCTAGGCGAAGTGGCGCAAAGACTTGTGTCACGCCAGTTGCGCGCGCGCTGGGGCGACCATAGCGGCATGCGTATCCTTGGGCTGGGCTACGCAACGCCCTTTTTGAGCGATTTCCGGGAAAAAGCCCAGCGGGTTCTAGCCTTCATGCCCGCTACCCAGGGGGTTGTGCACTGGCCGCTTACTGGCCGCTCCGCCACTGCGCTCGTTGAAGCATCCATGACGCCGCTCCCTGATGCGAGCATAGATCGTATTCTGCTCGTTCACGCCTTAGAGGTCGATGAACATCCGCAAGACCTTTTGGATGAGATCTGGCGCATTCTAGCCCCTGGCGGAAAAGTATTGGTTATCGCGCCAAGCCGCACCGGTCTGTGGGCAAGAGTTGACACCACGCCCTTTGGCTACGGCCATCCCTATTCGCGCGGCCAGCTCCAAACCCTCCTTCAAGAATCGCAATTCTTGCCTGTGTTTTGGGGAGAGGCGCTCTACGTACCACCATTCCAGCGTACTTCTTTGTTGAAATCAGCTCCCGCATTTGAGCGTATCGCGGGACGATTCTCCCTTCCTGGCGGGGGCGTACATCTAGTGGAAGCGACTAAGCAGCTTTATCGCCCGATACTTCGAAGGGCCGTTCGTAAAGTAATCGCACCGCAACTTGAGGAAGCGCTTGAAGGCGCAGGCGCTGAAGCAGGCTTAGAGGGCGCTTAAGAAAATTTATAAGGGTTAACGCATCCAGGCTTATCTGGGCGGCCCCAGATCAACTTTTATCCCAAAGGATTGCGCTAAAAACAGCGCGCCGTGGACCAAGCCGGCATTATCGATACCGTGCCCTAGTCCGGCAGATAAATGCCATTGTGTCGGCACTTTATTCTCAGCCAATGCGTTAGCAGACAGCATCAAGGCCTCTGCCGGAATGAGTTCATCCTCCTCTCCATGTACGAGGAGAACAGCCGGAGGCTGTTGTTGATGAATGCTTATCGTATCCGAGGCCTGCAAGGGTTCAACAAGCACGCCCGAATAGCCTAAGATCGCGCGCGGCGCGGTCTTACGTCGAAGACCTGTATGCAACGCCATCATGGTTCCCTGGCTAAACCCCACCAAGGCGAGAGAACGCTCATTGAGACTAAGCCGGGAAAGTTCTGCGTCAAGAAAAGCATCCAGCGTTGGCTTAGCTGAGACCACACCGCGCCAGCGCTCCTCTGGATCGCGCATCGTCAGAGGGAACCATTG
Source organism: Methylocystaceae bacterium UBA5192 (assembly GCA_002412985.1). Classification (GTDB taxonomy): domain Bacteria; phylum Pseudomonadota; class Alphaproteobacteria; order Rhizobiales; family Beijerinckiaceae; genus Methylocystis. The sequence goes on along the minus strand of DHWC01000073.1, from coordinate 204 downwards.
CCGTCCCATCGGCGACATTGAACATCGCTCGGGCGCATGCGGAGCCACAAATTCCGCATCTGGCAAAAAGCTGCGCCATTGGCGACCAATTTCAATGAGATCTGCGCCATCTGCGCCATAGCCATGAAGAAAAACGACAAGTTGTCGACACTTACCTGAATGCGCCTGCAGTCTTGGCCCATCTATAATTTTCGACATTGTGCA
>DHWC01000136.1:2640-2997 GCA_002412985.1 Methylocystaceae bacterium UBA5192 | reverse complement strand
CCGCCCCTTTTATCGATTGCAGGATGCGTCTTCCACCATCCATTGGACAAGCTCACCGAATGAGAAACCTGCATAGGCCGCCATTTCTGGCACAAGGGAGGTCTCCGTCATTCCCGGTTGCGTGTTTACTTCCAACACCAGCAAGTCGCCCGTTCCATTTGGACGATCGTCGTATCGAAAGTCAGCCCGACTGACGCCGCGGCAACCGAGAGCTCGATGGGCCTCTAAAGCTAACTGTTGTACCTGTTGGTAAATATTCGGTTTAAGAACTGCCGGAAGAACGTGTTTTGAGCCGCCTTTCGCATATTTTGCATGATAATCGTACCATCCGCCGTCGGCGGCGAGTATTTCTATGAC
>DHWC01000136.1:0-2239 GCA_002412985.1 Methylocystaceae bacterium UBA5192 | reverse complement strand
GCGCTCAAGGCCAGCGGCGGGCGCTGCGCATGTTCTTCAACAATAAAGACACCGAAAGAAGAGCCTTCTGAAACGGGCTTCAATACATAAGGCGGCGGCAACACATGCCCTTTTGCAGCTTCTAATCGATGAACAACCCGCCCTTGAGGCGTTGGCACCCCAGCCGCCGCCATCAGCGTCTTGGCGACTTCCTTATTCATCGCTACCGACGAAGCCAGAACCCCCGAGTGTGTGTAGGGGATATGCAATAGCTCTAACAAACCTTGCACACAGCCATCTTCCCCATATTTGCCGTGCAAGGCATTGAACGCAACATCTGGCTTCAGCTCAGCGAGACAGCTGGCGATATCCGAACCAACATCCACGCGTGAAACGAGATAGCCCTTTTCTTCCAAGGCGGCGGCGCAGGCTTCTCCTGAACGTAGTGAAATTTCACGTTCCGCAGAAAGTCCACCCATCAGCACAGCAACATGTCTTTTCATAGAAATTCCACGATTTGATAGAGGGCGCCATCAATCTAACGCCGAAAAATATGAAAAACGCCCTACGGAGAAATCAACGCTCTGACCGGAATTTAAGAATAGTCATATTCAGCGCTAAATGATTGCTTACGCCAGAACCATCCCGAATCTCTTCAGCAATCCAGGCTAGCGCTTTTTCTTGTTTCAGGGAATCGTCAATAGATTATTGAGTAAAGCAGAAACTCATGAAATCAAGTTAGGGCTGACCAATTCGCTTGATCTCCCAATGCAACTCAACGCCGCTTGTCTCCATTACCCGGCGCCGCACAGTCTCTCCAAGTCGCTCAATGTCCGCCGCCGAAGCCGCGCCACGATTGATTAGAAAATTACAATGCATTTCGCTGACTTGCGCGTCACCCTCTCTCAGGCCCCGACATCCTGCTGCGTCGATTAACTGCCACGCCTTATGTCCAGGGGGATTTTTAAATGTCGAGCCGCCTGTTTTGTCTCTAATTGGCTGTGAGGCTTCACGCGCGGCTGTAATACGATCCATTTCAGCGAGAATATCCTTTGAATTACCCGCGACGCCTTGAAACAAGGCCTCGGTAAAAATAATATCGGCTGGGGCTGCACAACTCCGATAGCCATATCCCATTTGCGCAGCGCTAAAAATATGGACGTCTCCCGCTCGATCGATGCCGCGAGTCTCGATTAAACAATCTTTAGTTTCTCCCCCATGCGCGCCGGCATTCATCCGTAAAGCGCCGCCTATTCCGCCAGGAATGCCCCGAAAAAAAGCCAGCCCGCTGACACCCGCCTCCGCAGCAGCGCGCGCCGCTTTAATATCTGGTGTCGCGGCGCCGATACGCAGGCGTTGGTTAGATTCAAGACAAACTGCACCAAATCCTTTGGCGCTCAGACGAATAACAACGCCAGCGACGCCGCCATCTCTAATAATTAGATTGGATCCTAACCCTATGACAGTAACTGGTATTTCTCGAGGCAAATTCCTTAAAAAATAGACCAAGTCATCTTCATCTGCAGGTAAATAAAAAAGCTGCGCCGGACCGCCTACACGAAACCACGTATAAGGCGCCAGAGGTTCATTAGCGCTGAGGCTTCCACGTAATTGGGGAAAAAGCGGAATAAGCTCGGGCAAAAGATCTGGAAAGATCAATGGCTGCCGCCTCCCGCCAACTGCTCAGGCAACGCATAAGCCCATTGGGTGATATTGCCTGCCCCCAAACACACAACATAATCACCCGGAGCAACAATCTCTCGCACCATTGCCGGAAGAACTTCTGGCGAAGGCAGTCCCATTGCGCGGCGATGGCCATGGGCTCGGATCGCATTAACAAGCGCGTCACGATCAACGCCAGGAATCGGCTGCTCGCCTGCTGGGTAAACATCTGCGATGATGACAACATCAGCATCGTTAAAACAGGTTGCGAATGGATCGAATAATGACTGCAGGCGGGTAAAACGATGCGGCTGCATGACCGCCACGACCTTACCTTTGGTTGAAGCCCGGGCAGCCTTTAGCACAGCCGCCACCTCGACAGGATGATGTCCATAATCATCAAAGAATTCTACGCCATTCCACGCACCCGTCCGCGTGAAACGACGCTTCACTCCGCCAAACCCAGCAAGCGCGGCTCTAATTTGATCTGGCGAAAGCCCTAACTGATAAGCAACGGCGATGGCGCCTGTCGCGTTAAGCGCATTATGATGCCCTGGCATTGGCAGCACAAGATTGTCGAGATAGGTCGCCTGAGCTG
>DHWC01000127.1 GCA_002412985.1 Methylocystaceae bacterium UBA5192 | reverse complement strand
TTTTTGCAATATTTACGTCCCAAAGAAGAAATTGCGCAAATCTCCAAAAGCGCGATTTTCTCTGAAACGCGAGTTAATCCTGATGGCACCTTTGATGTCACGCGTTGGCCACGCCCTCAAATGGATGGATCCGCGCTCATAATCCTTAGCTTACTGCGCTGGCTTGAAGACAGCCCTGCTATAGACAAAAAATTACAAAATAATATTGAAGAGCTCCTGATTGATAATCTCGATTTTACCAGCCGACATATACAGGAAATGAGCTTTGATATTTGGGAAGAAGAAAAGGGTTTTCACTATTATACCCAGCTAGTCCAACGCGAGGCGTTAGAAAAAGGCGCGGACTGGTTGATGCTTAAAGGCGATAGCATACGCGCAAATGTATATCGGCGACATCGGGATGACTTAACGACACAACTTGCAGCCTATTGGGACGCTCCACTCGGCTATTTGCGATCACGACTTAATGTGGCGCAAGGGAATAATGATAAAAATCTGGATATCGCGGTTGTTTTTGCGGTTATTCATACAGCGCGTCTTTCTGGTGCGCACAGCGTGTTAGATGTGAAAGTGCAAGCGACGCTGGCAGCGCTGGAAGAATTATTTGAAGCTGAATATTTAATCAATCAACACCGAGCTGTTGATCATGGCCCAGCTTTAGGGCGCTATAAAAATGACGCGTATTACAGCGGTGGCGCCTATTTCTTTTCAACGCTTGCGGCAGCAGAATTCTATTTCAGATTAGCGGTCGCGCTCCAAAAAGGGAGCATGCTGCGTATCACGCAAGAAAACGTAAGATTTTGCGCCCGACTCGGCGTTACAAAGGAGACGTCGCTGCAAGCGCAAGTTAATGCCGCTCGGTCGCGTGGCGACGCCATTTTACGCATGGTTCAGACCTATACGCTTGAAAGCGGCGATCTTTCCGAGCAATTTGACCAAAAAACTGGCGCACAAACATCGGCAAAACATCTTACTTGGAGCTATGGCGCCTTTATCACGGCTTATGCTCAGCGCCGCCGAGCCGCCCGGGCCACTCAAGACTAAAACCAAGAGCGCTTGGCAAGGTTGGCTTAACCACCCTCTCGCCAAAATAACGTTGAACGCCAAGCGCTTGTTGAATTAGAATATTCGTATAAACGCCCGGACCGCTCGAATAGATCCGCCAACCTCCATCAAAGGCTATTGTATTATTTTTAACTCGCGCCCAATCATCGCTTGCGTGATAGCGATCTCTAAAAGCGGCGTCGCTACTACTAAAATATGTGTTGCGTTGACGTAATGACGCCGTTGGCAGTCTATCTGTGACTGCAATTGGGTTAACGGTGAGTAATGCCTCTCTTAGCGCCTGCGACTCATTAAGTGCGCTCATTGCTTCGCCGTAACGCAGATGCGAATGCGTATACATCAAACCAATTTCACGACCAAAGAAAGCCGAGGATTCAGCGCGTCTGAAGATCTTTTCTAATCCGCCATGGTAGGCGATTGGCTTATCCATCAACCGCGCGCCATCAGCAAACAAGAGATGCTTACGAATAAGATCGAGATGATGACGCGACTGCTCTGGTGTAAAGAGTTCGCCGAGAATCGCTTGTGTCATTGGGATTAAGGAGTAGAAGACCCCTGTATGCTTATCGCTTGGATGAATGAGTAAGTCTGGCGGTCCGCCTTCAGGTTTGAAGACAGCATATCCCGCAACTGTTCCATCGCACATGAGATATTTATTAAAATCTGCGCGCATATCAGCAGCCATTTGTTTGAATTCTTCGGCCTGGCTGATCACTCCTTTGCGCTGTAAAATAACCGCGTATCGACAAAGCTGTTGATAGAGCAACGCTACGGTCCAGCTACTGACCATCCAATCGCGCTTTGTTGTATCGACAGGCTGAAGGGCGTCATTCCAGTCGCCATTTCCATAACGAATTAACATTGTGCCAGCGATAAAGCGCGCGCGCACTGTCGCAATAAGTTTATCTATATGTATCGCGATTGAGTCTCTGCGCTCTGTCTTTTCGAAATTATCCTCACGTCGCCACGCAACGGGTTCATCAAGAAAATTCAAATCGCCTGTTGCTTCAATATAATCGCATAAGGCCTTTAATGGCCAAACGATGATATCTCCATGCGACTGCTTATCCTGTATGAAGGAATAAGGCTCCAGCATAAACCACTGAGGCCAATCGCCTTGCGTTTCATATTGTTGAGCAAAGATAATTTTAAGGATCTGCTTGACCGGCTCGTCATGCTCAAAAGAAAGGAACAGCTCAACCGGTCCTTGGCAAACATCTCGCGTGCCCCAAGCAGCGCCGGTATATTGCTCAAGTCCATGTGGCACAGTTAGGTGAATGATTGCGTCATGCGCGAGCCAGGGCAACATCGTATCCAGCGCAGCCGCCTCAGAAATTACCTGAGCATCAAGACTTGAGCTCTTGATCCGCGCTCCACGGGTGATATTGCCCCAATAAGAATCAGCCCGCGCTAATAGACGGCTCTCCTCCACAGGCTTTGAATATTTATCAGCTAGAGCAAGCGCTTGCTTGGCGTCAGTCATTGATCCCACAACAGTGAAAACAAAGTCTGTTGTTTTTGACGTGCGAATTGCTACGAAAGCCCCGCTTCGCCGCTTCCCATCGGCATAGAGCAATTCATCGCCGCCAATTGCTTCCGCTTTATCGGGCGTGCTTGTGACTAAATGATAGGCGGCCTGAGGATAATGCCCTCCCCAAAGCGAGTCAGCTGCAGGGGTGAAGACAAAGCGCTTATGTTGGGCGTCAATCTCGATGTTTGCCGCCTGTCCATATTCGCGTTCGCCTAAAACAAGATGACCAAAAATAAGGAAGCGAGTTTCTTCTCCCTCAACGCTGATCCGCCATTGGAGAGCCGCATCTTCGCTTGAAGCGGTCGCTGAGACATAAATCGTTTGATCTTTGAACTTATAAATCCAACGACAATCGTTCAGACCGATTTCAAAAGCCGACGGCACGCTTAAAAGACGCCAGCCTTCTTTCAAATCGACGAGCAGACGTAATCCACTTGCACGTGTTATATTATAGGGATCGCGCGATACGGAAAAGAGCTTATGAAAAGACGTATTGCCAATCGTGAGCTGGGCGCTGAACACGCCATGCATCCAGCAGGTCGAGCATAGCGTGGTCTCATCTGGCAAGATGGCCTGCCCACTACGCAGCAAAGCTCCATGACGGCGGGCAACGATCCGATCTTTGTCGCGTAAGACGACATGACGCTGATGTGATACGCCTGGCGTGAAGAAAGAAAGAAGTTTTCCCTCAACCTTTTCTTCATGTAACCGTTGGGCGTAGCGCGCGGAGATTTGAGAGGATTCCAGGGCTTCTGCAATAGCCGCAGGCGCATCCTGCAACAGACTATAGGTAGGGAGCGATAAAGGGATTGAGGCTGGCGTAAAATTCTTTGCTGCTTCCTCAACGCCCGCAACTAGCTCTAGATCAGCGTGAGAAGAAGCCGCAGGATGAGTAGATTGAAAGACGCTGAAAAAAGTCCAGCATGTTGTTTCACCCGGAGCGAGCGTTATCGCACTCGACTGTAACGCAGCGCAAGCGGTTTCATATTGTAATCTTTCAGAGGGCAAGTTCACGCCAAAAGCGCCTGCAATAAAATCTGCATCACGCAGATCTGTCCCCATTAATTGCCGAAAATCTGTAGCAAAACCAACAGCGCCTTCGACACAGCCATGCGCCACCCAGGGGAAGGCGCCTCCCTGAGATTGATTTTGCCGCGCCATCAGGATGGTTTTCATATTTGGATGTTGCGCGATATGATGATCAATATATTGGCTGGCGTAAGCTTCATTATTCATCAAAAAACCAGCGTCGCCCAATCCAAGATCTTGAATGAAGAGCGCATCGCAGGGGATAGACGATGCACGCAGATTGGTGATTTCAAGACGCCAGAGCAGATGATTTTTTTCAGGATGGAGCGACAGCGTTACCTTATAGCGCATTCCCTGCGCTTCGCCGGCCCACACGAACCGATCTGCTGAAGCGCCGAATTGACCGCGTGCTTTTTGTCCAACAAGCGGAATGCTAACCGGCGCATCGCCACCAATACGAAGAAAGATACCCGCCATGCCGCCTTCAAGCGGCAGGGCAAGCGTCTGATTAATCATAATCGATCGATCATCTTTCGAATGCTCAATGGCAAAGATAGTGCTATTAGGGAGAATGCTGATCGACAGACCGGAGGCATTCGAAATTCGCGTAAGATGAAGATCGTCGCGTTGCGGAGTCTTCATGATCTCATTGGGCGACTGCGTCATCCTTATCCCTTCCCACATCTTATGTAACAATAAGCTTGATCAAAACGAGCTTGGCTGGTTTCAGCTATAAGGCTTAGTCCACAACGATCCTATGACACATAACGCTACTCAACTGCGCCGCTCTATATCGAGCTGATAATTCTAGAGCATTTTTTAGGATTGATCCTTAAAAACCACCGCAAGGATGCGCCCTCAGAGCGCAATGGTGCATTTCTACTCGTATCGTTCTGAAACTGCAAAGGAAATCAAGAAAAATATAGAGTCCTATCTAAGCGCACTCTCAAGCTAATCCAAAAAACTACAGATCTAGCAATCCTTAAACTGGCTCTAGAAACGAAAACACAGACTGTACGAGCGCACGTGGTTGAGGCTTGATCATTATTCGACTGCACGGCCAGAAAAGCGATTTTTTGAGCCTACCCTTTACGAAGATGTCTCCGTTGTCTTGATCGGAGAGATGATGCCTCGCTAGAAATGAGAAATGGAGCCTATTGATTTGTTTCAGGAGCCTAAAAGCCAAATCTGATGAGAAAGCAGG
>DHWC01000089.1 GCA_002412985.1 Methylocystaceae bacterium UBA5192 | reverse complement strand
AGCTACTGTCTCTGCTTGAAATCATAGATGAATTTAGCAGAAAGGCCCTAAAGCCTCGCAATTTATAAAAGGACGCCAAGCCGACGCAACAAAGGCACTAAGGCCAGATAACAAATTGCCGTTGCAACAATTGAAATCATCAGGCTTGTCCAAAAAGCCATACCATAACGTAACAACCCGGCAAAAAGCGGGAAAAGCAAAAGCGAAGGGATAATCAGCCAGAAGATTTGTTCAGAAAGCTCCGCAATCTTAGCAGGCGCCTCGCCTTCTACACGCAACCAAATGAATGCAAGTAGCGAGGTCATTGGAAGCGAGGCGATTAAAGCAGCAAAGCCAGAGGAGCGCTTCGCCACTTCCGATATGACAACAATCACCAAGGCGGAAAGCGATATTTTGACGAGGTAATAAAGCATAGGAAGGGGCATAGACGCCAAAACGCCCCAAGAGCAAGCGCCTTTGTGCAGCTATTCTCCGACAAAACTAATAAGGCAGGCCACCCATAGCGAATTAACCCATTCTTCCCTTTTTACGGCTAGTTTTGCACCCTGAGCGCTATGCTTATAAATGTAGGCTAGCTGTAACCAACCGCGTCAGCCGCCAAATTCTCTAAGGAACCCAAATGCCCATGTCTTTGCCGTCGACCCGAAGCTTTATCATTGCCACAGCGTCCCTGTTTGCTCTTGCGCTTGCCGGCTGTAACGCAAACCAGTCAATTGACGCTGGGGCTCAGCAAGGCGTGCCCGCGACCCCTTCAAAAATTGCAGCGGAACGACTTGTCGGGCGCTGGGGCGTCGCCGCCTACCACCAAGACAGCGCACGTCAGCGCACCGAAGCGGAAGCCCGCAGGCAGTGCAGCAACCCCTATACAATTAAAGCCGGACAAAATGGCGGCGTCGTGATGCACCTAGCCGATCAATCAGAGCCACAGGAGCTATTCCTAAAGGGAAGCGCCAGCGGCTCAACCTACCTTGGACCAGCCGGAATGGCAGCTGTTTCCGCCGACCGTGAAATTGTCGCAATTTCGGACAATTCTTTCACCATCAAATGGGTCAGCCCTGACAATTCGAGCCGCTACGGCACAATGGTCTACATTCGCTGCCCATGATCTGAAGTCGTGAGGCGGGGCTCAATGCCCCCCGCGATTATTCACAAAAGGATGGCGATGAAAATCATCAACTTGCATTCCCTATGCCTGGCGGCGGCTGCCGCCTGGCTGTTCTGGAACCCAGCTGCCAAAGCAGATCCTGCGGATGCATCCGACCCCCAAGTCGATATGCAAATTGATGACCAACCCGGATATCAACCAAGCGCCGAGGAAGAGCAACTTGCTGGGCCTTTTGAACGCCAGATTGTTTTTTTTCGCACCACTGAAGCCCCTGGCACAATCGTGGTCCACACGGCCGATCGCTATCTCTATCTTGTGCAACCCAATAATCGCGCGATCCGCTATGGCATCGGCGTAGGTCGTGACGGCTTCCAGTGGGCCGGCATCCGAAAAATTATTCAAAAGCAAGAATGGCCAGATTGGCGCCCGCCGCCAGAAATGATCCAACGCCAGCCCTATTTGCCGCGCTTTATGGCCGGCGGCCCAGGTAATCCAATGGGTGCACGCGCGCTCTACATTGGCGGCACAGTTTATCGTATCCATGGCACCAACCAGCCACAAACAATCGGCCATGCCGTCTCCTCTGGCTGCTTCCGCCTGGTGAATGCTGACGTCACCGATCTTTATGACCGCGTTCCGGTCGGAACAAAGATCGTCGTGAAACAAGCCGCCGATCTCTAATCCTTTCATCCATCACTCAAAGAGGCTTTCAATGCGCTTTTTTCAAAAAGGCATCACGTCGGCGGCTGTTTTCGGCGCCCTCACCCTTCTCACCTCATTCGGGGCTCAAGCCTCAACGCTCGACACTGTAAAACAGCGCGGGTCGCTGATCTGCGGCGTGAGCAATGGCATCACAGGTTTTTCCATCTCCGATGAAAAAGGCGCCTGGAGCGGCTTTGACGTTGATTTCTGTCGCGCTGTTGCTTCGGCAATTTTTGGCGACGCGACAAAGGTGCAGTTCGTTCCTGTCAAAGCTGACGAACGCTTTGCTGCGCTGAAAGAAAATAAATTTGATCTTCTCTCTCGAAACTCAACCTGGTCATTTTCTAATGAAGTTGAGCAAGGACTACTGTTTGCTGGCGTAACTTATTACGATGGGCAAGGTTTTTTGGTTTCCAAAAAACGTAAAGTTACCTCAGCGCTTGAACTCGACGGTAGCAAAATTTGCGTCAAGAACGGCACAAATAGCGAAGCAAATGTTGCAGATTATTTTAAAAGCAACCGTATGAAATTTGAGCCGATACGTTTTGAAACGATGAAAGAAATCATCGATGCCTATCAGGCCAATAAATGCGATGTTATCAGCAGCGATGTCTCGCAGCTTTACGCTGAGCGCTTGGGTCTTACAAAACCCAATGAGAATGCGATTTTAGCAGACGTAATTTCCAAAGAACCGCTTGGCCCTGCCGTACGCCAAGGCGACGATCAATGGCTGAACCTTGTTAAATGGGTTAATTACGCCATGCTCAATGCAGAAGAGCTTGGCATAACAAAATCCAATGTCGCACAAGCTAAACAATCCCAAAAACCCGCCGTTAGACGTCTCATTGGCGCAGAAGGCGATATCGGCAAGCAGCTTGGCCTCTCACCCGATTGGGCTCTCAACATCATCAAAAATGTTGGTAATTACGGCGAGACATTAGAAAAAAATGTTGGCGGCAAATCAAAACTCGGCATTGCCCGCGGCCTCAATCAGCTTTGGACAATGGGCGGCATTCAATACGCGCCGCCATTGCGCTAACTCCGTCATTCAGCGCCGCGCCAACAGAGCGGCGCTGAATACCTCAACCCTGCGTGATGCGCCGGCCTGCAGACATCTGTTGAAAAAGTTGCTGTCAGCGCCGCCTCGACAGAAAGCCGGGCGCATGGCAGAAACTTGGCCGACTCTCTCCCTTTCGGCGGCCCATGACCGACATAGACCAATTAGAACAAACAACGCTGCAGCAAATTAGCCAAGCTCATGACGAGACGGCGCTCGAAGCGGCGCGCCTTGCCGCCCTGGGCAAAAAAGGCGCGATCTCCGCTTTGCTCGCGACCCTTGGAAAAATGTCGCCGGAACAACGTAAAACCGAAGGAGCAAGAATTAATGCGCTGAAGGAAAAAGCCAATCTTGCCCTTGCCGCCAAACGTGATGAACTTGAGGAAAAAACTCTCGCCGCTCGCCTAAAGGCTGAAGCAGTTGACGTTACCCTACCTGCTGCGCCCAGCGGGCTAGATGCAGGACGCATTCACCCAATATCTCAGGTGCTCGAAGAACTCACGGCGATATTTGCAGACATGGGATTTTCTGTTGCAGAAGGTCCAGACATTGAAACAGATGATTACAATTTTACTAAATTAAATTTTCCTGAAGGCCACCCCGCACGAGAAATGCAGGACACTTTTTTTCTCGCTCCCAGCGGAGAAGAAAAGAAGCTTCTGCGCACCCACACTAGCCCCGTGCAAGTGCGCACAATGCTAACGGAAAAACCACCTATACGCATCATTTGTCCGGGACGAGTCTATCGATGTGATTTTGACCAAACACATACGCCAATGTTTCATCAAATCGAAGGCCTCGTTATCGACGAGACCACGCATCTTGGTCATCTCAAATGGGTATTGGAAGAATTCCTGAAAACTTTTTTTGAAGTCAAAGGCGTTAAACTCCGCTTCCGTCCTTCATTCTTTCCTTTCACAGAACCCTCAATGGAAGTCGATGTGCAATGCAGACGCCAAGGCGGTGAAATTCGTTTTGGCGAGGGCGAGGATTGGATGGAGATTCTTGGATGCGGAATGGTCCATCCTAATGTATTGAGAAATTGCGGCCACGATCCGGAAATTTTCCAAGGCTTCGCCTTTGGCGTTGGCATCGATCGTCTTGCAATGCTGAAATATGGCATGTCTGATCTTCGCGCTTTCTTCGAAGCAGATTCTCGTTGGCTCGACCATTATGGCTTCCGCCCATTAGATATTCCGTCGCTATTAGGAGGATTGAGCGCCTAAGGCTCATGAAAAACTAAATGAAGTTCACCCTATCCTGGCTGAAGGATCATCTAGAAACCTCAGCAACGCTAACTGAGATTGTCGAAACGCTAACGCGCATCGGCTTAGAAGTCGAACATGTGCATGATCCTGCCGCACAATTAAAAGACTTTATCATTGCACATGTTATCGACGCGAAACCTCACCCTAATGCAGATCGCCTGCGTGTTTGCTTGGTTGAAACCGGAACGGGCGCGCCCATACAAGTTGTCTGCGGCGCCCCCAATGCGCGCGCAGGCCTTAAAACAGTTTTTTCAGCGCCAGGCACGTATATACCGGCTAAAAAAATCACACTCGGCAAAGGCGTTATTCGCGGCGTTGAATCGCTTGGCATGTTGTGCTCTGCAGCCGAATTGGAACTCTCAAACGACCACGAGGGCATCATCGAACTGCCGGAAGATGCGCCTATTGGAGAAATATACGCGCAGTGGGCCGGCTTTGACGATCCTGTTATTGAGATTAATTTAACGCCCAATCGCCCAGACGCCGCCGGTGTCTTTGGCATCGCGCGCGACCTAGCCGCGGCAGGAATAGGCGTTCTTAAAACAAAGCCGATCCAGCCCAATGAAGGCTCATTCCCCTGTCCAACAAAAATCTCTTCTGCTCTCTCTGATGCGGATTCTTCGCTAGCGCCGCTCTTTGGACTAAGATTGATCAAGGGCGTCAAAAACGGCTCTAGCCCTCAGTGGCTTCAAGATCGGTTGCGTGCAATTGGCTTAAGACCAATCAACAGTTTGGTGGACATCACGAATTTTCTTACCTTTGATCAAGCGCGTCCTTTGCATGTTTTTGACGCAAAAAAGATCAAAGGCGACCTTACGATTCGACGAGCCAATAAAGGAGAAACCCTTACTGCGCTCGATGGCAAAACTTATGAACTTGATCAAACAATGGTTGTCATCTGCGATGCAACAGGCGTCGAGTCCATCGCCGGCGTCATGGGCGGCGCAGCTACCGGCTGCGATGACGAGACAACAGATGTTTTGCTTGAAACAGCCTTATGGGACCCACAAAATATTGCTCAGACCGGGCGCAAATTGGGCATTTCCAGTGATGCGCGATACCGCTTTGAACGCGGCGTTGACCCTGCTTTTGCAATTCCAGGGGCTGAACTCGCAACACAACTCATTTTAAAATACTGCGGCGGCGAAGCCTCTCATTTAACTCTATTGGGCTCAAACCCACCAGCCAACAGAGTAATCAATTTTCCCTGGAGAGAAACCTCGCGTTTGACGGGTGTGGACACGCCAATCAAACACGCCACAACATTGCTCGAAGGATTAGGCTTCCAAGTTAGGGACAATGGCATGCAAGCTGAGATTACAATTCCCAGCTGGCGGCCCGATGTTACGAGCAAGGCAGATATCGTTGAAGAAATATTCCGCCTCTCAGGCGTGGATAATGTGCCTTCAACGCCATTACCGCGCCTTGAGGCCATTACGTCCGCAACGCTTACGCTCCTTCAAAAACGCGCTCGCGTTTCAAGGCGCGCTTTAGCAACGCAAGGCTTAGCAGAAGCCATTACCTGGTCTTTTATTTCAAAAGAACAGGCGAAGATTTTTGGCGGCGGAGCAGAAACGTTAGAGCTCGCTAATCCAATTTCTGCAGAGCTTTCATCAATGCGACCGAGCTTATTGCCCGGCCTTGCTTGCGCGGCGCAACGCAATGTTGCGCGCGGTCTCAATGAACAAGCGCTGTTTGAAGTTGGACAAATTTTCCTTGACGCTTCCGAAACGGGCCAACGTCTTGCCGTCGCAGCTATTCGGCGCGGACTCAGCGGCGCGGGCCGACATTGGCGTCAGAATACGAAACGCGCCGATGTTTTTGACGCCAAAGCTGATGTCTTGTCGCTTTTGCAAAGCTTAGGCGTGTCAATCGCGGGACTGCAAATTGCCCCATGTAGCGTTCCTTGGTTTCATCCTGGCCGCTCAGCAACATTACAATTTGGCCCTAAAGCGATCATTGGTCACTTTGGAGAATTGCATCCACGCGCGCTCAAGACGCTCGATATAGAAGGCGACGTCAGTGGATTTGAGATCATACTCAATGCCCTTCCAGCACCAAAAATTAAACCGACTAAAATGAAACCTAAATTGGAGATCTCAGATCTTCAGCCGCTCACGCGTGATTTTGCATTTATTGTTGATCAAACAGCCAAGGCTGGAGATCTCTTGAAAGCTGTCGCAAGCGCCGACCGAGAACTCATTACATCAACGACAATATTCGATGTCTATGACGGAACCGGCGTTCCAGCGGGGAAAAAATCGATTGGCGTCGCTGTTACCCTCCAACCACGTGAAAAAACCCTCACAGACGCTGAAATTGAAACTGTCGCCCAAAAGATTATTACTGAAGCGCAGAGAAAAACGCAGGCGACTTTGAGATAAAATGATCAGAATTTCCTCTCTCATATTTTTAGCCGGACTTTTTATCCTCAAATCAGCAGAGGCCGCGCCGCGCTCGATTGACGACTGCGAGAGAATCAAAGAGGCCGAAGCTTATAATCTTTGCCTTGCTTCTTTTGGCCCTGTCCGGGGTCAACACATTAAAACCTACCCTGGCCTAGCCAGCGACGGCGCCGCCTCAGCGAGCCGAACCCAATCGCCGATTTCTCGCCGAGGCGCCAGCAGACGACATAGTGTTAGCCGAGGGAATTTTGGCCGCATGCGGCTCGAATTAAAGCCTAAACATCATTAAACGGAGCTCAGTGTCGGCCGAGCTGCGCGTAGAAGATAAATTTATTGCTTGGCAAATACGTCTGGCGAGATTAAGAAACCCCTTCCGGGGCTGTTAGAAGAATCTGCAGCCTCGTTTTCAGTATTGAGCTTCCGCTAGAATTACAAGCATAATCAGTGTGTTGTGATAATAGCGGCGGATAGGCCGGCGGAACCGAGGTCTTGCCTCGTGTCCTGTTCGGTCATGTCCTGTCCGAGACTGCCGGCGCACGCGAGGACTTTTACTAGTCCGAGCGGCTCAATCGGCCCAAAAAAAACAATGGGTCTCCCATTGTTTTGAGGGCGGCCTGCACAGACGGGGAAACCGTAAATTTCGGTCGTTCGCGGAAACTCCGCTAGCGTCCTTCGATTTTGGTTCACGCCCCTTCAACCGCCGTTTTTGACGTCGGGGACAGGATCTACGGCGCCGATTGTCCCGCATTGTGCGGAAACAGACAAGCGGCATGTCGCAACCGGCGGGCTGAGCCCGCCAGTGGAGAGAGCAACCGTGGACAGAGCGGAAAAAAAAGAAGCGGTCGCGGCGCTACGTGAAGTCTTTACCAAGACTGGCGTTGTTGTCGTCGCCCATTACTCTGGCCTAACCGTGGCCCAGATGCAGGATTTGCGAAAGCAGGCCCGCAATGCTGGCGCAACAGTTCAGGTCGCAAAGAACCGCCTTGCCAAAATCGCTCTCGATGGCGTTGACGTCGCTTCCATCGCGCCCCTCCTCAAGGGGCCGACCCTGATCGCCTATTCAGACGATCCGGTAGCGGCGCCAAAAGTCGCCGTGGCTTTCGCTAAGGACAATGACAAATTCGTCATTCTTGGCGGCGCTATGGGCAAAACAGCGCTCAATCCGGATAGCGTGAAGTCGCTTGCGACCATGCCATCCCTCGACGAACTGCGCGCAAAGATCGTGGGCCTCATCCAGGCGCCTGCGACAAAGATCGCTCAGCTCTCGACCGCGCCAGCCGCCAAGCTTGCGCGCGTATTTGGGGCCTATGCCAATCGAGACGCGGCCTAACAAGGCGCGCCTACCCATACAGAACCAAATTCAAAGGACGTAAATCATGGCAAATCTTGAAAAGATCGTTGAAGAGCTCTCCGCCCTCACCGTTCTTGAAGCGGCCGAATTGGCTAAGCTTCTTGAAGAGAAGTGGGGCGTCTCTGCCGCGGCCGCTGTTGCGGTAGCCGCCGCTCCTGGCGCTGGCGCTGCTGCAGGCGGCGCTGCTGCTGAGGAAAAGACTGAATTCAACGTCATCCTCGCTTCGGCTGGCGACAAGAAAATTGAAGTTATTAAAGAAGTTCGCGGCATAACCGGCCTCGGACTGAAGGAAGCCAAGGATCTTGTCGAAGGCGCGCCAAAGCCACTGAAGGAAGGCGCTTCCAAAGAAGAGGCTGAAAAGATCAAGGCGACGCTTGAGAAGGTCGGCGCCAAAGTCGAGCTTAAATAATTTTTTGCCGCCTTCGGGCGATGCAAAAAGAATAAGCGCGGTCCCGGCTTTCAGTCGGGGCCGTGCGCAGTTGAGAGAAGCGCTGCGGTTACCCTAACCATCAGGCGCAAGACGGGGCGAAGGACGGCTCACCTTGAGACGTTGGCCCATAATGCAAGAAGAGGCTGAAAAGCGACATGGCTCAGACGATGGCCCAAACGTCAGCACGCAAATTCACTGGTCGCAAGCGCATCCGTAAATTTTTCGGTCATATCCGCGAAGCTGCGACAATGCCGAACCTGATCGAGGTACAAAAAGCCTCCTACGATCAATTCCTTCTTGTTGACGAGCCAAAGGGCGGACGTCCAGACGAAGGGCTTCAATCCGTTTTCAAATCCGTTTTTCCAATATCGGATTTTTCACAAGTCTCTTTGCTTGAATTTGTCCGCTATGAATTTGAAGCGCCAAAATATGATGTTGACGAGTGTCGTCAACGCGGCATGACTTTCGCTGCGCCTCTCAAAGTGACGTTAAGACTGATTGTATTTGATGTTGATCCCGACACACAGGCAAAATCCGTAAAAGATATTAAAGAGCAAGACGTCTACATGGGCGACATGCCCTTTATGACGTCGAACGGCACCTTTATTGTGAATGGTACTGAACGCGTCATCGTTTCACAGATGCATCGTTCTCCTGGCGTCTTTTTCGATCATGATAAAGGTAAGAGCCATTCCTCCGGCAAACTCCTCTTTGCCGCACGCATCATTCCCTACCGTGGCTCTTGGCTCGACATTGAGTTCGACGCCAAGGACATCGTTTACGCCCGCATTGATCGCCGTAGAAAGATTCCTGTCACCTCATTGCTTTATGCTTTGGGTCTCGACGGCGAGGAAATCTTATCGACCTTCTACAAGACCATCACCTACACTGCGGATGGCGAAAATTGGCGCATGCCATTCGACGCCGAGCGGATCAAGGGGGTCAAAGCTGTTTCAGATATGATTGACGCCGACACCGGCAAGGTCATTCTTGAAGCTGGCAAAAAACTCGCTGTTCGCGCTGCGCGTCAACTTGCCGAAAAAGGCGTCAAAGCAGTCCGCGTGCCTAGCGAGGACCTTTACGGCCAATATCTCGCGCAAGATCTCTTCGACCCCAATACGGGCGAAATCTTCTCTGAGGCTGGCGATGAAATCACCGCCAAGACGCTCCCTTTGCTGATCGAGAAGGGCTTTGACGAACTGCCTATTCTCGATATCGACCATATTAATATTGGTCCTTACATTCGTAATACCTTAGCAATCGATAAAAACAGCAATCGCGAAGAAGCCCTGTTTGATATTTATCGCGTCATGCGCCCCGGCGAGCCGCCGACAATGGATACCGCCGAGGCGATGTTCCATTCGCTCTTCTTTGATGCGGAGCGCTACGATCTCTCGGCCGTTGGCCGCGTAAAAATGAACATGCGCCTTGATCTTGATGCGCCCGACACCACCCGTACGCTGCGCCGCGAGGATATTCTCGCTGTTGTGAAAGCCCTAGTGGACCTACGTGACGGCCGCGGCGAAATCGATGATATCGATCATCTTGGCAATCGTCGCGTACGCTCTGTCGGCGAGCTGATGGAAAATCAATATCGGCTCGGTCTTTTACGTATGGAGCGCGCCATTAAAGAACGCATGTCCTCTGTCGATATCGACACGGTCATGCCCCAAGATCTTATCAATGCGAAACCAGCGGCAGCAGCAGTACGTGAATTTTTTGGCTCCTCGCAGCTGTCACAATTTATGGATCAAACCAACCCTCTTTCTGAGATCACGCACAAGCGCCGGCTCTCCGCTCTGGGACCTGGCGGCCTAACGCGCGAGCGGGCAGGCTTTGAAGTGCGTGACGTTCACCCAACGCATTATGGCCGCATCTGTCCAATTGAGACGCCGGAAGGTCCAAACATTGGCCTGATTAATTCACTGGCTACTT
>DHWC01000107.1 GCA_002412985.1 Methylocystaceae bacterium UBA5192 | reverse complement strand
CCCAATGACAAAATCGCGACCCGCATATGTGTTTTTTGCCGCTCACATGATTTTATTCATCAGCACGACAAAAACTTATGCAATGAATCTGCAAGATTTTCCCACAACACATAACTCTGGTTTGCTGCATCTTGCGCAAGCGCTTGAGCGATCGCCAATTGAGGGCGAGGAAAATCTTGCAGAAATACCGCGCGCCCATGCAGATCAAGGAGCCCTATCAACCCGGGTTGATCGATTAGAGCGCGAATTACGCGCCATGACAGGTCAAGCGGAAGAATTACAACATAAGGTGCAAATGCTTGAAGAGCAGCTGCGCACCCTGCGTCAGGAGCCGCCTCGCGCAACAGATAGCACTGCCCGCCCGAGCGAGGCGCAGAACACTATGACCTCCAGCGCCCCAAACGCTCCACAAAGCACAGACCTCAAATCCACAAAACGCTCTGACGCCTTCAACCCAAGCGCTGAACCTAACGCAATCGGCGCGCCTAAGCCGCTTGGCGCAACGCCGCCCTCGCCTCCGTTAAATAATGACACAAAGCCTGCTGCGCCTTTAACTCAACGGGAGATCGGCCAGCCCATGGACCTATCCCACACTGCGGGAAATGGCGGAGCCCCAACCGCATCCCAAGACAATGAGAAAACAAAATCTTCCCCTGCGTCATCCGCAGATCCAAAGGATGACTATGACGCAGCCGTTTCAACGCTGCAGGCTGGAAATTTTGAATTAGCAGAGAAATCTTTTTCAAAATTTTTAGCAAAAAATAGCAAAACAAAATATGCGCCAGCAGCTACATTCTATCTTGGAGAGAGTTTTTATTTACGCAATCGCTATAGAGAAGCCGCTGAAAAATATCTCGAAATCACGACCAAATTTTCCCAATCTGGCCAAGCGCCTGACGCATTGCTTCGTTTAGGCCAATCTCTCATTGCGATTGGGGCTAAAGAGCAAGCGTGCGCCTCATTTAGTGAAATTGAAGTAAAATACCCAGCAGCGCCAGCGCGCGTTAAAGAGACAGCTCAGCGTGAAAGTAAAAAGATACAGTGCAAATAAATTTCATTAAGTAAGGAAACAAGCTTGCGTCAGCCAGTTGAGGAAGCTCACGCCTTAGACATCCTGACGCCCTATCCTTCTCTGCTCTTAGCCATCTCCGGCGGACCGGATTCCGTGGCATTAATGCTTCTGATCAAGAAATGGTCTGATAGGCCCAAATATTCTATCGCCGTTGCTACCGTGGATCACGGTTTGCGTGAAGAGTCTTCTCGAGAAGCAGAAACTGTTGGGCAATGGGCGCAAGAATTGGGGTTTACCCATTATCATCTCAACTGGTTGGAGGAAAAACCAACAACACGCTTGCAAGAACGCGCAAGAGAGGCGCGCTATCGTCTTTTGGAAAAATGCGCAAAAGAAATTGGCGCTGACGCAATTGTTACAGCGCATCATGCAGATGATCAGGCAGAAACAATTTTATTGCGTTTAACACGCGGCTCTGGCCTTACCGGTCTAGCGGGCATGGCAAACACGCGAAAATTAAATAAGATAAAACTCCTCAGACCCTTACTTAATTTTTCAAAGGCAGATCTCGTCAAAATTTGCCATGAGGCGCATCATCCCTATTTCAACGATCCCTCAAATCTCAATGATAAATTTACACGTGCGCGCCTACGTAAGTTGATGCCAACGCTTGCTGAAGAAGGCTTAACTTCTGACGCGCTGCGAAGACTGGGGCAACGCGCCCAACGAGTTAATGTTGCGCTGGATTTTTATGCCAATAGCGCGCGCGCACAGGCGTTGATTGAACAGCACGAGGATAAAACGCTTTTTAGCGCGGTGGAATTGGAACGCCTTCCCAGCGAAATCGTTTTGCGTCTTTTGGCGCAGGAAATCACACGCCTTTGCCCACAATTTCTTCTCAGATTAGAACGTCTTGAACGTCTCGTCACACAGCTCCACGATGCCCTGCTCACCAGCGCGCCGTGGCAAAAGACGCTTGCTGGCTGTTTGATCAGAATAAATAAAGGCGTTGTCGAAATAGGTCGCGCCCCGCCTCGCAAAAGCCTGTCAAAAACCAAAAGCGATTCTTAACCCAACAGTGTCAATGCTTTGCGAGATATAATTGAGAAAACGCCCAAGCTTTGGCCCCTTGGCAATCCGAGATGAGACGCCTATCTTAATCTTACCAGAGCGTTGCTTGGGATGGTCCCTGATAAACGCTTGTCTCAGGCAGCTGCAATGAACACAAATTTTAGAAACCTCGCCCTGTGGGCAATAATTGGGCTGCTCGTTGTCGCCTTAGTCATGCTGTTTCAGCAACCTAGCCAACGCACAGCTGTGCGTGACATAACGTATAGCGAATTACTTTCGCAGATCGAACAAGGACGCGTTCACGACGTAACCATCGCCGGCAATGAAGTTCTTGGCCATTTTAATGATAATCGCGTCTTCTCAACTTACACGCCGGATGAAGCAAATCTCATCCCGCGCCTGCAAGCTAAAAACATTTCAATAAGCGCTAAACCTTTGCATGAAGGCGGCGGTTGGCTGATGTCGTTGCTGCTCAATGCTCTGCCGCTCGTCGCCTTTCTTGGCGTGTGGATTTTTCTCTCTCGTCAAATGCAAGGCGGCGCTGGTCGCGCAATGGGCTTTGGCAAGTCGAAAGCCAAACTCTTAACGGAGACGCAGGGTAAGGTAACCTTTGAAGATGTTGCCGGCGTTGATGAAGCAAAGGAAGACCTTCAGGAAATTGTCGAATTTCTTCGAGATCCACAAAAATTCCAACGTTTAGGTGGGCGTATTCCCCGCGGCGTTCTCCTCGTTGGTCCCCCCGGCACAGGTAAGACCTTACTCGCGCGCGC
>DHWC01000050.1 GCA_002412985.1 Methylocystaceae bacterium UBA5192 | reverse complement strand
GGATCGGCGACAAATCGCCTGAACACGCGGTAATGGGTCGCTTTTGGCGAGATTTTCGCCTATAAGCCCCAGAACCCCTGCCCCCGCAGGGTCTGCTATTTGCCTGAAAAGGCTAGGATTTTCGGAGTTGAACAACGTGAAAAGCTGGGCGCCAAACAGCTGGAGAAGCTTGCCGATTGAGCAGACGCCAGTCTATCGGGATTCTGGGGCCCTGGCTGACGTGGAAAATCAGCTTGCCGGCTTTCCGCCCCTCGTGTTTGCAGGCGAAGCCCGCAATCTGAAACGTCAGCTTGCCGAAGTTGCTGCCGGCCGAGCGTTTCTGCTGCAGGGCGGCGACTGCGCGGAGAGTTTCAACGAACACTCTGCCGACAATATTCGCGACTTCTTTCGCGTCTTTCTGCAAATGTCTGTGGTGATGACCTTTGCCGCCGGCTCGCCCGTTGTAAAACTTGGCCGCATCGCCGGGCAATTCGCCAAACCGCGCTCCGCGCCTTTTGAGAAAAAAGATGGCGTCGAACTCCCCAGTTATCGCGGCGATATTATTAATGACATTGATTTCACAGCTGCGGGAAGAGAGCCCGACCCACAAAGACAACTCTTGGCCTATCGCCAGTCGGCAGCGACGCTCAATCTCATTCGCGCCTTTGCAGCAGGCGGCTTTGCTAATCTTGAAAATGCGCATCGCTGGATGCTGGGCTTTGTAAAGAATAGCCCGCAGTCTGAGCGCTACCAAAAACTCGCCGACCAGATTACCGAAACGCTAGGCTTCATGCGCGCGATCGGCCTAGATCCTGAGCATCATCCCGAATTGCGTCAAACAGAGTTCTACACCTCGCACGAGGCATTGCTGCTTTGCTACGAGCAGGCGCTCACCCGCATCGACTCGACATCTGGCGACTATTACGCGACCTCAGGCCATATGTTATGGATTGGCGATCGCACGCGTCAGGAAAATGGCGCGCATGTTGAATTTATGCGCGGCATCAAAAATCCAATCGGGCTTAAATGCGGCCCAAGCTTAACGCCTGACGGACTTTTACGCCTCATTGAGGCATTGGATCCAGATAATGATCCGGGACGCCTGACGCTGATTTGCCGATTTGGCGCCGATAAAATTGGCGAGTCATTGCCAGCTTTAGTGCGCGCTGTTGCGCGAGAGGGACGCCAGATTGTTTGGTCTTGCGATCCGATGCATGGCAACACCGTCAGCGCCGCTGGATATAAGACGCGTCCATTTGATCGGATTATGTCAGAAATTCGTAACTTCTTTGCAGTTCATCAAGCCGAAGGCACTTACGCTGGCGGCATTCATTTGGAGATGACAGGCAAAGACGTTACGGAATGCACCGGCGGCGCAAGAGCAATTTCTGAAGATGATTTACGCGCCCGCTATCATACATATTGCGACCCGCGCCTGAACGCGGAGCAAGCGATCGAGGTCGCCTTCCTTGTCGCCGAATTACTCAAAGCCGAGCGACTTGCACGCGGCGCTGTTGAACAACATGCGGCGGAATAAACAAATTCCGCCCACTAATCAGTTAATTTTTGACGCCAGACACCTGCTGAGACTGACCTCGTTTCGCCTGCCTCTGCAGCCGTACGACAGATGATTAATATGCCGGACTTAACGCCAGACAGAGCGACTTGCGATCTCGCGTGCGATGCGACGCAGATGCGCCGCGCGCAATTCCAGGACGCGGCCAGCTCAATATTCCGCCAGACAGAGGCGTCTTGTCTTGGCAAAAGGGACGCGGCGTGGGAATTACGCCTGAATGTGATTTATCTGAAAACTCCTGACGAAGCTTTCTCATGACCTCTCCAATTGTTCGTTTCGCGCCCTCGCCAACAGGATTAATTCACATTGGCAATGCGCGCGTGGCGCTGTTCAACGAACTGTTCGCCAAGGCCAATAATGGCCGATTCATACTGCGGTTTGATGACACGGATTCCGCCCGCTCAACTGCGGAATTCGCGCGTGCAATTGAGGTGGATCTCGCCTGGCTGGGCATTCGTCCCGATGCGACCTTTCGACAGTCGGCGCGCACATCGAACTATGAAGCAGCGGCGACAAAATTACGCGAGTCGGGCCGACTGTATCCCTGCTACGAAACTCCCGAAGAACTGGAAAAGCGTCGCAAAATGCAGCAGGCGCGTGGCCTACCCCCAGTCTATGATCGCGCCGCTCTTCGTCTGACGCCAGAAGAACAAAAAAATTATAAGGAGGCTGGCCGACAGCCGCACTGGCGTTTCAAACTCGCTGCGGGCGTCATCGAATGGACGGATCTTATTCGCGGCCCAACGCAGATCGACTGCGCGGCGCTCTCAGATCCCGTGCTCATCCGCGAAGACGGCAGTTTCCTCTACACGCTTCCATCAGTCGTCGATGACATTGATATGCAGATCAGCCACGTAATCCGCGGTGAAGATCATGTAACAAACACCGCCGTGCAATTACAAATCTTTGCAAGTCTCTCACCCAATTCTCCTGCGCCTATTTTTGCCCATCACAATCTTCTAATTAGCGCAAGCGGCGAAGGGCTTTCAAAGCGCACGGGCTCCCTGTCGATTTCTTCCTTGCGCGAGGAGGGATATGAGGCGATGGCGGTTGCGGCGCTTGCGACATTGACGGGCTCTTCAGACAATGTGCATGCGGTGCGCGATCTGCGTCACCTTGCAGAGACTTTTGATCTTGCGCATGTCTCGCGCAACCCTGCGCGATTTGATCCGCATGATCTCGAGACGCTGACGCATCGCACTTTAGCGCTTCTTGAATTTGAAGATGTGCGCGAACGGCTTGCCGCTTTAGAGATTGTTGGCCACAAAGCTGAACCTTTGTGGCGCGCCGCCCGCGGCAACTTGGCGCGTTTTGATGAAATCAAAAAGTGGTGGCGCGTGATCGACGCTGAGATCACGCCCGTTAAAGAAGACGCTGATTTCCTCAAGCAAGCT
>DHWC01000096.1 GCA_002412985.1 Methylocystaceae bacterium UBA5192 | reverse complement strand
GAACCAATCCAAATAACGCCGCTGAGAAACAACACCACCAAAAGCGGGATGCCCCAAACAATGAGCTCAATATGTCCTGAATGCGCCCAATCAGGCAGATAGGTCGCCCGCTTATTTGAAGCCCGAAACCACCAGCCAAAGACCAGCGTCGCCAGGATTGTCGGAACGACAATAATGAGCATGATCACGATAGAATTGATCAGGATTTGCGCATTGCCCGCCGCACTCGGCCCATGGGGATCCAGCACACCGCCTGCAACGGAGGCGAGATCTTGTGAGAGATTCGTCGAGGCTGCAGAGAGTTCAAAAAAGCCAAAGTCCAGCCCTAGCACTCCCATCATCCACATCTCCGCTTCCACATAGATTAAAACCTTTGCAGCTTTTGGGCCAGATCCGAAAACGTGAGTTTACTCACACATTTGTTTTGGCACAAATAGCTGAGCTTGCGCTAGAATTTTTATCGCCCTTTAGCCGTTTCAAACAAAAAAGAACGAAAGCGCGCTTTTTTAAAAAATTGCAGACTAGAATATTAAAATCAGACAGATCAAAATAGATGATTTTTTGGAGACTTATTCGAACAAGCGATCAATATTGCACAGCTCATAAAATTTTTTTGATTCTCTTTCGCACCCAATCTTAAACAGCATAGCTCTCTTTAGCCACGATTCACCTCTTAAAAAATAAATCCTCCAATGATTTTCCACAATTCCATTTCTGGATGCAATCGCAAATTTCTTAACATCTGCGCCTTGCAGCTTTAATGCCTATGATTGAAACAAGTTTTTGGTGGAAACTGAAGAACCCCGAAAGATACCCACGCTCGGGCTTGGCTCAAGCGACAGTCAAAGCAAAAAACTCTTTGAAGAAATATGTGCTTTTTTTTATTTCATGACATGCTCAAAAATAAGCGTCCAAAACGCTTGAGCTAGCGAAATACGCCAAAACTAGTCAATAAGAAGCACAATTTTGCGCCTATTTGCGCGAAGCTCGAATAATCACCTGCCTAAACATCCTTAAGGCGATCAACACTCGTATAAAAAGAGAGGCAATAAACGCTTACCCTCAATCCCGATGCGAAACAAACAATAGGCCAACCCTGGGGCCTATCTTTCTCTCCGATAAATCAGCGTATCAGCGTTAATGGCGGCAACGCCATCGCAAAACAATAGACGTTTTTTCTTATCCGCGAGAGCAATACAAAAATCATTTAAAAATGTTGGAAATCCGATTATCTCCTGTCCTAGAATTTTTCCCAAAGACATAACATTAATAAATTCTGATCTTGGGATATGCGTCTCGCCAAAAACGACAAAGGGGAACCAGGAAATGATTGGCGTCGGAATCGTAATCACGCCTTGATTAAATTTAACGCCTTCATAGGCCGCAACTGCCTGCTGTAGACTGAGGATAAAAAGGCCGCCGCCTATGAAGTCCCACATGCGCGCGTGTGTAAGATAAGCCCCTAAGGCGCTGATTAATGCAAACATCAGCCAAAAACAGGCGAGTTGCAGATTTCTAATTTGAAATTTTTCAAGCCTCGGATCATGAGACAAAACCGCCCTCGCCTGCATTTTTTCTATCTTTCTTAAGCGGGGCAGTTTTTAAAACCTCCCTTTTGCGTCGCGACAAAACTCAGGTTTCAGGCGCAGTTTTTTCTGGCTGAACCTTTTGCGGTTTTGCAGCTGGCTTTTTCTCTTTTCCGCCAAAAGCCGATTCAAAAGCATTGGGAATTTTATTATGGCCGAAAGTATCCTCAAAAGCATTGGGAATTTTATCATGCCCAAAGGTGTCTTCAAATGCGTCAGAAATCGCATCGCCGGCAAAAGCCGTCGAAGAAGCTAAAGAAAAACTCGCTACAATAAGAATTTTAGCCAATAATTTCTGTCTTTTCATCGATCTTTCCTTCTTCCACCCTTAGCGCCCGCTCCCACATCTTGATTGATTTTAGGAAGCTCGGACCATAGCGCTTTGCGCTTTATATTCTTGTCCTTGTGCCAGAACGCCTTCTTAAGATCAATTGCGTAGTATTTTGGCAGACCACGCGCGGCCATAAATCAATAGAAAATGGAATAAGTCTAAATAATTATTAGCAATTGACAGCGATGCAGATAGCAAGGCTCGATGAGATTAGAAAATAAATAAAACAAAAGATCTATTGATTTCAAGAAAATAGCTCAAGACACGGATAAGCCTATTACACAGAAGCCCCTGAGCTAGATCTCGGCAATCAGAAAGAATTGAGCAAAAAAGAAAAGCCTATCAATTTTTACAAAAAAATGCTTTAATAAAAAGGTTAGACGAGAACGGAGGCAGGTCATGTCAGTTCTCTATGGAAACGGTTTCATCGGCATTGATATCGCCTATGATGAGGACTGCATTAGCCCAATTGGTTGGGGGCGAATGCTGGCCCATGTTCATAAAATCATTGGCGGACCCTATGACGGGAAATGGTTTTGGTCTGTACTGTCGCACGGCAGTGAAGCCAAGGCTTCAGGTCTAGCGCTCTCTCAAGAGCAAGCCAAACGCGCCTGTCATAGATGCGTGTTTCAGCGGCAGCGCAAGAATACGCCGGTCATTATCAAAAAAACATCTCGCCTTAAAAGAGGATCGTTCCTTTAACAAAAAAGGAGCAGGCCATGATCATTGATCTCATTGCTCAACTTGGGCTGATTATGTGTTTTGTTACCGCAACATCTCTCGTCTCACAGCGGAAAAAAAAGTCCGACCACTGTCTTGACGATTGATGCAGCGCAATAAAAATTAACTCTATCAAC
>DHWC01000004.1:718-15663 GCA_002412985.1 Methylocystaceae bacterium UBA5192 | reverse complement strand
TCCTTTGAAATTAATTTAACATATAATTTTTGTGAATAATTTTTTTAAGCAATAAATTTAAGTGAATTGACTTGCCTGCATTTTAGGTTATTGGACGTGCTCACCTAGGTAAGTCGGCTTTTCGGACGCAAATTCCTGCCGACACTAGGGATAAATCGTGATCATAACCGGACAACATTCGCCGTGAAATCGCATGCGCAATCGCCACTCGCTGATAATAAAACGCCGCACTTCTTTGTTGAAGATCGCGCTGGCGTCATTCATCAGCTCGAAGCTGTAGAAGGTTGGCGACTGATGGAAATCCTTCGCGATCATGGGATAGGGATGGATAATACCTGCGGGGGAGCCCTAGCCTGCGCTGAATGTCATATTGTTCTGTCTGAACAATCTGTAGCGCTCATACCGCCTCCCCGAGAGGATGAGTTAGAAAAGCTCGATGAGCTCCCAATGCTGTATGAAAATTCACGACTTTGCTGCCAGATAATTTGGACAGATGAAATGAGTGGATTGCAGCTCAAGATCGCACAGGAAACGTGATGACACAATTGAAACATCCGCAAATCCTGCTTGCCTCCAATCTTAAGGATGGCGAAGTTGTCTTTCTTGGTCATAATGGATGGGAAAGAGATTTTCGTCAGGCGAGAATTGCAAAAAGCCAAGAAGAGGCTCAAACATTAGAAACGATTGGAAAAGCTGATTCTTCTGCGAATATTATTGTTGATGTCTATTTGACAGATGTTGAGATAACTGACGACGGCGCGCCAAGACCGCTGCATTACCGTGAAAAAATGCGAATTAAGGGCCCTAGCGTAAGACTTGATCTGGGCAAACAAGCACGTGGAGCGCCAGATGAGCTTGAATGATACGAATACTCTTTCGCGCATCAATTCACCCAAGACTACTTATCAATATGATGAATTTGATAAGGATTTTATTCGTGAACGCGTTGCTGAATTCCGGGAGCAAGTTCGCAGAAGACTAGAAGGATCGCTTACTGAGGAAGAGTTTCGTCCGTTCCGTCTTATGAATGGCTTATATCTTCAATTGCACGCCTACATGTTACGCGTCGCAATTCCCTATGGCACGCTGACTTCTCAACAAATGCGGCGACTAGCCGAAATCGCCGACCGTTGGGATAAAGGATATGGTCATTTCACAACTCGACAGAACCTACAATATAATTGGCCCAGATTAATTGATACGCCAGATATTCTCGAAGCTCTGGCTGAAGTCGATATGCATGCCATACAGACCTCAGGCAATTGCATCCGCAATGTAACAGCGGATCATTTTGCTGGTGTCGCCGCAGATGAAATTGAAGATCCACGTCCAACTGCTGAATTCCTGCGTCAATGGTCAAGCGCCCACCCAGAATTCTCCTTCCTTCCGCGTAAATTTAAAATTGCCATCACTGGCGCAACCCATGATCGCGCCGCCACACTCGCACATGACATCGGCTTACGCCTTGTCAAAAATGCGTCAGGCGAGATCGGTTATTGCGTTATTATTGGCGGAGGGCTCGGCCGCTCTCCATTCATTGGCAAAATCATCCGAGAATATGTGCCCCGCTCCGCACTACTGGCGTATCTTGAAGCCATTATGCGCGTCTATAACCGCTATGGTCGCCGTGATAATAAGTATAAGGCGCGTATTAAAATCCTAGTACATGAAAAAGGCATTGAGACAATTCGCGCGGCTGTTGAAAAAGAATTTGCCGCCATGGATCATACTGCATTCCAACAAGACCCACAGGAATTTGAACGCGTAGCGGCATCTTTCACGCCGCCGCCCTACGAGATCTTGCCGTCAGAATCCTCAAAGCTTGCGAAAGCCCGAGTAGAAACGCCAGCCTTCGATCATTTTGTTAGTGTCAATGTCAGCGAACATAAAATAGCCGGCTATGCCATCGTCACTGTCTCTTTGAAACCTATTAACGGTATCCCAGGCGACGCAACATCGCATCAGATGCGCGTTCTTGCCGATGCATGCGACAGATTTGGTTTTGGCGAGCTCCGAGTGAGCCACGAGCAAAATATTATTTTGCCCCATGTCAAAAAGGATGATCTTTTTGCGCTCTGGCAAACATTAGACGCAGCAGACCTCGCTACTGCTAATGCCGGGCTTGTTTCTGATATTATCTCTTGCCCCGGTCTCGACTATTGCTCGCTAGCGACAGCAAGATCAATACCGATCGCACAAGCGATTTCTCAACGTTTTTCCGATATGGCCCGTCAACGCCGCATTGGGAAGCTCGGCATCAAGATCTCCGGCTGCATTAACGCTTGCGGCCATCATCACATCGGCGCTATCGGCGTGCTTGGTCTTGAGAAGAAAGGCCAAGAATCCTATCAAATCACACTTGGCGGCGATCCAGGATTCTCGGCGTCAATCGGCGAAATTCTTGGTCCAGGCGTGAGCGCAGATCAAGTCCCCGAGGTTATTGAACATCTCGTTGATTTCTACCTTGCTGAACGCCATGAAACTGAGGCTTTTATTGATACATGGCGTCGCCTTGGCCACGCCCGCTTCAAGGACGTCTTACGCCGGGAGGGAGAAGATGGCGCTGATATCTAAGGGCGAGTTTGTGGCAGATGACTGGCGTCGCCTAGCGGACGAGGAAGCCCTTCCTGAAAATGGAAAAATTATTATTTCTCTCGAGCGACTAGATAACGCCTTGAAGGCGCGTGGCGCTAACGGGGATATTGGCGTCATTATCGACAATACTCTGGAAATCGATAAACTCACTCCTGTTCTTGCAAAGCTTGGCCTTATCGCCATCGCCTTCCCCTCCTTTGCGGATGGGCGCGGATTTTCCCTCGCGCGCCTCGTTCGACGCGCAGGTTATCGAGGTGAGTTACGCGCTAGCGGTCGACTGCTCGCAGATCAATATGCCCATGCGCTTGGTTGCGGGTTTGACACAGTCGAAATTCCAGATGACCTGGCTCAGCGCCAGAATGAAACGCAATGGCGTTCAGCAAGCAAGACACATCAACGAACCTATCAGCGTGGCTATCTTTCGTCAGGCTCGATCCTCGACGCGCGTCGGAAGGCTATGCAATGAATCCATCGCTTGTCGATATCCTCTCGCCACGGATAAAGCCTCTTGATCTCGATCACCGGCTTCTCCTGATCAGAGAATTTATTCCTGGACGTATTATTTTCACAACAAGCTTTGGCGTTGAAGATCAGCTCATCACACACTCAATCTTCACACAAGCGCTCGATATTGAGATTGCAACCATTGATACGGGCCGTCTGTTTCCAGAAACATACGAGCTTTGGGAACGCACTGAAGCGCGCTATGCGCACCGTATCCCAGCTGTTTATGCCCAAACAGCCCCTCTCGAGGCGCTGATTGCCGAACAGGGCGTGAATGGATTTTACAAATCTCTCGATGCGCGCAAAGCATGCTGCGCTATTCGTAAAGTTGAGCCTTTGAAACGACTTCTTGACGGCGCCTCTGCATGGGTGACCGGATTGCGCGCAGATCAGTCGCAAAGTCGCGCTGACACAACATTTGTCGCCTATGACACAGGACATAAAATCATAAAAATTAATCCGCTCATCGACTACACGCGCGATCGTATTGTTACGCAAACGCAGGAACTCGCCATTCCCGTCAACACGCTACATGATAAGGGATTTCTTTCAATTGGCTGCGCGCCCTGTACGCGCGCCATTGCGCCCGGTGAAAGCGAACGCGCGGGACGCTGGTGGTGGGAACAAGATGAGAAAAAAGAATGCGGTCTGCATATTGATGCCGAGGGCCGACTTAGCCGCGCATCTTTAGGGCAGGAGTCCTCACCATGACGACAGTGCCCACCCGCGCGCTCGGTCACCTAGATAGACTTGAAGCTGAAAGCATTCACATCCTGCGCGAAACAGTTGCAGAAGTAGAGCGTCCCGTTATGCTCTATTCTATTGGCAAAGACTCAGCCGCAATGCTGCATCTAGCGCTTAAGGCTTTTTATCCGTCAAAGCCGCCATTTCCACTTCTTCACGTCAATACGATGTGGAAATTTAAGGAAATGATTGCGTTTAGAGACAAAACCATCAAAGAACTTGGCGTCGAAATGCTGGAGTATATCAACCCACAAGGGATTGATATGAAAATCAGCCCCTTTGATCATGGATCAAAACTGCACACGCAGATCATGAAAACGGAAGCCCTAAAACAAGCTCTTGATAAATGGAAGTTCGACGCAGCATTTGGTGGCGCACGACGAGACGAAGAAAAATCTCGTGCGAAAGAGCGTGTCCTGTCGTTTCGAACAGCGCAACATCGATGGGACCCTAAAAATCAACGTCCTGAATTTTGGCGCCTTTACAATACGCGTAAGGCGCAAGGAGAATCATTGCGTATTTTCCCGATGTCTAATTGGACCGAAGCAGACGTTTGGGACTATATTGCGCGTGAAAACATTCCAGTAGTGCCCCTCTATTTTGCCAAAGAGCGCCCCGTTGTCAGCCGCGACGGCGCTTTAATTATGGTCGACGACGATCGTATGAAACTCCTGCCTGGCGAAAAGATTGAGCATAAAATGGTGCGCTTTCGGACACTGGGTTGCTATCCCCTAACAGGCGGCTTTGAAAGCACCGCGACAACACTCGAAGATATCATAGCAGAAATGCGCGCCAGCCGATCCTCAGAAAGACAGGGCCGCCTGATTGATCATGATGGTTCCAGCTCAATGGAGCAGAAAAAGCAGGAAGGCTATTTTTAATATGCCTAGCGCTCTTGCCACACACGCGCCGCACACCGGATCATCGAAACTTGTCATCGCCGATAAGCCGTTGCTGCGGTTCATCACATGCGGCTCCGTTGATGATGGCAAATCAACACTTATCGGTCGGCTTCTTTTTGATGCAGATCTTGCCCCCGACGATCTCATCGCCGCGCTTGAAACCGACTCCAAAAAACATGGCACGCAAGGAGAAGCGCTAGATTTTGCACTGCTCGTAGATGGACTAGCCGCCGAACGTGAGCAAGGCATCACGATTGACGTAGCTTATCGCTATTTTGCCACAGAAAAGCGTAAGTTCATTGTCGCAGATACTCCTGGACACGAACAATATACGCGCAACATGGCTGTTGGCGCGTCAACAGCCGACCTAGCAATTCTTCTTGTCGACGCACGCAAGGGTATCTTGCCACAAACACGTCGTCATAGCGTGATCACATCAATGTTTGGCGTGCGCCATGTTGTTGTCGCCGTCAATAAAATGGATCTCGTCAGCTACAGCGAAGAGGTTTTTCGCAAGATTGAAGCGGACTTTCGCGATTTTGCAAAAAACCTACGTTTTACATCTATTTACGTCGCCCCTCTTGTCGCCAAAGACGGAGACAATCTTGTCAAAAAAAGCGCCCATATGGACTGGCACAAAGGACCGCCGCTTCTTGGGTATCTTGAGGCAGTAGCCATTGAAGATAGCACTCAAATCGCGCCGTTTCGTTTTCCAGTGCAATGGGTCAATCGACCTAACCTCGATTTTAGAGGTTTTTCAGGCCTGATCGGCGGCGGCAACATCCGCCCCGGTGATATTATCCGAATTCTCCCAGCAGGCCGCGACACGCGCGTCGCACGCATCGTGACCTATGATGGAGATCTTGAGAGAGGCGTCTCAGGTCAATCTGTCACGCTAACGCTCACTGAAGAAATTGACATCTCACGTGGCGATCTTTTGTGCTCACCTGTATCTCCCGCTAAGGTCGGCGATCGACTTGAGGCAAAAATTCTTTGGCTTGTGCGCGAACCACTCATTCCTGGCAAAAGTTATTTGTTAAAAATCGGTACGAAAATAACGCCAGCTCACATTGTCAGCGTTGACGCCCATATTGAGATTGAAACCGGCCTTGCCAAAGCCATGCCGATAGGCGCCGTGCTGAATTTCAATGAAATGGGCGAGGCGAAACTTGCGCTGGAAACAGCAGTCGCCTGCGATCCCTTTACGGAGAACCGCGAGACAGGCGGCTTTATCCTCATTGACCGCATTACGAATGAAACCATTGCCGTAGGCATGGTTAGAGCTATCACTACCGCCTCCGGACGCGCGACGCCTGCCCTAACAGATCTGAGTTATGCCTCGATGGAGGGGGTACCTGTTGCGCCGCCTGCGGGGCCGCTTGCTGGCCGCAACGGAAAAATGGCCAGTTTCACGCTTACATCTGCGCTCTTAACGACCGCTCTTGCTTATGTATTCGTTAAGGAGACGACAATTGCCCTTGAGATAGGCTTATCCCAAACGCTCGCGCTTGCTGGCCTGTATTTTCTGCATGAAAAACTTTGGCGCGCGCCTACTACGCAGTCAGATGAGAACCAAAAAGCCACCATCATTGACGGCGGTGGTCTTTAATTTCATCGCCTAATGCGCTTCATCCCAGTTTAATGCAGCGCGCGCATCGACCTTAAGCGGCACACTTAAATGCACAGCTGGAAGCGGCGCATTTTCCATCACGCGCCGAACAAGTTCAATGGTTGCATCAGCTTCTACTTTTGGGGCCTCAAAAACGAGCTCATCATGAACCTGCAACAGCATGCGCGCAGCGAGCCCCGCATCGGATAACGCAACATCCATTTGCGCCATAGCGCGACGAATTATATCTGCAGCAGCGCCTTGAATGGGCGCATTAATCGCGGCGCGTTCAAAAAATGCCCGATCAGAGGCATTTGCAGAGGCGATGCGCGGAAAATGGCAAACTCGACCAAAAATAGTTGTCACCGACATTTGTTCGCGAACAAGCTTCTTAATTGACTCCATATAATCGCGAATGCCAGGAAAGCGTTCGAAATAGCGCTTGATATAAGCGGCGGCCTCTTCACGTGGAATGGCAAGTTGATTGGCAAGGCCAAAAGCTGAAATACCGTAGATAATGCCAAAATTAATTGCTTTTGCGCGACGCCTGACTTCAGAGGGCATATCCTTCACTGGTACGCCGAACATCTCACTCGCGGTCATTGCGTGAATATCTATATTATCAGCAAATGCCTGCTTTAATTGCGGGATGTCAGCGATGTGCGCGAGTAATCTCAATTCAATCTGCGAATAATCTGCTGAAATGATCAAATGATCAGGCATAGCAATAAAAGCTTTCCTGATCTTACGACCCGCCTCATTACGCACTGGGATATTTTGTAGATTTGGATCAGAAGAGGACAGACGTCCAGTTGTCGTCGAAGCCAGAGAATAGGACGTATGCACGCGGCCTGTCTGCGGATTAATGAAGCCAGGCAAGGCGTCTGCATAGGTGCTTTTTAACTTTGCTAATTGGCGCCAGTCGAGAATTAATCGCACAAAGGCATTACCCTCTGCAGCCAATTCCTCTAGCACATCAGCAGAAGTAGACCAGGCGCCTGTCGCTGTCTTCTTTGCGCCAGACAGCCCCATTTTAACAAATAAAATTTCGCCCAATTGCTTGGGTGAGGCAAGATTAAAGCTTTCGCCAGCTTGATGAAAAATCTCTGTTTCTAACCGCGCCATTTCTTGCGCAAACTCTCCTGAAAGTCGCGAAAGCATCACGCGATCAATCATGACGCCGCGTTGCTCCATTCCGGCAAGAGTCGCGACCATTGGCCGCTCAAGCGTCTCGTAGACGTTTGTTAAATGCTCAGCGCATAGGCGTGCGCGCAATATGCGCCACAAGCGCATGGCGACATCAGCATCCTCGGCGGCATATTCTGTAGCCTTATCAATCGCAACATGTTCAAAACCAATAAAATTACGCCCTGATCCCGCCACGGCAGAAAAGGGAATATTTTCATGTCCTAAATGCTTCAATGCAAGTTCATCAAGCCCATGATTATTGCGCCCTGTATCAAGCGCATAGGATAGGAGCATCGTATCTTCAATCGGCGCGACATCTATGCCATAACGAGCCAACACTAAGAGATCATATTTCATATTATGCGCAATTTTAAGCACCGAAGGGTCTTCAAACAGTGGTTTTAATCTCTCAATGACGACGCAAAGGGGAAGTTGGCCAGGTAGCAAAGTTGTTTCGCCAAAAAGATCTCCTACTCCCGCCTCACTATGTTGTAGCGGAATATAACAGGCAACGCCTTGAGCAGTTGATAAGGAAACGCCGACAAGCCGACATTGCATCGGATCAAGGGATGTTGTTTCCGTATCAAGCGCAACAATGCCAGCTTGATACGCCTGCATAATGCAGTGGTCGAGCTGCGCAAGAGTTGTGATTGTTTTATATAATGTTCTGTCGATCTTTTGAGCTTTTGCTAGCTCATACTGCAGCATAGCGTAATGCTGCGGGGTGTCGCCATCAATAATGAGACTATTCTCTTTTTGACCTGTCTGTTCTACCGCTGGACCTTGGCCGTCGCGGCCGCGCCACGCTGCTGGTCCACAAAACGCTGGATCTGGGGTAATCGTAGCCGCCTCTACGTCATAAAGCTCTGCAACACGACGCGTGATTGTCGTAAATTCCATCGCTTGTAGGAATGCGACCAAGGTTTTTCCGTCCGGCTCACATAAGCCAAGATCATCAAGCGGCACCTTTAAGGGAACATTTTGAACCAGTTCGACTAATTTTTTTGATAGTCGGATACGGGCGACGGCTTCAGGCTCAGTTAAAGCTTCACGTCTTTTAGGCTGTTTGATGTGTTGCGCCTGCGACAACAAAGTATCGAGATCGCCAAATTCATTAATTAACTGAGCAGCGGTCTTTAAACCAATGCCTTTGGCGCCTGGAACATTATCCGTACTGTCGCCAGCGAGCGCTTGAACATCAACGACCTTATCTGGCGTCACGCCAAAATAATCAACAACTTCCGCTTGCGTAATAAAGCGCTCCTCTCGGGCGCCCTTGGCTCCTGCAGAGCCAGAGGCTGGATCATACATAGCCACGCCCTCGCCAATAAGTTGCATCAGATCCTTATCAGCTGAGATAATTAAAACCTCTGCGCCTTTGGCCCGGGCTTGCGCCGTATAGGTCGCGATTAGATCATCCGCTTCATAAACATCTTGCTCAACTGGCGTCAGCCCAAACGCACGCACAGCAGCGCGCATCAGTGGAAATTGCGGGACAAGATCTTCCGGCGGCTCGGAGCGATTAGCCTTATACTCAGGGTAAATTTCCTTACGAAAAGAGTTTTCGCTTTTATCAAAGATAATTGCCAAATGCGTTGGCCTGACGCCCAACGCCCCCTCTCGAACAAACTGTAGAATCTTTGAACAAAACAATCTGACTGCGCCAGTTGGCAGGCGATCAGAACGATAATTATATTTTGCATCCTGTCGGATTGATTGAAAATAAGCACGAAAGACGAATGATGACCCGTCAACGAGAAAGACGCGACTTTCTGGTCCAACAGGTTTATGCGACAGCGTCATGCGTTAATTTTCACCATTACGGGCTTCGATCCCAAGAAACAAAAAGCAGCTGTGGTAAGGATCACCCCAAACGCACCAGCGCAGCTGTCAATTTTTCAATTCTTGCGTTCACTTCCTCTCGTCGATCCTTATGTTCATCGACTACATCCGCATCCGCCTTGGCGAGGAAGCCTGGATTGGAGAGTTTTGCGTCAAGCTTTTTAATGTCTTCATTCAATTTGGTAATTTCTCGCAAGAGCCGCGTTTTCTCCACATCAAGATCAATGACCCCCTCAAGAGGTATCGCGACAACTCCACCGCGCACTAGAAGCTGCGCTGAAGATTTTGGCGCGACATCAGCAAAACCAATTTGTGATAAGCGGGCAAGCTTACGCAAGGTTTCATCCCATTGCTGTACCCGGCTGCGCAAACCTGCGTCAGCGCCAATCAACAGCAACTCTGTTTCACCTGCTAGCGCCATTTCGGCGCGAAGGGAACGAACTTCTGATACAAGATCTACGACCCAGCCAATCTCACCTTCCGCTTGGGCGTCCTCAAGTCCAGTCAAAGACGGCCAGTTCGCAAGTGCAAGCAAACTCTGTCGCGGCGGTCCTTGCTCACCCTTGATCGCCCAAAGCTCTTCCGTCAAAAAGGGCATGAAAGGATGCAAGAGAGCGTAGATCTGATCGAGAACAAAGGCGACGGTTGCGCGCGTTTCTTCTTTAGCGGCGCCATCTGGACCTTGAAGCAGCGGCTTCGCTAACTCCAAATACCAATCGCAGAAAATATTCCACACAAACCGGTAAGCGCTCGCTGCCGCATCATTAAAGCGGTAGGCTTCAATCTCAGCGTTCAAGACGTCAATAGTTCGCGCTGCTTCGCCGACAATCCAGCGGTTTAGAACAATCTTATTCTTTGAGGGATCATAATCATTGACGCGCGCGCAACCATTAAATTCTGCAAAACGCGACGCATTCCAGATCTTAGTCGCAAAATTACGATAGCCCTCTACACGCTGTGTCGAGAGCTTGATATCACGACCTTGCGCCGCCATTGCAGCCAGAGTGAAGCGTAATGCATCAGCGCCATAATCATCAATCAAATGCAAGGGATCAATGACATTACCCTTGGATTTAGACATCTTAGCGCCCTTCTCGTCACGAACGAGCGCATGGATATAGACATCTTTAAAAGGAATCTCTTTCTTAAAGTGAAGGCCCATCATCATCATTCGGGCAACCCAAAAGAAAATAATGTCAAAGCCTGTAACTAAAACATTTGTTGGATAGTAACGCTCCTGCTCAGAGCTATCCTCTGGCCAGCCAAGAGTCGAAAAAGGCCAAAGCGCTGACGAAAACCACGTATCAAGCACATCGTCATCCCGCTTTAGCGCGACAGCCTCTCCTGTCCGCGCGCGCGCAGCTATTTGCGCAGCCTCCTCTGTTTCTTCGACATAAACATTGCCGTCTTGATCATACCACGCTGGTATACGATGGCCCCACCAAAGCTGACGCGATACGCACCAGGGCTGAATATTTTCTAGCCAGTCAAAGTAGGTTTTTTCCCAATTTTTTGGGATGAAGGTTGTTTTACCTGTACGCACCGCCTCTAACGCGGGACGAGCTAATGTTTTAGCGTCAACGTACCATTGATCAGTTAATCGCGGCTCAAGAACAGCCTGCGAACGATCGCCGTGAGGAACCATATGCTTATGGTCATCAACGCCCTCAAGTAATTCTCGCTCGCTCATCATCGTCACGATGCGTTGACGCGCTGCAAAACGATCGAGGCCGTCTAAAGTCGCCAGCGTTTCTGCGAGCTCTGCAGATGGCGTCAATCCTTCATGAAAATCGCTATTGGCTGAAAGAGATAATCGTCCCTGCGCGTCGAGTACATTAATGAGACGCAAGCCATGACGCTTCCCAACTTCAAAATCATTAAAATCATGAGCTGGCGTAATTTTGACTGCTCCAGTACCCTTTTCTGGATCTGAATAGCTATCCGCAATAATGGGAATATGCCGTCCAACCAAAGGCAGAGATATATTTTTCCCAATGAAAGAGTGATAACGCGCGTCTTCTGGATGCACCGCAACAGCAGTATCGCCAAGCAAAGTCTCAGGTCGCGTGGTTGCGACAGTAATGAATGCGCCTGTTTTCTGCCCAGCAGCATCAACAATTGGATATTTGAAACGCCATAGGTGGCCTTTCATCTCAACTTGCTGAACTTCCAGGTCAGAAATCGCCGTGTGGAGAACAGGATCCCAATTGACGAGACGTTTATCCTTATAAAGCAGGCCATCACGATAAAGCTGAACAAAGACTTTAATAACAGCGCGTGATAAGCCATCGTCCAAAGTAAATCTTTCACGAGACCAATCACAGGAAGCTCCTAACCGCTTCAACTGCTCTACGATTTTTCCGCCCGACTCAGCTTTCCACGACCAGACACGCTCTAAAAATTTTTCACGACCCAATTCGCGTCGTGAAGGCTCATTTCTTTCCGCCAGTTGACGCTCAACCACCATTTGCGTTGCAATGCCTGCATGGTCTGTGCCTGGCTGCCACAAAACGTCATCGCCCCTCATACGATGATAGCGCGCAAGAATATCCTGCAATGTATTATTAAGCGCATGACCCATATGTAGGCTGCCCGTGACATTGGGCGGGGGGATTACAATTGAATAAGGCTTGGCGCGAAGGCGCTCGGGACGACCGGCCCTAAATGCGCCTGTATCTTCCCACAACGCACGCATGCGTTGCTCAATTAAAGTTGGGTTGAATGTTTTTTCCATCATCAGATAGCGTTATCTAGCTTTCGGCAGCGAGTAATACTCGACTGCCGACCGCCGATACGCCGACTGTCGAAAGAGCGGAGAAAGATCTAAGAAAGAGCCTTTAGCGCATTTCTTCCAGCATAAATTGCGGTATCTCCGAGCTCTTCTTCAATACGAATGAGCTGATTATATTTGGCTGTGCGATCGGATCGCGCCAAAGAGCCTGTTTTAATCTGACCGCAATTCAAAGCCACTGCGAGATCCGCAATAGTTGAATCTTCTGTCTCGCCAGAGCGATGAGACATAACACTAGTGTAACCAGCGCGATGCGCCATATCTACAGCCGAAATCGTCTCTGTTAACGAACCAATCTGATTAACTTTGACGAGAATAGAATTCGCTGTATTGGTTTTAATACCCTGCGACAGACGCGTTACATTCGTAACAAAAAGATCATCGCCGACAAGTTGAATCTTCTTACCAATCGACTCTGTGAGCTTTTTCCATCCTTCCCAATCATCCTCAGCCATCCCGTCCTCTATGGAGACGATGGGATAAGCGCTGGCGAGCTTTGCTAGATACTCAACTTGCTGATCGATGCTACGGGTAATTCTTTCGCCCTCGTATACATATTTACCTTCTTTAAAAAATTCCGTAGCAGCGCAATCTGCTCCCAGCAGAACGTCAACGCCGGGTTTGAAGCCTGCGGTTTCAATCGCTTTCATAATAAAATCAAGCGCGGCTTCCGCCGACGGTAGGTTTGGTGCAAATCCGCCTTCATCACCGACAGATGTTGAATGTCCTGATTTTTTAAGTGCGCCTTTGAGCGTGTGAAAAATTTCAGCTCCCCAACGAATGGCGTCGCGCACATTCTCGGCGCCTGCCGGCAGGATCATAAATTCCTGAAAGTCGATCGGGTTATCTGCGTGAACGCCACCATTGATTATGTTCATCATCGGGGTGGGCAGGATACGCGCCTGCGTACCGCCAATATAACGGTAAAGAGGTAACGCTGTCGCTTCAGCTGCTGCTTTAGCGGTGGCAAGCGAGACGCCGAGAATTGCATTGGCTCCAAGGCGCGCCTTATTGGGCGTCCCGTCGAGAGCGATCATCGCCATGTCAATGCCAATCTGATCCTCAGCCTCGAGGCCCAACAAAGCCCCGGCGATTTCATCATTGACATTGTCAACCGCGGTAAGCACGCCCTTGCCCAAGTAACGCTTTGGGTCGCCATCGCGTTTTTCGACAGCTTCATGCGCGCCAGTAGAGGCGCCTGAGGGCACAGCTGCGCGTCCGCAAGAGCCATCCTCGAGCGTGACCTCAACCTCGACAGTCGGATTGCCCCGGGAATCAAGGATTTCTCGGGCATGTATGTCGATAATCTCGGTCATTGTTAGAGCCTCGTGTGGTGCAGCGCGGTAAGTGGGACTTTTAGACCGATTACGCCACAGGGGAAAGCCTTGGCAGAGGCCCCAATAGGTGTTTTTCGAAACTAATCATACAAAAATGGAGCGCGAACCAGGGGTCCAGGCGCTGCTGCAGACGCTGTTGACCCCGCGCTCAAGTCCATTAGCTGTGCAGAGAGTTTAGAATACCGAGCTGAGGAGGCAGAAATGACGTTTGGTGAAGATGCAGTCCGCTCCGTCGCGACTGGGCTTTTATGCCTCCTTCTTGGCGCGCTCGACTGTGCTAACGCACAAACGCCAGAGCACGTTGAGGCGGCGCGACTTAATCTTGAAAAATCATCAATCCGTCAAGGCGCGTG
Source organism: Methylocystaceae bacterium UBA5192 (assembly GCA_002412985.1). GTDB lineage: Bacteria > Pseudomonadota > Alphaproteobacteria > Rhizobiales > Beijerinckiaceae > Methylocystis. The sequence continues at coordinate 1,798 of DHWC01000004.1, read as the reverse complement.
CACCCCCGTCGCGGAATCTTTTCTTGGCTGGCCTGCGAACACGCTCCAAAGATGTGAGTATAAACGCGGAGATGCTTCAGGTCTTGCTTATGTTCTCGACGTAAAAGCGGAAACAATGGCGAAGTGGATTGAAACCAGTTGCGCCACACAGATGGCGGGCGTAGCGGCATGTTTTGATCGTATCCTGCGATGCGGCACTGAGAAATCTGACGGCGTGTTTGTGGTGGGCGGCAATGCAATCATAGAAAAGAACGGGGTAATGCTAAATAATTTCATCCGCAATGGCGTAGCAATCAACGCTGCGCCAAACGGCAAAGCTGATCTTGTGAGGCCAGAAGATCAAGAAAAATTGGCAAAAATTCCCGAGGCGGATATCACCGCTATGCTTGGCGGCGGTGGTGTCGCTTTCTGGCATACGCTGCCTTACCAATTCGCTGTTAAGGCGATAGATTTGGGAGTTCCAGCAGAAATGAATACTCCTGATCGACGTCAAAAATGGCTAGAAATTATACGCTTAGAAATGCTTGCCGCTTTGGGCAATGCTGAGAATAGATTTTTGTCCGGATGGATCAACGCTCATCCCATCATGCTCCGCGCTGGCGAATGCCCGGATGATCGAGACCCATAACATATTTCTTTTCTAGCTTGACGCAACCAGAGGAAAGCTTCTTTTAAGATCATGATAAAAAAACATGATGGACCAGAACTCCTGGGGCGCATTGTCGCTCTGCCGAACTCCCCAGACGAGGCGGAATTAGATCTAGTTACAAATCCCTACAAGGATACTGTTTATCTCGTGCGTTTTACTGCGCCTGAATTCACATCCCTATGTCCCGTTACCGGACAGCCGGACTTTGCTCATCTAGTAATTGATTATTGCCCCGCAGACTGCCTCATTGAATCCAAATCCTTGAAGCTATTTTTAGGCAGTTTTCGAAATCATGGCGCATTTCATGAGGACTGCACGCTGCGCATTGCCCATGAGCTTATTGCCGCAATGAAACCAAGGTGGCTACGCATCGGAGGCTATTGGTATCCGCGCGGCGGCATGCCGATCGATGTCTTCTGGCAGACCGCAAC
>DHWC01000004.1:0-337 GCA_002412985.1 Methylocystaceae bacterium UBA5192 | reverse complement strand
TTATTATTTATTTCACACGCGCTCAAAGATGCTAATGGGCGAGGGCCCAAACAATAAAAATTTGAACGCGAATACGCTGTCGGCCAGCTGAAACAGGGATTGAGCCGCTATCTGGGAAGGCTGATGCGGCTTTTGCATCCATCAAGCTCGGCTGCATCGCATTATTCTGAGCTGGCTTCATTTCCAATATTCTTCCAAGCCTAAGTCCCGCCGCCAAAGCATAAACCTCTGCCTGGCGATGCGCGTCTCTTACCGCTGCGGCGCGTAAGGCATCGAGTTTTTCAACTGAATTCGAATATTCATAAAACACTCCTTGGAAACTGTTTACGCCCCTATC
>DHWC01000061.1:8049-15694 GCA_002412985.1 Methylocystaceae bacterium UBA5192 | reverse complement strand
AAGAAGGGCTTTACCTCGCTGGCGGAACACGTCAAAAGATGAAATGCCTGACTTAATTACAAGGCAATTGGATAGCTGAGAAAGGGCGACGCCTGGGTATGAAGGGTGATCATTCATCAACGCCACATAATCCATCCCGCCGCGATATTCTCACGCTGGCGACGAGTGCGGGGGCTGTCACCGCTGTCGGCGGGGTGGCCTGGCCTCTAATTGCTCAGATGAATCCAGACGCCTCTGCGCGAGCTTTGGCCTCGACAGAGGTTGATATCTCTACTGTGCCTGAAGGGCAGATCATTACCGTCAAATGGCGTGGCAAGCCTGTTTTCATCCGTCATCGGACGGAAAAAGAAATCAAGGATGCGCAAGCAGTGAGTCTTACGGAGCTTCCGGATCCTGAGCCTGACGACAAGCGGGTTCAAAAACCACAGTGGTTGGTCGTCATTGGAATTTGCACGCATCTTGGATGTATCCCTACCGGCAAAGAGGGCGAGTATGATGGATGGTTCTGCCCATGCCATGGTTCTTCCTATGACGTATCGGGTCGAATTCGACAGGGGCCTGCTCCCAATAACCTCGAAGTGCCAAACTATACGTTCGTTAGCGACACAAAAATAAAGATTGGATGATTTAAAAAAATCAAAGCTGACGGCGCGAAGGCGCAACGACTGCAAGTCAATTGGGAAAATTAAATGAGCGGACATTCGCAATATAAGCCCAAAAGCAACTTCGCTAAATGGTTAGAGCGTCGCTTGCCGATCCTCAGCTTTATGTACGACTCATTCGTTGCCTATCCGACGCCCAAAAATCTTAATTATCTTTGGACCTTTGGCGCGATATTGTCCTTTATGCTGGTGGCCCAAATTATCACTGGCGTCGTCCTGGCTATGCATTACACGCCAGAAGTCACGCTGGCTTTTAACTCAGTTGAAAATATTATGAGAGACGTCAATTGGGGTTGGGCGTTGCGGTATGCGCACGCCAACGGCGCCTCGATGTTTTTTCTAGCTGTTTATATCCATATCTTCCGCGGCATGTATTATGGTTCTTATAAAGAGCCGCGTGAGCTTCTCTGGATTCTCGGCGTCGTGATTTTTATGGTTATGATGGCGACAGGATTCCTGGGCTATGTTCTGCCCTGGGGACAAATGTCTTTCTGGGCGGCGACTGTTATTACCAATCTTTTTTCCGCGCTACCGTGGGTTGGGCCCTCAATCACAACTTGGCTGCTGGGGGGGTACTCCGTCGACAATGCGACACTTAATCGCTTTTTTGCGCTTCATTATCTTCTCCCCTTTATAATTGTTGCGATCGTCGCGCTTCATGTCTGGGCGTTGCATGTCACAGGACAGAATAATCCCACAGGCGTCGAAGTGAAGGATTTGAAAAAGGACACAGTGCCTTTTACGCCCTACGCTACCATGAAGGATGGTTTTGCGATCGGCGTTTTCGTTATCCTATATGCTTGGATGACTTTCTTTGTTCCCAACTACCTCGGTCATCCCGACAATTACATAGAGGCTAATCCTCTGGTAACGCCGCCTCATATTGTTCCTGAATGGTATTTCCTGCCATTTTACGCAATTCTGAGGGCTATTCCCAATAAATTATTGGGTGTTATTGCTTTGTTTTTATCAATTCTGATTGTTGCTGCCTTGCCTTGGCTCGACACATCGAAAGTTAAATCCGGAACATATCGTCCGTTGTTTCGTAAATTCTACTGGGCTTTTGTCGCGGTCTCGATAGGCTTGGGGTATCTTGGTTCACAGCCTGCTGAAGGCGCTTATCTCTGGATTGCGCGTCTTTTGACCTTCTACTACTTCTTCCATTTCCTCGTTATTCTTCCTCTTTTGGGTAGACGTGAGAAACCTGATCCTCTGCCAAAGTCTATTTCAGAGGCAACGGCCAATCGTGGAGCGTCGCATGCGTAAGTTGCGGTCGTTCGCTTCGTCACTAAGGATAACTCTAGTTGGGCTAGGGCGCGCTGTAATATTTTCCGCGGCGCTTGTTGTCGCGAGTATTTTTGCGCCGATCGCCCAGGCTAATGACGCATTGAAGCATGAAGAGCATCCAAAGCTTTATAACTGGAGTTTTGCAGGGGTGTTTGGCCGCTATGATACCGCGCAATTAAGGCGCGGTTTCAAGGTCTACAAGGAAGTTTGCTCCACCTGTCACTCGATTAAGATGCTGGCTTTTCGTAATCTTAGTCAGTCTGGCGGCACAGAATTTTCTGAACGTGAAATTGTTGAACTTGCGGCAAGTTACAAAATCAAAGATGGTCCAAATGAAGCGGGCGAATTTTTTGATCGACCAGGACGCCCAAGCGACCGCTTTCCCGCTCCATTTGCGAATGAACAGGCGGCGCGCGCAGCAATGTCTGGAGCTTATCCGCCAGACATGTCAGTGCTTGCTAAAGCGCGAGGTCATTCGAGAGGATTTCCGCAATTTTTGCTCGACGCTCTACCCTTCATTGCATATCAAGAAGGCGGCGTTGACTATGTCGCTTCTTTATTGACAGGTTATGTAGAGGCGCCTGCTGAAGTAAAAATTCCAGATGGACAATATTACAATATTTATATGTCCGGGCGACGTATCGGCATGCCGCCTCCCTTATCTGATGGCGTCGTGACTTATGATGATGGCGCGCCGCAGACGGTTAATCAATATGCGCAAGATGTCGCCGCTTTCATGATGTGGTCTGCTGAACCGCATCTCAACGCGCGTAAAAGAATTGGAATTGGCGTTATTTCATTTTTGCTCGTTTTTGCCGGCTTATTGTATTTTACAAAACGTAGGATTTGGTCGAAAGTCGCGCATTAAAACCAAAAAGCTCTTGACGCTCTCGCGACAACATTCGCGCGCTTATATTGTTCGCTGTGCGGGCGAGTCTGGCAAGGATTTCTTGATAGGGTGATTGGAATCGGGCAGAAAGCCCCAAAGAGCTTTGGCGCCTGAGGGGCGCTTTAACGATCATCCCGAAAGGGCGGAAATGTCAGAGACTTTACGCGTCGGTATCGCAGGACTTGGCACTGTAGGCGCCGCTGTTACGCGATTGTTAAGGCGTCAGGCTGATGCATTGACCGCCCGCACAGGGCGCAAAATCATTGTTGCAGGCGTATCGGCGCGCGATCAGGCAAAGAAACGCGATGCCGATCTTAGTTCAGTTGAATTCTTCTCTGATCCTGTCAAATTGGCTGCTTCTGAAAAAATAGATCTGTTTGTTGAGTTGATTGGCGGTTCCGAAGGCCCTGCGCGCGCGAGCGTCGAAACGGCTTTGGCTCATGGCAAGGCCGTTGTGACTGCGAACAAGGCTTTGCTTGCGGCGCATGGCTTGCATTTAACCCAGCTCGCTGAAGAAAAACATGTTGCGCTTGCTTTTGAAGCTTCGGTAGCGGGTGGGATTCCAATTGTTAAAACGTTGCGCGAAGGTTTGGCCGGTAATTCTATTGTGCGCGTATACGGTATTTTGAACGGCACATGTAATTATATTCTCTCGCGTATGGAGCGCGAAGAGCTCTCGTTTGAGGCCTGTTTAAGCGAAGCGCAGAAGCTTGGCTATGCTGAGGCTGATCCAACTTTTGATATTGGCGGTTTTGATACAGCGCATAAGCTTTCTATCCTTACCTCTCTAGCCTTTGGCACGCGGATTACAGCTGAATCAATCGACATTGAAGGAATTGAGCGCGTTACTTTGGCCGATATAGAGGCGGCGGCGGAATTAGGTTTTCGTATAAAACTGTTAGGCGTCGCACAGCGCACAGCTGAAGGCATTGAACAGCGCGTGCATCCAACAATGGTCAGTAAAAATACTGCTATTGCCCAGGTGATGGGCGTGTTGAATGCTGTGACAATAGACGCCGACGCTGTACCGGAACTCACGCTTGTTGGCCCAGGGGCTGGCGGCGAGGCAACGGCATCTGCAGTTGTTGCGGATATCGCAGATATCGCTAAAGGCGTGCGAACAGCGCCATTTGGGTTGCCGGCAGTTCAGCTAAAAGAGTTAAAGCGAACGCCCATGCGTCGACATGAAGGCGGCTATTATATCCGATTATCAGTGCGAGACGTCGCCGGCGCTTTTGCGCGCATCGCCACGCGTATGGCGGAGCAAAAAATTTCTCTAGAAAGCATCATGCAGCGCGGCCGTCGCGGCGCACCGGGCGATTGCGTTGATGTTATACTAATCACGCATGCAACGAGCGAGCATCTTGTTAGAGAAGCGCTTGAATTGATCTTCCAAGACGGAACAATTGTTACGCGAGCGCAAGTTATTCGTATCGAAAGAGAATAATTTGCAGGAAGGACGAACATGGCGACAAAGCCATCTATTGATTCCCTCGCGATTGGACGGTTTCTGACGATTGAGCTTGCGCGCGCAACCGAGCTAGCTGCGGTAGCGGCGGCGCAATTTCGGGGGCGCGGGGATGAGATGGCGGCGGGCGAAGCGGCGCTGGTAGCGATGCGGAGCCATCTTACCCTCCTTCCTGCGCATGGGCGCGTTGTTGTCGGCGAAGGGGCCTCAGCTTCAGCTTTTTATTTTGGCGAAATTATCGGATCTCCGGGCGCGCCAAATGTCGATCTCGCCGTGGCTCCGTTAGAAGGCGCCACATTATGCGTCAAGGATATGGCGGGATCGATATCAATTGCAGCGGCTGCAACGCCGAACGCTTTATTGAATGTGCCTGAAGTCTATATGGACAAAATCGCCATTGGTCCTGGTTATCCGCCGGGCGTCGTTGACTTGGATCGTCCGCCGCAAGAAAACATAAAATCTTTGGCAAAAGCGAAAGGCGTTGCGCCGAGCGAAATAAATATTTGCATCCTTGATCGGCCGCGTCATACTGAATTGATTGCCGCTTGTCGCGCTGCAGGCGCTCGAATTCGACTTATTTCTGATGGGGATGTGGCGGGAGTTATCGTTACGGCAGCGCCTTCTGAAACGGGCGTAGATCTGTATTTAGGCAGAGGCGGGGCGCCTGAGGGCGTGTTAGCGGCCGCAGTGCTTGCCTGCGTTGGCGGACAAATGCAGGGACGTCTTGTCTTAGAGAATAACGATCAGCGCGCTCGTGCAGCGGCGCATGGTATTTCTGATAGCAGCCGCACTTATAATATTTCAGATATGGTTTCGGGAGACGTTGTAGTATGTGTGACAGGCGTGACGGATGGGCCATTGGCCCGGGGCGTTATCATAGACAAAGATTATATTGAAACGGATACGCTGGCCTATCGCTCTTCAACAGGCACAGTGCGTAACATTCGCGCGCGTCGACGCGCGACTAGATAGGTTTTCATGACTCCTGCTGCTCAAGTATCTGCTGCAATTGAAGTTCTTGCTGATATTTCTCAACGTCGCCGTCCTGCAACTGATGCGCTAAAAGACTGGGGAATCGCCCACCGCTTTGCTGGGTCGAAAGATCGTGCGGCGATTGCGAGCCTTGTCTTCGATACATTGCGAAAAGCTTCTTCAGCGAGCTTTATAATGGATGAAGATGCGCCGCGTGCTAAGATGCTAGGCGCGTTGCGTGAAGCGCGCGGATTGAATGTAGAGACGATTTCTTCGCTTTTTTCTGGTGAAGGACATGCGCCAGTAGCTCTAACGCCCCAAGAGCGTTTGCGTCTCGAAACAGCCGGATTAGACTCTGCGCCCGATTTTGTTCGCGGCGATTATCCAGAATGGCTGAGTGCAAAATTTTCTGCTGTGTTTGGGCATGAGGCTGCCGAAGAAGGGAAGGCTTTAGCGACGCGCGCGCCGATCGATTTGCGTGTGAATATTTTGAAAGGATCCAGAGATCAAGCCTATCAAAAACTCGCGCATTTAGCGCCAGTTGTGACGCCGCATTCTCCAATCGGATTAAGAATTGACGCTGGATATAAGCGAGGGCCGGCCATGACGGCCGAAACGGTTTACGTAAAAGGCTATGTTGAGTTGCAAGATGAAGCCTCCCAACTCGCAAGCCTTCTTTGCGCAACAGCGCCAGGCGAACAAGTTCTTGATCTGTGTGCTGGCGGGGGTGGAAAAACATTAGCGCTTGCGGGACAAATGCATAATCGCGGACAAATATACGCCTTTGATGCGCAGCCTCGGCGCTTAATGCCCATCCATGAACGACTAGAGCGCGCTGGCGCGCGCAATATTCAAGTTCGCGCCCAGCGAGGGGATGTGGATGTTTTATCAGATCTTGTCGGTCGGTGTGACTTAACGCTTATTGATGCCCCCTGCACGGGGACAGGAACCTGGCGGCGTCATCCGGATGCAAAATGGCGCTTAGCCGCTGGCGCGCTCGACCAACGGCTGCAGGCGCAAGCGCAGCTCTTTGATCAGGCTGTGCGTTACGTCAGGCCAGGCGGGCGTTTGGCCTATGTCACTTGTTCTGTATTAATTGAGGAAAATGAGGCGCAAGTCGCTGCCTTTATCGACCGGCATCCAGATTTTTCCTCGGTTTCTGCCGTTTCTATGGCGCAAGCGGCGGGCCTTGACGCTTTGGCATGTTTTGCTTCCCAGCACGGCCATGGTCTGCGGTTCTCGCCAAGGACAAGCGGGACAGATGGATTTTTCGTCGCGCTGTTGCAAAGAGACAGTGTGATCCCTTAAGGCAGGGCATGAGCAAAGCCGCAGAAACCTTTCACCATGATATTGCCGATCGCCATGACAAGGTCCTCATTGTCGATTTTGGCTCGCAAGTCACGCAGCTGATCGCCCGTCGGGTGCGCGAGGCCGGCGTTTATTGCGAAATCACCCCTTTTCAAGCTGCTCAACAGGCCTTTGCCCTCATTCGGCCAAAGGCTGTCATCCTTTCTGGCGGACCGTGCTCTGTCGCTGATTTGAATTCGCCGCGCGCGCCGCAGGAGATTTTTCAAGCTGGCGTTCCAGTTCTTGGCATTTGCTATGGCGAACAAACAATGGCCTCCCAGCTTGGCGGAAAAGTTGAGGCGGGGCACCATCGAGAATTCGGCCGCGCAGATCTTAAAATATTAGAATCAAGCGCGCTTTTTGAGGGCGTGTGGCGCAAGGGCGAGTCCTATCCTGTATGGATGAGCCACGGTGATCGGGTCACACAATTACCGGCTGGTTTCAGGGTGATCGCTGCGTCAGAAAACGCGCCGATGGCTGCGATTGCTGACGAGGCGCGCGGCTTCTATGGCGTGCAATTTCATCTTGAAGTCGTTCATACGCCGGATGGCGCAAAGCTGCTGTCAAACTTCGTTCATAAAGTTGCTGGGTTAAAAGCTGACTGGACGATGTCGGCTTTTAGACAAGAAGCGATCGCTGCGATCAGACGGCAGGTCGGCGATAAGCGCGTGCTCTGTGGACTTTCTGGAGGTGTCGATAGCGCTGTTGCTGCAGTATTAATTCATGAAGCGATTGGCGATCAATTAGTTTGTGTTTTTGTTGATCATGGGCTTTTGCGTCAAGGTGAAGCAGAAGAAGTTGTTCGACTTTTCAGAGATCACTACAATATCCCGCTTCATCATGTTGATGCAGCGGATGTTTTTTTAGAAGCTTTGGAAGGCGTAGATGATCCCGAAATTAAACGTAAAACGATAGGTCGACTATTTATTGAAACTTTTGACCATGAAGCGCAGAAAATTGCACAAGATTCCAAAGGCGCGCCGGAATTCTTGGCGCAAGGAACGCTCTATCCCGACGTCA
>DHWC01000061.1:1204-7739 GCA_002412985.1 Methylocystaceae bacterium UBA5192 | reverse complement strand
ACGCTCTATCCCGACGTCATCGAAAGCGTCTCTTTCACCGGCGGACCTTCGGTTACGATTAAATCCCACCATAATGTTGGCGGTTTGCCAGAGCGTATGAAAATGGGATTGGTGGAGCCTTTGCGAGAATTATTCAAGGACGAAGTGCGGGCGTTGGGTCGCGAACTGGGATTACCTGAAGTTTTTGTGAAGCGTCATCCATTTCCTGGTCCAGGTTTGGCAATTCGGTGTCCTGGCGTCATCACCAAGGAAAAACTTGAAATTTTGCGTAATGCTGACGCAATCTATCTTGATGAAATTCGTAAAGCAGGGCTCTATGACGAAATATGGCAAGCCTTCGCCGCATTGTTGCCCGTGCGCAGTGTTGGCGTTATGGGCGATGGCCGCACTTATGATTATGTCCTTGCCTTGCGCGCTGTCACAAGCAGCGATGGCATGACCGCTGATTTTTATCATTTTGACATGAGCTTTCTTGGTCGGACTGCGACGCGGATCATCAATGAGGTGAGGGGCGTTAATCGCGTTGTATATGATGTAACAAGTAAACCGCCTGGAACAATTGAATGGGAATAATAATAGTAAGATCTGTCTTACAATAAGATCCTTCTAGTCAATTTTTTTTCAAATAAGTCTTTTATGAAAAACCTTTTCTTGCTCTTATGAATGTAAGTGAGGCTAAATTTCCTAGGGATCAAAATAATTGAATGGGATTGGAATAATTGTTAGGGTTTAAGAAGTTAAGTAAAAATAACAAATAAGAGTATAAAATGAAAACCTTAGGTTTATTTAAGGGCTCCATTGGAAACGGATTTATTTCTCAATTATTTCTGCTGTTTTTCTTCTTTTTAATTTTAGGTCAAGCGGCTGTTGCTTTTCATCAGCAATGGAGTCCAATAGAAATTGATGATAAAATTAGTTATCTTCTAGATGATAAGTCTGTCTATAAAGATGGATATAATATTACCGCTACAGTTGGCTTATTTCCGCACAGACCTGTAGTCTCTGGCGCTGCTCTTGTGGTTTCAGCTTCTTGTTTGGTGAAAATAAATTGTATCGTAAAATCGCTTGTTGTGAAGCAGGGCATTGCCTTTGCTGACTCTCAAACGGAAGGCGCGGTGTTGGATTTTGATGCCGTTAAATTATATTCGGCCTTAGTTACAAAAGACGTTAACGCCAAGCTTATTGATCAGCTCTGCATGGGAGAGTGACGGGGCAGACGCTTCCTTAGGGTTAAGAAGTTTTTGTAAAAGAGATGATCTCTATTATTGTTTTGTCTTCCATCCCATCAATAGCTTATTCTTGGGTGTTTCTAACGGGTTATTTTGTCGCTGGATTATTGTTTCAAAAATGCGCGTCAGCGTTGATCGGCGCCAAGATCTCAATTGCGCTTTTCGCGATAAATGTCATAATAATCAAATATATAGGCATGCATTCCTCTCCCGCTTTTTAGTTTCAATTGCTTTCCTTTATCATCTAGTAAATTGGGGCGCTGTCCCCAGTCCGATCGCGCGCCAAATCATGATTGTTGCGCTAAATGAGGAAGATCCATGTCCTTCACAACTCTTTCGTCCGAATTTATCGATTGGAAATTTTCTTCTCAGGATGAGAAGAAAGATCAGTTGGATAAAGCGCTTAAGGCCATCGCAGCGCGGGCGCGCAAGGGCTTGGATAGTAAAAAGTCTGAGGCTTTGAAGTATGATAAAGCTGCTAAAAAGCTTTTTTTAATTATACGGCATGAAGGTCAGACTATTTATGGACTTGAGCATGCAGATATCCCCAATTACAAAAAAGCGCAGACGCTAGCCAAGCGCTACTTTAAGGATTTAGGCGTTGGTCAGATAGAGCCCGCTCATATTGAGCTCATAAAAAAAGCTATAGAGCAGGCTTGATGCTGGGCGATTTTTTTGACTTGCTTATTTCTCCATATCTTGAGCCAGGCCAATAATGTCCCGCTCAGACTTTTTGTTTTTTGGGGACTTGAATAGAAAACGAGAGGACTAAGTGACAGAGGTGGAGAACTAATATGTCCGCTACGCGCCCCGCCTTCACCCTCAAGCACGCTTCATTTCTTGTTTGCCTAGTGAGCGGGCTGTTTTTTGCAGGACATATCTATTTCAACTTAGGCGACTACACTGCAGAGCGTGGCCTTGTTGCTTTCGGCCAGAGTCTTGCGATCGTTTTAGCTTTTGCCGCAATGGTCTATCTTATTATTGAAACTTTTTTATTGGCGCTGTCGCGCCTATTTAATCAGGACGAACAGGATTAGGGTCTCAGCGAACTCTTTTATGGATTTTCTTGGCGATTTTTTTCATTTTCTTGGCAATATTTTGGTCTGTGGTTGAGACTAAATCGCTCTCTAGTTGGCGGGTTAAATCCTGTATCGCGACCGCCAGCAGTAATTTTTTCTTCATGTAATTAACCTTGGAGGCGATATTGCGGGTTTCTAGCCTTTGAAAATCTGGGTGTCCGATGATTGAAAACCAAGCGCGATACCAGTCGTGATCCGCTGATATTTCTGGGTGGATCAAATCTTCTACAAGGATTTCTCTAAAAGGCGTTAGGGCGTAACGCAGGGCGAGTTCGGCGCCATCCCATGTTTTTTTAGTGTGAAGCAGGCGAAAGAGCTGGAGCATGAGGCGCCCGAATTGCTCCTTGTGTCCGATCCAACATTTTATCGCCTGTTCGCTTGGTTCAGCTTCGAATGGAAAGTCTGCAAAATGCGCCCAGAGATTTATGAAATCATGCTCGGTTTTTAATTCTTGTGTTTGATAGATGCCAGGTAGGGACTGTGCGGCATGTCGTATTTTAGCCGGCTTATCATAGCGGTAACGCAGCAGGATTTCCCTGTCCTGGGCGTTTTTGGACGATTTATATTTGTTCGCCACTAGAGGACTCCTGAGGATTCGGGCGAAGTTTATCGGGTCATCCGCTCATCCTGCAAATGGCCGAATTTGGGCCCAGTCATGCTCGCCTTTGGCGCGGGCTTATGCTAACTCACGCCCAGAGGATTGCCCTACCCTGCGAGGGGCGCGTCGTGGATTGTAAATCTCAAAGGTTGATCAGAGATGTCGGATATTTTTCATGAGGTTGATGAAGACGTCCGCCGAGATAAGACGGCCGACCTTTGGCGGCGTTATCAGACCCCTATATTCGTCGGCGCTTTTTTGATTGTCGCCGCCACAGGCGCCTACAGCTATTTTCAAGACACGCGGCTTAAAGCGGCGGAAGCGGCTAATGCCCGCTTTCAAGCTGCTGCGGCGCTGGCGAATGAGGGAAAAAATGCTGAGGCTGCCGCAGCATTTGATGCTTTAGCGAAAGACTCGCCCGCCGGGTACGCGGCGCTGGCCCGCATCCGCGCTGCGGAAGTGCGTCCAGACAAGGCGCAAGCGATCGCTGAACTGAATGCGATCGGCGAGGATAAGAATGTTGATAAATTAATGCAGCAGGTGGCTTTGTTGCGAGCTAGTTTGTTGGTGATGGAAGGCGGGGATCGTGAAAAATTAGAGCGTGCTCTGGGGCCGTTAATGACCTCAGATGGCGCTTTTAAATTTTCAGCCCAGGAGTGGAACGGTCTTGATGCGCTTGCTAATGATGACTTTGACGAAGCTGAGCGCGTCTTCGATCAAGTGTTAGCTGATACCGAGGCGCCTCAATCTATGCGTCAGCGAGCGGCGGCCTATCGTGGTTTATTGCACGCCAAGCGTGGTCCAAAAAAAGCGCCTGAAGCAACAGCTGGCGGCGGCGTTAATGGAGGCGTGATCAGCGTGACGCCTGTGATTGAACCTGAACAAGGCGGTAATGCGCCTTCTGGATCGGCTGCGCCGTTTGAAACCAGGCAGGGCAACTAAGCGGCACGGTACCGCGCAGCCTTGCGCGAAAGAACGGGAATGTCATTTTCACTAGCGATTATCGGTCGGCCAAACGTTGGTAAATCGACGTTGTTTAACCGGCTTACAGGCAAAAAGCTCGCGCTGGTGGATGATCGTCCGGGCGTAACGCGCGATCGTCGGGAAGGCGATGCCCGTCTAGCGGATTTGCGATTCACAATTATCGACACGGCCGGTCTTGAGGAGGGCGCTCAGGCTTCTCTTGAGGGGCGGATGCGGGCTCAGACTGAAAATGCAGTCTTAATCGCTGATGCAATTTTATTTGTCATAGATGCGCGCGTTGGCATCATGCCTGATGATAAATATTTTGCCGACCTTGTAAGACGCGCTGGTAAGCCGGTCATCCTCATCGCTAATAAAGCGGAAGGCAAAGCTGGAGAGCAGGGCGTGATTGAAAGCTTTGCTCTCGGCTTAGGCGATCCCGTGCCTTTGTCTGCAGAACATGGCGAAGGGATGAGCGATCTTTACGACGCTTTGCGGCTTGCCTTGCCTGAAGAAACGGCCGAGCCGGATGACGAGGAAATAGAGTTTGTTGAAAAACTTCATGATGACGATGAAGATGGCAGTGATTTAGATATAACCAAACCTTTGCGGATCACTGTTGTGGGTCGCCCTAATGCTGGCAAGTCCACGCTGATCAATCGTTTGTTAGGTGAGGAACGGCTGTTGACGGGGCCGGAGGCCGGCATCACGCGCGACTCTATCGGCGTTGATTTTGAATGGAACCACCGCGCCATAAAACTTTTTGATACTGCAGGCTTACGGAAACGTGCGCGCGTGGTTGATAAGTTAGAAAAATTATCAGCGGCTGACGCCTTGCGCGCCGTTCGGTTTTCTGAAGTGGTTGTCTTGTTGGTCGACTCGACAATACCTTTTGAAAAACAGGATCTCACAATTGCTGATTTGGCGGCGCGTGAAGGCCGCGCTGTGGTCATTGCGCTTGGCAAGTGGGATTTGATTGAGGATCGCGGTTCTAAATTGACGCTGTTACGGGAGGAGGCGGAAAGATTATTGCCGCAAGTCAGAGGCTGTCCTGTCACGCCCGTCTCTGGCGCTTCGGGTCAGGGACTTGAAGGGTTGATGTCCAGCATTTTTCATACGCATGAAATATGGAACAAACGGATCGCGACAGCAAAACTTAATCGCTGGCTTTTAAGCACGGTTGAGGAAACGCCGCCGCCAGCAGTGTCAGGCCGCCGAATAAAAATTCGGTATATGACGCAAGCAAAATCGCGTCCGCCACATTTTGTCTTGTTTGGCAATCAGCTTGAGGAACTACCGGCGAGTTACGAAAGATATTTAATTAATGGCTTGCGCAAAACATTTGCTTTGCCGGGCGTTCCAATTCGAATTTCCAAGAAGTCCGGAGAAAATCCCTTTGAGGGAAAAAAACGTCAGCGTTGATTTAATCTACCGCAAGAAGCTCTTGTTGGAGAGCATGACGGAGAATTTCTTTAAATTGAGAGAGAAGTTGGCGTTCCAATACCAATCTTTGGCGTAGACGGGCTGGCATTTCAAACTGTACCCCGGCGCCAAAGCGTCCTTGATTGCAGATATTTTTTGGATCTCGTCCTGATAAGGCGTGCCCTGCGCCAACAGCTTTTGCTGGAATGCATGCAGCATTTAGTAAGAAAACGAGATGATCGCGCAGGCGTTCATGGAGGCCGCCAACCCAGAGTGTCTGGGCGTCTTCTTTATCTTTGCGTCCATGAACACTAATGGCGAGATCAACGCGGCTGAGAAGATCAAGGGCGCGCGGTTCGTCAAAACGGGATGAGGTAATGTGGAGACTTGTCGCGCGGCGACGTTTTTCCAAGCTTTCGAAACCATAGAAGGAATAGCAATCCGCTGCGAGGGCTTCGCCGATCTCAAGCGTACCGGGTTCGATGTGTCCCCCGTGGGGCGCAAGGATCAAAATGGGCGAGCCGCGGTCGATAACGTGGATTTGATAATGTTGTCCTTCGATTTCGTGAGCGGCGAGTTCATTGAAACTGGCGTAAACATCAACCATGTCAGAATCCCAAAATCTAGCTCAGCTTGTCGATCGATCCAGGCCCTAGGCAGAAAAATTCGAATGAAGACAAGAATTATAATTTACAGTTTTCTTGATCAATTAGCTGGACGGGGCGTAGTTTTGAATTATTCTAAGAAACGACCGTCCGGCGCGTTCGTTAACGCCTTCCCGGCGGCAGGAAATTCTGGAGGAATAAATGACAACGCTTAAGGGCAGTAAAACGGAAGCCAATTTGAAAGCGGCTTTCGCAGGCGAGTCTCAGGCCAATCGTCGCTATTTATATTTCGCTCAAAAGGCGGATGTTGAAGGCTATAATGATGTCGCGACGGTTTTCCGGTCAACGGCTGAAGGCGAAACCGGCCATGCGCATGGCCATCTGGAGTTTCTCGAGGGTGTTGGGGATCCTGCAACAGGTCTGCCAATCGGCAAGACAGCCGATAATCTCAAAGCGGCTGTGGCTGGGGAAACGCACGAATATACCGACATGTACCCCGGCATGGCGCGTTCTGCGCGAGACGAGGGATTCGATGAGATTGCAGATTGGTTTGAAACCCTAGCCAAGGCTGAACGCTCCCATGCGGGCAGGTTCCAGAGAGCTTTGGATGAGCTTAAATAAGCTGCAAAGGCTTATTTA
>DHWC01000061.1:0-824 GCA_002412985.1 Methylocystaceae bacterium UBA5192 | reverse complement strand
TGAGCCCTTTATACGCGACGTGCGCAGCAGGACATTATGAGAGAAGGCAGTCTCGAAGCGCCAATTCGTCATCCGATCGATTGGGAAAGCGCAGAATTTTATGATGAGGTTAAACTCGACGCAGAGCTGCGGCGCGTTTTTGACATCTGTCATGGTTGCCGCCGGTGCTTTAATCTTTGTGACTCATTTCCAAGACTTTTCGATTTAGTTGACGACTCTAAAAGCGGCGAGCTGGATAGTGTCGACAGCGCCGATTTTAACCGAGTTGTTGATGCCTGCACGCTTTGCGACATGTGTTTTTTGACAAAATGTCCTTATGTGCCGCCACATGAATTTAATCTTGATTTTCCTCATTTGATGCTGCGCTATCGCGCGGTTGAAGCTAAGAAAAATCAAATATCCGCCGCAGACCGACAGCTGACAGAAACAGACCGGAACGGAAAATGGGCGACGTTAATTTCTAGCGCAGCGAATTGGGCCACGCGCGCTAATAACGGGATTATGCGCGGCCTAGAAGAAAAAATTATTGGAATAGATCGCAGAGCAGAGCTGCCGCAATACGCCGCTCAAACGTTAGAGGCTTTAGCTGCGGCGCAGCCAGCCAAGCGAGACGCCACAGCGCCCGCACAGGCGCGAAAAGCTGTTCTCTATGCGACATGTTTTGGGGATTACAACGACACCTCAATTGGGATGTCAGCGCTTGCTGTATTGGCTAAAAATGGCGTTGAGACTCAGGTTGTTTATCCAGCTTGTTGCGGGATGCCGAAGTTAGAGCAAGGGCTGATTGGAGAAGTCGCTCAAGCAGCGCAAACAGTTTCCCAAGC
>DHWC01000055.1:548-10247 GCA_002412985.1 Methylocystaceae bacterium UBA5192 | reverse complement strand
CCCCCCTACCCTCCATTTACCATCAGCTAAATCCGATCCTCAATTCATTAGTCTTGCTACACAAGATCGCTCAGCGGGTTTGAAACGATCTTGCAAAGCCAATATCGACAAAACTCAGCCGCATCTATTTTGCCGAAAGATAGAAGGACCCGGGTCTTCTGACGATCCTCATACGATCAACCATGAAAGCTTAGCGGGCTCTCGTGCCGATTTGATGCCGGGGAGCCCTCAATCAACCTTCAGAGCGGGCAATAGCGAGATTTTTGAGTTCGGCAATTGCTTTTGCAGGCTGCAAATGTTTCGGACAAGCTTTCGTACAGTTCATAATCGTATGGCAGCGATAGAGCCGAAATGTATCATCAATGTAATCCAGCCGCTCGTCAGTGGCCTCATCACGAGAGTCTGAGATCCAGCGATGAGCTTGAAGTAAGGCGGCCGGACCAAGATACTGATCCGAATTCCACCAATAGCTTGGACAAGACGTCGAACAACAGGCGCACAAAATACATTCATACAATCCATCGAGTTTTGCGCGCTCTGCGGGACTTTGTAAACGCTCTGTCTTTGGATCATCGCTAGCGTGAAGCCAGGGCTCTATTGCAGCATGTTGTTCATAAAAGATTGTTAGATCAGGCACGAGATCTTTAACCACGCCCATATGAGGTAACGGATAGAGCTTAATCACGCCCTCAATCTGATCCATACCCTTTGTACAGGCTAAAGTATTTGCGCCATCAATATTCATCGAACAGGACCCGCAAATACCTTCACGGCAGGATCGACGGAACGTTAATGTTGGATCAATTTTATTCTTTATCCAAATGATTGCATCTAGGACCATCGGCCCACAATCGCTGGTATCGACAAAATAGGTATCGATACGCGGATTATTTTGTGTATCAGGATCATAACGATAGATACGAAATTCGCGCAATTCTGTTGCGCCTTCTGGTTTCGGCCAGATCTTACCTTCCCCAATTACTGAGTTCTTCGGTAATGTGAATTCGACCATTCTTTTTCATCCAGTAAATGTTGGATTATGACAGCCTTAATACACGCGCGCCTTCGGCTCGATGTAAGTTACTTCAGTTGACATCGTGTAGTTATGGACAGGACGATAATCGATTGAAGTCTTCATTTTATGCGCGTCAATCGTCGCTAAGGTATGCTTCATCCAATTTACGTCATCTCTGTCTGGATAGTCTTCCCGCGCGTGCGCGCCGCGCGACTCAAGCCGATTAGCCGCCGACTCCATTGTAACAACAGCTTGAACAATCAAATTGTCATACTCAAGAGATTCCACTAAATCCGAATTCCAAATAAGCGACCGATCAGAAACCTTAATATCCAAACCTGATCGCCAGATCTCGTTGATGCCCGCCACGCCCTCTTCGAGCACTTCGCCGGTCCGATAAACTGCGCAGTGCGATTGCATCACGCGCTGCATTTTATCGCGTAGCTGAGCGGTGCTAATTGCGCCGTCGGCATGACGCAATCGATCCAACCTTGATAAGGCCAACTCTGCAGAGTCGGACGGTAACTCGGGTTGCGTCGCGTTAGGTTTGACGAGTTCTGACGCGCGAAGGCCAGCGGCGCGCCCAAACACGACGAGATCAATCAAAGAGTTCGATCCCAGTCGGTTGGCTCCATGCACTGAAACACATGCCGCCTCGCCAAGCGCCATTAATCCGGGCACAATGGCGTCAGGATCGCCATTGACCTTATAAAGGACTTCCCCGTGATAATTAGTCGGGATGCCGCCCATATTATAATGAACAGTGGGTAGTATTGGGATGGGTTGTCGCGTCACGTCAACGCCGGCGAAAATCTTCGCGCTCTCTGAAATACCCGGAAGCCGCTCGGCAAGGATCAGTGGATCAAGATGCTCTAGATGGAGGTAAGCGTGATCTTTAAGCTTACCGACTCCGCGTCCTTCTCTGATTTCCAAGGTGATGGCGCGAGACACCATATCTCTCGGCGCGAGATCTTTTACAGAAGGCGCATAACGCTCCATGAAACGTTCGCCTTCGCTATTAGTTAGATAGCCGCCTTCGCCACGCGCGCCTTCCGTGATTAAACATCCAGCGCCGTAAATGCCTGTGGGGTGAAATTGGACAAATTCCATATCTTGCAGTGGCAGGCCTGCACGTAAAACCATGCCTCCGCCATCGCCAGTACAGGTATGGGCTGACGTTGCGGAAAGATAGGCGCGCCCATAGCCCCCTGTTGCAAGAATGGTCAAATTAGATCGAAATCGATGGATCGTCCCGTCATCAAGCTTTAGACAGACAACGCCACGACAAACTCCCTGCTGATCCATGATGAGATCAAGCGCAAAATATTCGATAAAAAACTGCGTCTGATGTTTTAGCGCCTGACCATACATTGTGTGTAACATGGCATGGCCTGTCCGATCCGCAGCTGCACAGGTGCGCTGAGCGGGAGGGCCTTTACCAAAATCAGTTGTCATGCCGCCAAAGGGACGTTGATAAATTTTACCTTCAACAGTGCGTGAAAAGGGCACTCCCCAGTGTTCCAGCTCATAAACAGCTTGCGGGGCGTTGCGGCATAAATATTCGATTGCATCTTGGTCGCCGAGCCAATCAGAGCCCTTGACCGTGTCGTACATATGCCACTTCCAGTCGTCTGGCCCCATATTACCCAGCGCCGCAGCAACGCCTCCTTGCGCAGCGACAGTGTGCGAACGCGTGGGAAAGACCTTAGAAATACACGCAACAGATAAACCGGCCTGCGCACATCCTACAACAGCTCTTAGTCCCGCGCCGCCAGCTCCGACAACAACAACATCATAGGTATGATCTGCGATCGGATAGGCTCGGCCGCCAATCGACATGGAAGAAGCAGCGCCGTTCATATGCATGACTTAACCTTTTTTGTTTTCTTGGGCGTCAATGAATTTGCCTTAGTGAGGCGCTGCAATGAACATAAGCGATACAACCCAGATAGCCACAATGGCGATCGAAATGATTTTATTGGCTTTGATCGCCTTCTGTTTGAGTTCTGCATCATGAACGTAATCTAATATGATTTCGTGCATGCCTTCACGCGCATGAATCATACCAAGCGTTGCGAAGGCGATTAAAACAAGCGCAGGAAAGGGATGGCCGATCTCCTCACGCACGCGGTCAATTGGCAAACCGACCAAGCCAACAAGCCACCAAGTCGAAAGAATACCTAAGGGGGTAAGGACATAGGAGCTCAGCCGCATAAATCTTGCGTGGGCTGAACCAGAGGCGTCAGCGACAAATTTTTTACCCGCGCCCGTGCGACCGCTATTAAAATGCGTAGGGACTGACATGTATTACGCTCCCCTCAGCCAACAAGCGTTCTGGCAACCCACAAAATCACTGTCATTGCGATACCGCCAATCAGGGTTCCCAAAGCTAGGAACTCTCTGCCCTTGGGATCCATATAAAGCCCACGATCCCAAAATGCGTGTCGAACTCCGCCAAGGATGTGGTGAAAAATGGCCCATGTGATCAAAAAAACTAGCATTGCGCCGATAAGTCCTGATCCAAGCCAAGAGACCATCGAAAAGGCGCCGGATCCCAGAGCTGCGCCCAATAAGAACAAGCCGAGCAAGGCCATTCCGACATAAAGCGCCGCGCCCGTAATGCGATGGGCAATCGACATCATCATGGTCATCATTGGCCGGTAAACGGAGAGATGCGGCGACAAGGGCCGTTTCTGGGCGAAATTACTCAAATCTAGCTTCGCCATTATCTTACCCCATAAGCTGTCAGAAGCCTGTGAATGCTATGAGCTTAAGGGATAATTCAATTGTTGCGGCGCCGCAATACAGTCCTCTCAATGCTAGCCGTTTCAAGGATTATCGCTGGTCAATTTTAGGAATCATGAGGAGACCAATCAGTGCAATCAATGCAAAACTCCCGCCCAACAGGAAAGTTGCCCAGTCTCCGAATTGGTCCCATAGCCTTCCAGCAAGAAAACTGGCGAGAAAGAGCGCTAGACCGGAAAAAAGATTGTAAACGCCAAAGGCGGTTCCTCTGAGCGAAGGTGGCGCAACGTCTGCGACCAAGGCGGCAAATAAGCCCTGGCTCATGCCCATGTGAAGCCCCCATAATAAGACGCCACAAAAAACCCAGACCAGACTTGAACCATGCGCCAAGACGCCATCGGCGCAAATTAACACGATTAGACTTAGGGCAAGTAAGCTCCAACGCCCCATTCGATCCGAAATCACGCCTAAGGGGTAGGCGGCGCTGGCGTAAATCAGATTCATGAAGACTAAAACAAGGGGCGCAAAAATTACTGGCAAACCAACCGCCTGAGCCTTGAGAATTAAAAAAGCTTCTGAAAATCGCGCAAGACTGAAGATTGTTGCCACGCCCGCCACGCGCCAGAAGGGCGCGCCAAGACGATTCAGCTCATTTTTATGCAGCGGAAAACGTAACCCGCCACCCACATTTTTCTCTTTAACTGGTTCCTCGACCCCATAAAAAAGAACAACAACGGCAAGAATTGCCGGAAGCGTCGCAACCCAAAACACCATATGAATATTATTCAAAGTCAGCCACATTACCAAAACAGCGACGGCTGGGCCCAAAAAGGCTCCGATCGTATCAAGCGATTGGCGAAGGCCAAAAGCTGCGCCATGAAGCGAGTCTGGAGTTACATCCGCGACCAAAGCGTCGCGAGGCGCGCCTCTAATTCCTTTTCCCACTCGATCAAGAAACCGCGCAGAAGTTATCCAACTCACATTTGGCGCGAGAGGAAACATAGGTTTGGTTAAAGCCGCCAAACCATAGCCAATCAATGTCAGAAGCTTTCTTTTTCCAACCCAATCTGAAATAGCTCCCGAAAAAATTTTGACGATTGCCGCTGTTGCCTCAGCTACCCCTTCAATAACCCCCACCTCCGTCATACTCGCGCCCAGCGAGCCAACAAGATAAATAGGAAGCAGCGCATGAATCATCTCAGATGAAAAATCCATCAAGAGCGATACGATGCCCAAGGCCCAAACGCTTGAGGGCACGCGGCGCCAAGCTGGTAGGGTATTTTGATTCATAATTAGACCTCGCGCGCCTTGGCGTTCCTCGTTACAATGCGTTAAACCAAAATAAAAACACCAATAAATCTGTTTTATACAAGATTAAACGCATATCCCATTGTCGCTTATCTCAACCATAACTGTTCTTATGCGATGCATCCTGTAACACCCAACCTCACCGCGCCTGCCGCCCAAGAGGAATGCGGCGCTTCCGCCCGCCTGACAATTGATCTCAAGGCGGTGCAAGATAATTGGCTCAAGCTTGCCAGCTTAGGGCAAGGCGCCGCTTGCGGAGCAGTCGTTAAAGCAAATGGCTATGGACTTGGCTGTGAAGCAGTTATGCAGGCTCTGTATGAGATTGGTTGTCGTATTTTCTTCATCGCCACGATCGCGGAAGGCGAGGCAGCGCGCAAAGTTTTCCCCTCTGCAAAACTTTACGTCTTCGATGGAATTATCAAAGGCGGCGCTGACCGTCTCATCTCAGCCCACCTTGAACCTGTAATTGGCTCATTAGAAGAACTCGATGATTGGCTCGCCTCAGGATATCAACAAGAGGGCAAACTCAAAGCAGCTTTGCATTTTGACACGGGCATGAATCGGCTTGGCTTCTCTTCAACAGAGGCAGAAAAGATCGCTGCAAAAATTCAAGGCTATGCTCCATCCTTGATCATGAGTCATTTTGTAAGTTCACAAATTCAAGACTCGCCGCTGAATTCAAAACAAATCTCATCCTTCAATCAAATCTGTCGATTTTTCCCGGGCGTCCCAGCATCCATGGCGAATTCCTCTGCGATCTTCATGCGGGAAAAACCTTTCTATGATGTGTTGCGACCCGGATACGCCCTTTACGGAGGCAACCCTACGCCTCTTGCACCAAACCCGATGCGCAATGCGCTCAAATTAGAGGCGCGTATCCTTACAATCCGCGATCTCGCGCCAGGAGAAACAGTTGGATATGACGCCTTGTGGACCGCCCAACGTCCTTCACGCATTGCAACGCTGGGAATTGGCTATGCGGATGGCGTCCATATTAGCGCATCCGCAGGAAATGCTCAGATAGGTGGAGAGGCCTATGCTGCAGGGGTATTTTGCCCCTTCATTGGTCGCGTTTCTATGGATTACATCATGATTGATATTACAGATACGCCACATGCTCTGCTGCAACGCGGCGACTGGGTGGAATTACTGGGAGAAAATATCACAATTGATGATTTGGCCAAACGCTCAGGGGTTATTGGCTATGAAGTTTTAACAAGGCTTGGCATGCGCTACGCGCGCCAATATTTAAAGAGGAGTTAGGCGCGAGCAAACCAGGGCGTTAATACAGGATAACCCTCACCCGCCAACAACGACATGGTCTCATAAAGCGGCAGTCCAACGACGGCTGTATAAGAACCAATCAGCTTGACGAGAAAGACACCCGCCAGTCCCTGAATAGCGTAGCCGCCTGCTTTTCCGCGCCATTCCCCTGCCGCAAGATATGCCTCAACTTCCATCGCGCTTAACCGCTTAAATCTCAAACGCGCTTCAACCAATCGCTTACGTTCTTGATCCTTAGGCGTGATCAAGCTGACCGCTGTAAATACGCGATGCTGTCTTCCAGACAACAACTGCAAGCATTCATCAGCCTCTTCTGTTGTTTCGGGCTTGGGGAGGATACGTCGCCCGACCGCCACGACCGTATCTGCAGCAATGATGTAACTATCCTTCAAATCAGGATGCGCTTGACGAATTTTAACTGCGGCTGCGGCTTTTTCGCTTGCAAGACGAATAGCCAAACCACGCGGCGACTCTCCACGCGTTGGCGTCTCGTCAATATCAGTTGGCAATAAAGCGTCGATACTCAGTCCAGCCTGCTCAAGCAACGCAAGCCGACGCGGCGAAGCCGAAGCAAGGATAAGTTTTGGCTTTGGAGCGGCGATTTCAGCAGTCACAGCAAGCGGCTCCGCTTAGGATAATTAACGGAAACGATAGGTAATGCGGCCCTTAGTCAAATCATAGGGCGTCATTTCAACTAGCACCTTATCGCCTTCTAGCACGCGAATACGATTTTTTCGCATTTTGCCCGCTGTATGCGCGACGATTTCATGTTCATTCTCAAGTTTAACGCGAAACATCGCGCTCGGCAGCAATTCTGTCACGATACCTGGAAATTCGAGCAATTCTTCCTTTGCCATGTGGTCCCTTCAAGAGTCTGACGCCCTTCGTCAGACATAACAATAGAAAAAAGCCGCCAGCGCCGGCTGGGCGCAGCGGATTAAGCGCGGACCCTAATCGAGATTGAGCGCTTTGTGTAGCCCTCTCCCAGGGACGAAAGGAAGAAGAAAAGCAAAAAATCAGCTTTTAACCCCACTATTTTGGCTTTTTCTTTACTGTTGGGACGCCAGGCCGTCCTCCAGTCGAGCGAGGAGCCATGTTATTAAGTGGACGCGCTTCGCCGCCTCCAAAATTATGCGGCCCCATATCGGAGTCCGTTGGCCTTCGGGCGCGGGTTGAGACCACCCCAGGCGTTTGCGCCCCGTTCGGGGACTTGGCTCCGCGCGAAAGCCCAAACAGGGGGCTAGCCTCAGCCAAAAGCTCCATCCGCTGTAATCTTTGGATCTCATCTCTTATGCGCGCGGCTTCTTCAAAAGCGAGATCTGCCGCAGCCTCCTTCATGCGCTTTTCAAGATCTGCAAGCGTTGCAGTTAAATTATGGCCAGGCGCAATGTCGTATCCCGTATCGATTGTGACATGATCCTGTTCAGCGACGCCGCCAAGGATATCTGCTATCCCACGCTTGATAGAGGCCGGGGTAATATTATTGGCGACATTATAGGCTTCTTGCTTTGCGCGACGACGTTCTGTCTCTTCCATAGCGCGCTGCATTGATCCAGTAATTTGATCAGCATATAGAATAACGCGACCGTCAACGTTACGCGCTGCACGACCAATCGTTTGCACTAGAGATGTTTCTGAACGCAAGAAACCTTCTTTATCCGCATCAAGTATCGCGACTAAACCACATTCTGGAATATCCAATCCCTCGCGTAAGAGATTGATGCCGATGAGGACGTCAAAAGCGCCCAATCTTAAGTCACGAATAATTTCAATGCGCTCAAGCGTATCAATATCGGCATGCATATAGCGCACGCGCACGCCATTATCATGAAAATATTCTGTTAAATCTTCAGCCATCCGCTTTGTGAGTACTGTCACAAGCGTCCTATAGCCGATTTGCGCAGTATTGCGTACTTCATCAAGTAGATCGTCAACTTGGGTTCGAGCTGAACGAATTTCTACGGGTGGATCAATTAAGCCCGTCGGTCGAATAACTTGCTCAACGAAAACGCCGCCCGTCTGCTCGAGCTCCCAGCGACCAGGCGTTGCGGAGACAGAAACAGTTTGCGGACGCATCGCGTCCCATTCCTCAAAGCGCAAGGGTCGATTATCCATACAAGATGGCAATCGAAAACCATATTCCGCCAGCGTAGCCTTGCGGCGGAAATCGCCCCGATACATACCGCCAATCTGCGGAATGGATACATGACTTTCGTCAGCAAAAACCAGGGCGTTATCAGGTAAATATTCAAACAAAGTTGGTGGCGGTTCGCCAGGTCTCCGGCCGGTTAAATACCGTGAGTAATTTTCAATGCCTGCGCATGAGCCCGTTGCTTCCATCATTTCGATATCAAAGCGCGTTCTTTGTTCAAGGCGTTGTGCTTCAACAAGGCGCCCCGCGCGATTGAATTCGTCTAATCTCACACGCAATTCATCTTTAATCGCCTTAATAGACTGCAAAAGCGTAGGACGTGGCGTTACATAATGAGAATTGGCGTAAATTTTAACAAATTCGAGATCTATAGTTTTCTTACCTGTTAAAGGATCAAACTCACTGATAGATTCTACCTCGTCTCCAAAGAAACTGATCCGCCAGGCGCGATCCTCATAATGGGCTGGAAAAACATCAACTGTATCGCCACGCACGCGAAATGATCCACGTGTGAAATCCCCATTTACGCGACGATAGTGAAGCGCAACGAGGTCTGTAACAAGTTGCCGCTGCGCCAGCTTCTCCGCGAGTTGTACAGAAAAGGTCATCGCCGTATAGGTTTCAACTGACCCAATGCCATAGATGCACGAAACAGAAGCAACAATGATTACATCGTCTCTCTCAAGGAGCGCGCGCGTTGCCGCATGACGCATACGGTCGATCTGCTCATTAACTGAAGACTCTTTTTCGATATATGTATCTGAACGCGGCACATAGGCTTCTGGCTGATAATAATCATAGTAGGAAACAAAATATTCCACTGCATTATGAGGGAAAAAACTTTTGAACTCGCCGTAGAGTTGTGCAGCGAGCGTTTTATTTGGCGCAAGAATTAATCCCGGGCGTTGGGTCTCAGCAATAATACTCGCCATTGTAAAGGTTTTGCCCGACCCTGTTACGCCAAGAAGAACTTGATCTCGTTCATTTGCCTGAATACCCTTAACTAACTCCGCTATAGCTGTAGGTTGGTCGCCCTTTGGGCTGTATTCTGAAACAAGCTCAAATCTTACCCCGCCCTCTGATTTCGGCGGACGATCGGGCCGATGTGGTTTCCATGGCTCCGCATCCCGTAAATTTGGATCGCCAAGCCGCAATAATTCTTCAAGACTTTTCTCAGTTGTTCCTGATGGCCCAG
>DHWC01000055.1:0-168 GCA_002412985.1 Methylocystaceae bacterium UBA5192 | reverse complement strand
GGCGAGAGTGCGGGATTAAGGAGCTGCGCCAGATGCGGCTCAAGCGGCGTTAAGTGCGGTTTTGACGCTTTTGACCGAGATGGCCTTGCAGGGTCTTTTTTTAAGGGCTTTTTATCAGATTTTTGCGCGGGCGGTCGGGACATAGAATAAATATGGGACAATAAAGAG
>DHWC01000077.1:2438-3570 GCA_002412985.1 Methylocystaceae bacterium UBA5192 | reverse complement strand
CGACTAATTTTGTAAAGATCGCACTCGGCGCAGGTAAAATATAGACTGGTATATTTTTGATGTTCACGATTGCTTCCCAAGCCAAGAGCGAAGCAATAAAGACAGCGCAGGGAATAACTACGTCAAAAATTTTGTTTTTTTCTTGTATAGTTTTCATAACATCAACTCTCTTGGCGAGAGATGCATTGCGTGATTGAGTGCGGTTGAGGCTTGCCGGGATAATTCATTAAAGCGCGGACTGAGTCGAAAATTTTCATCGCGCTGTATGGTTGAGTCTACTTGAAAATCTTCAACAATTGCGCCCTGCATCTTCGACATAACAACAATACGCGTTGATATAAAGACGCTCTCGAAAACGGAATGCGTTACAAAAATAATTGTCGCCTTAAGTTTTTCTTTAAGGCGAAGCAGATCATCGTTCAGTCGAAAGCGGGTTACTTCATCGAGTGCGGCGAAGGGTTCGTCCATCAAAATCAAAGAGGGTTTTGTGACTAACGCCCGTGCAATGGCGCAGCGCATTTTCATGCCGCCGGATAATTCTCGTGGGAGCGCTTGAGCGAAGTGACTTAATCCAACATTCTCAAGGCTTTCTTCAACGGCGGCTTTCGCGTTGATGCGCGAGTGTCCTTTCAGGCGCAGGGGGAGATAGACATTGTCGAAGACAGTGGCCCAAGGCATAAGCGTGGCTTCTTGAAAAACAGCTCCAAGATTATTTTTTATCTGTTCATCATGCCAGAAAATCTCGCCCCCACTGGGTTGAGCCAGCCCTTCAAGAAGCCGGAGTATTGTAGATTTTCCACAGCCGGAGGGACCAAGAAGCGTTAAGGTTTCGCCTGCGCATACGTCTAAATTAATATTCTCGAGAGCTGTGACGCCATTTGGATAGGTTTTGCTGATGTTGTGAAGAGAAACAAGGCGTTGCGCGCTCATGGAGTTGGTTTGGCCTCCATGCCGACTTTTTTACCAATGAATTTGAGCGTATAGCCCTGCTGATACTCAAGGCTGCTTGTAACAACTCCAGCTTGGGTCATTTTGTCAAAGAAGCTTTTCATCCGCGCATCTGTCATGACGCCAATGCCAGCTATTTTCGCATCGCCAGAGTCAACAATGCCGCGTTCGCGCATTTTATTAA
>DHWC01000077.1:0-2056 GCA_002412985.1 Methylocystaceae bacterium UBA5192 | reverse complement strand
GCGCCTTCATTTTTTCCGTAAAGATAATGATACCAGCCGATAATTGAAGCGTCGACAAATCGTTGTACAAGATCAGGGTTGCGGGTGATTAAATCTGTCCGAGCGTCAATTGTTGTTGAATAGGTATCATAGCCATAATCGGCGAGGAGAAAAACATTAGGCTTAAATCCGCCCATTTGTTCGATGGCGAAAGGTTCTGATGTGAGGAAGCCTTGCTGGATTGATTGCTTGTCTGCAAGGAAAGGAGCTGGATTAAAACCATAGGGTTTAATCTTTTCATCTCGAAATCCGTGTGCTTGTTTGAGCCAGCGCCAAGCCGAAACCATAAAATCGCTTGCAATGAAGGCGGTTGCATTGGGTAAATCCTCAAATTTATCCAAGCCAGCTTGTGGATGCGACAGCAAAACGACAGGATCAATTTGGAAAATACTAGCGACTTTCACAATTGGCGTTTTTTGCCGCACGGCTTCGAACATTTGAAAGAGATTTGCGCCCAGAGCAAAATCAACGCGACCTGCTGCAAGTAAGAGTTCAGCATTTTGCTGTGGCCCGCCTTGTAAAATTGTTACGTCAAGACCGTATTGCGCATAAGTGCCATCGACCACGGCTTGATAGAATCCTCCATGCTCAGCTTGGGCGCGCCAATTGGTAGCGAGGCGAATTTTATCAAGCGCCTGAGCGGATGATATTGGCGCGAATATGAACGGCGCTAGGCAGGCGAGTAGGAAAAAACGATAAAAGCGCATCAGATCCCGCTTGATTGAGAAGAAAAAAGAAAATCATTGACGAGTAGGGCCGGAGCGGCTGATGCGCCTGTGCCAACGGCGCGCCAGGTGCGTTGCGTTGGGCTCAGGGCTTCGATGGCGGAAAAGAGCATGCCCAAAGATTGATTAAAGCGCATGTTGCCTGCAGGCGCGGTAAGGCGACCATTTTCGATGAGAAAATTACCGTCGCGCGTGAGGCCAGTAAGCACCAAGGCGCGAGGTTCAAGTAAATTTGTATACCAGAGCCGTGTGATCAAAACGCCTCGCTTTGTTGCGCGGATCATCTCTTCCAGAGAAGTTCCGCCGCCTTCAACAATAAAATTTCGGGCAAAGGGAATTGGCTCAGCGTTTGTCTTATGCGCCCAGGCGCGTGAACGGTAGAGGGCGGTAAGGACGCCGTTTTTAATAAATGCGCGTGAGCGGTGCGGCACTCCCTCATAGCCGGCGCTACTTTCAGGTGCGAGCGGGTCGCCAGGATCAACCCGGATCGTTAGTTTTTCATCAAAGAGTTGCTCGCCAATCCGGGATCCACCGCCAGGGCGGGCATAAAAACTGCGTCCTTCATCAGCTGCGCGGGCATCCATTGCGCTCATCAGCCAAAACGCAAGTTCAGCAGTCGCTTCAGGTTCCAAAATTACCGTATAGCCGCCTGGCTCAAGATCTTTTGGCGCGGCTGAGGCAGCGGCTTTTTTGCAGGCGTTCAGGGCGATCTGAGCTGAATTAAGACGGGGCGCAAAAAATTCATGTGCGCCGGCCCATCCAGACCAGCTGTCATTACGTGAGCGAGCTGTGACGGAAAGATCAATCTCGCTTCTGCGTTCAAAGCTAAATAGTCCATTGCTTGTTGCTAGCGCATCAAAATGTCTAGCGCCGTTGACGCATCCATAGGTTTCAACATTCATCAATTGACCTTGTGCGATCGCTTTCTGAGCGTGTGTGACAAGCGCATCAAGTTGCAACAGCTTAGGGTCATCATGGTAGCGGGCGCTATTGTCGTAATGCTGTGGTCCAAGGGGACGAATATATTCGGGATCCGCAGGCAATAGACGGGCTATTTCTTCAGAACGGCGTTGCGTCGTCTCTAGCGTTTTGGCGTCAAGACTCGTGGTTGTTACGGATCCAACCCGGCCATTGATATGAGAAGAAATTTTTAAACTTAAGCTCGTTGCGCTGGTGTTTGTCGTCGCGCTGCCGCGCGAAAAACGCAAATTATGATCTTCTCCGCCCTCTATTTTGATTACGCAGGCGTCAGCCCGCGTTCGGGCGAGGAGTTTTTCACAAATATCTCTGGC
>DHWC01000108.1 GCA_002412985.1 Methylocystaceae bacterium UBA5192 | reverse complement strand
TTCTCCAAAACCAGGCCTTCACACAGTCGAGGATGTGATCGAGGCTGGAAAAAAACGTTAGTGCGACCGCTCTCTTGAGTTGAGGCAAAAATTTGCGTCAACGCCAGCTGTTTGCATCGACTTCTTGTCAGCTGCGCGTGTTGGCGCGGATCAATCCTGTTGCGTCACAGAAAAAATGACGGCATGAATGAAATCATGTCATTAAGAGACTTCATCAAGCTTTTTATGCGGAGAGAACCCATGACCGCGGCTGTTGCTTTGAAAACTGAACCTGCAAGCTGGGCGAACGACGCCAAACAGGCGTTTCACGCAGTCGAAGGCCTCTATCAAGAAGCGCTTGGCAGCGTTCGCGCCCGTGTTTCTCGAGAAGGCAAAATCGTTAATGATCTCGTTGAAGCAGATCAGCACGCCGCTCATGGCCTCGCCTGGTTTGCTACTTACGTGCAGGGACTACGCGAACTCATTGCTTATGCAGAAAGACTGCAAGCTGAGGGACTCTATGGCGAAACGGAAGAGCTGCTGAATCAAATTGGTTTTGCGGATCTCTTAGCTCAGGTCTATGGCGGCATTCCCATGAGCCAGGGCGAGACTGTCCGATTGACAGATTTCGGCATAACCCCTCAGCAGATTGCGGCGCGCCGTCCGGCTGTCGTGGATCATCTAATCCTGACGGGCAATACGCCTAAAAACCGCGCCCGTTTGGCTGAACTTATTGATCAGCAAGCCGCGGCCGAAACCATCGGCGCCACCGGTCTCGACGAGACATTGGAAGCGATAAGAAGCGAAATGGGTAAATTCGCTGCAACCCATGTCACGCCCTTCGCGCAAGAATGGCATGCAAAAAATGACTACATCCCTCTCGACGTCATCTCAGGCCTTGCCGAGCTCGGTGTTTTTGGCTTGACGATTCCTGAGCAATACGGCGGCTCAGGCATGGGCAAAATCGCCATGTGCGTTGTGTCAGAGGAATTATCGCGCGCCTATATCGGCGTTGGCTCGCTTGGCACACGTTCGGAAATAGCCGGCGAATTGATCCTTCTTGGCGGCACGGAAGAGCAAAAACAAAAATATTTACCCGGCATCGCCAGCGGTGAAATTCTCCCCACTGCGGTCTTTACTGAACCCAACAATGGTTCTGATCTTGCCGGTCTGCGCACCCGTGCAACGCGCGAAGGCGAGGTATACAAAGTTGTCGGCAATAAAACCTGGATCACTCATCCAGTGCGCGCCGACATCATGACGCTTCTTGTGCGCACCAATTCCAATGAGAAGGGCTACAAGGGCCTTTCCATGCTGATTGCCGAGAAACCGCGCGGAACGGATGAAAACCCATTTCCAGCTGTTGGAATGACCGGCGGAGAAATTGAAGTTCTGGGCTACCGGGGCATGAAAGAGTTCGAGATTGGCTTCGATAATTTCGAAGTACCGGCGGAGAACCTTCTTGGCGGCGAAGAGGGCAAAGGCTTCAAACAATTGATGGAGACCTTTGAGTCCGCCCGTATTCAAACGGCGGCCCGTGCGCTTGGCGTCGCCCAATGCGCCCTCGATCTGGGCTTACGCTACGCCAAAGACCGGGTTCAATTTGGTAAACCTCTGTTCGCTTTCCCGCGCGTATTTAACAAGATCGTCTCAATGGCGGTCGAGATCCATGTCGCGCGTCAGATCACCTATTTCGCCGCGCGTGAAAAGGATGAGGGCAAGCGCTGCGACCTTGAGGCTGGCATGTCAAAATTATTAGGCGCGCGCGTTGCCTGGGCGGCGGCCGACAATGCCCTCCAGATTCATGGCGGCAACGGCTTCGCTCTTGAATATCCTGTCTCTCGCGTCTTATGCGATGCGCGGATCCTAAATATTTTTGAGGGCGCTGCTGAAATTCAGGCGCAAGTTATCGCCCGCCGATTGCTAGAAGGCTAAGGCAGAGCCTCCATCTGGCTTATGTCATAAACAGCCCGGACATGCCGGGCTGTTTTTTTATTGCTACCTAGCACTCCTTTTCCAACTTTATAATTTTTATAAAATCAAATACTTATAATTTATAGCGCCTGCTGCGACATTATTGCGCTAGCAAATCTTTTTGCGCCGCACAATATCTTAAATATTGCATCGCAACATGAGTCGTCTCTGCGCGGCTTCCGTTGCAGCGCTTTTGGCTGGAGGCTTTAATGGAAACAATCAAAAATTGGTTTCAGGATTGGTCAGACGCCTGCGAATACGCAAATGAGTGTGCGCCAGATCTCACTTTCCTGACGCTTGCTGAACCTTATGCAGGCCTTCTTTGGATTGCAGGGGGGTGTTTCTTTTTATGGGCGATGAATGAGGCGCGGATTAAAGCCTCTCGTCAAGCGCGTCATTTTAAACAACAGCCGGAAGCGCCTAGGCGCCGGCTCAAAAGAGCGCTGGCAGGGCTGCGCGCAGCCCATTAGAGGGAAAAGAATTAACGCCCTGAGCTGATCTGCCGTCGCCAGATCCGCCGATCTTGCTCAAGGGCGACAAAAGGTCTCCTTGTAACGGCATCCACGCCTCCCCATTCTCAGCATAAGATGTTCCAGGAGGGAGCGACCATGTCGTCCATAGCAGTGCATCATAATGCGTGGGTACTCATTGGGGATGGCCGTCGCGCCTTATTTTTTGTCAATCAAGGCGACGCTGAGCTCCTTGATCTTCGCGTTATTGAAACGCGCATCGATAAAAATCCAGCAACCCGCGATCAAGGCTCTGACGCGCCGGGACGCAATTTTGCTTCCAAAGGCGGCGTGCGGAGCGCGCTGGACAATACCGATTGGCATGAAGTGGAAGAAGAACGCTTTGCCCGTCATATGGCGCAGAAAATTAATCAGGAAGCTGAGAGCGGAGCTTTGCCTGAGATTGTGATTATCGCACCCCCGCGCACATTAGGAGAAATCCGCAAAGAGCTTTCAATAAAAGCCCAAAGTAAAATTAGCGGGGAGATCGCTAAAGATCTAACGCGCCACCCTGTGAGCGATATCGAAAAATCATTGGCGATAAAAGCATCCTGAAGATAACGGGGCTAAACTGGTGCCAGTTTAACACGCGCGTGACATAAGTCCGAGAGTCGTGTCTAACCTCCCATCTCCAGTTCAGGCATGGATTTTCCGCGCCGCTTCTTACCTGTTGTTTGGCTCATGCGTTATTATTTCCCGCTATTAAACGTCATTGTGCTGATTGCAGCCCTTGTGTCTCTCGCCGCTTGCGCTGGGCGTCCACAAGGCGTTCTTCTTGCAACGCATAAGCGGCCAGACAATGTAAATTTAGTGAATATGCTCGTTGTGACCACTCGCGCGCCTGATGACATGCAAGAAGGCGTGATGTTTGGCGGCGACCGCGCAAACCATGCGTCTTTTGCCAATATTATTGTTTCTGTTCCGCCAGACGCCAATCGCCTCGCGGGGGAAATACAATGGCCTGCAGAAAAAATTGCAAATCCGTCGTATGAATTTTCAACTGTCGAAGCCAGAATCTTAACGCAAGATGAAGCGATGAAAGATTTTGATCAGCGCATCCGTAAAACGCCTAAGCGCCAAGTATTAATTTTTGTACATGGGTTCAATACAAAATTTGAAGAAGCAGTCTATCGCTTTGCGCAAATCATTCATGATGCGAATGCAGATGTTGTTCCAGTTCTCTTCACTTGGCCCTCTCGCGGCAATCTCTTGCAATATGGCTATGATCATGAAAGCGCCAGCTATTCTCGCGACGCGCTAGAAAATACCTTGCAGGTTCTCGCAAGGGATCCATCTGTTGGCGAGATTTCAATTCTCGCGCATTCAATGGGCAATTGGGTGACGCTCGAGGCCTTGCGACAAATGTCTATTCGCAACCACGCCCTGCCAACTAAAATCCAAAATATCATGCTCGCTGCGCCAGATGTTGATTTCGACGTTTTTCGTCGGCAGATCGCCGCTATTGGCGTCAAGCCGTCACTCTTCACCCTGTTTGTCTCTCGAGATGATGAAGCGCTCGCCGTATCCCGACGCGTGTGGGGGAATAAACCAAGGTTAGGAGCCGTAAATACAGCAGATGAGCCATATCAAGAAGCCCTTGATCGCGATCGCATTCAAATTGTTGATCTCACGGATGTAGCTTCCGGAGATCGACTGGGACATACAAAATTTGCACAAGCCCCTGCTGTGGTTCGCGCTATTGGCGGTAGACTGGCGCAGGGTCAAACTTTGAATGATGGCAAGGCTGGCGTGGGTCAAAGGCTCGGCTTGGCGACGGCAGGGGCTGTTGCAACTGTCGGAACTGCAGCGGGCGTCGCTGTCGCAGCGCCCTTCGCGATCATCGATCCCCACACACGCGAACAAATGAACGATCACCTAGACTCGCTTGGCGCGCAGTTAGCTCCTTAAGCGCCAGGGATTACAAAACTAATGATCATTTCTATAGAAATAACTGAGAGAAGACGTTGTCTAACAGTTCTCGTTTTCTGATCGTTTATGATGGACTTTACGCGATCACGCCCGTCCTTTTGGCGGCGATTTTAGGAAATTACGCAACCCTTCCAAATCTTGCTCACTGGTATGCGCTGTTAATTCGCCCGCCTTTCACGCCCCCCAATTGGCTCTTTGGTCCAGTATGGAGCTTACTTTATATTTTAATGGCTCTGTCTTTTTTTCGCATTATACGCTTGGATCGCATAACGCCATTGCGTCGATTTGCGATCAGCATTTTTCTAAGTCAAATTTTACTCAACGCTTGCTGGTCTTTTGCTTTCTTCAGCGCACATAATCCCTTTGCCGGCCTATTAATTATTCTTCCTTTAGAGGCGCTAATTTTAAGTAATATTATTATCTTTAATAAACTTGATCCGATCGCTGCGCGATGCCTCTGGCCCTATGCTGCATGGGTTGCTTACGCCAGCTATCTCAATTTTGGTTTCTGGCTGCTGAATAAGTCCTAAACCGATCTAAAATGGCGCATCTTTTGCGGCGCGCACATATGACTCAGCGTCTTGCCGGAGTAATAATTTCTCTTTGACTAATTTCTCTGCAACAACACGCATCGTGGCGACAAAATAAGCGCGAGAGCCATATCGCTCAACAAGCGACTGACGCGGATCATGTGATTTCTCGCGCGCGGCTTTATCAGCGCTAAAAGGCATAACTAACGTTGCAGGACAGGCTCCCTCTGCCCTCTGTTGATCTAGAGCAAAGCTCATACTAGTGGCGATTGGCAATATATGATCTGGCAACCGCACGCCAGATTGCGTGTTGCCATCGCGATCAATTCTAGGAACTATTCGGTCATCTCTCGGCCGCATAGGCCTAACGCCTATATCTGGCCAAATAACATCTTTTGCTAAGATAAGATCACGAGGTCCCGGCGCGCGCGAGGCTGGCGGCGGCTCACCAAGAACCCATGCATAAAGCGCAATTAGCAGCGCTTTCTGTGCGGCCATCATCCCGAATGGGTTTTGATCCTTTCGGCAGTTCGTTGAGAGCGATGAAGTCGTCTCGCCAGAGATAAAAAACTCCCTGATATTTTTTTTATTCCCCGAAATTACGCGCCAAGGCGTCCAACGCCAATATGCATCCTCTCCCCAAAAATGGATAATTGGCGTTGAAAGCGCGCGCAATGGTTCAAGATCGACTTCTCTCACTAATAAGCCATCAAATATCTGAGCGTTTTGCACATAGA
>DHWC01000090.1 GCA_002412985.1 Methylocystaceae bacterium UBA5192 | reverse complement strand
CCAAACCCAATAGAGCCCTTACCAAATTTCTCATTTAGCGCATCAATTGCTTGCGTGAGATTAGCGTTTTGTGGCCGATCAAAGAGATCTTGTTGATGCAGGCTCGCAGAAACTAGATCGCTCAGGGAAACGCCGACCCGAAGTGGTTTTTTCTCAGGTATTTTGTTTAAAATCTCCAGCAAAACGCGACCCAAAGAGAGATTATCCTGCGTTTCCGGAAACTTCCGATCATCAATCCAGTGGCCTTCGTCATTTATCCATTTGATGTCTACAACAAGTCTCTGACAGTAAAGATTTTCCTGTCTTAATCGCAGTGCTGCCTTTACCAGCAATTCCTGCAAGACAATTTTCGCCGCCTCAACTGACCTTTGTTCTGGCGCCAGTACGTGCTGGTGACCAAGACTACGCTTTTGTCGAGAAGGCGAAGGTAAATCCACTCCGTGCAAAAGTGCATGGAAGCGTTTTCCCAGCACACCGCCCCAAATGCGCTCCAACTCAGTTTCGCTCGCACGCCATAGTTGGAGCATTGTGTTCACGCCTGCTGCCTCAAACCGTCGCGTCATATTCGCGCCTATCCCGGAAATCTCATTAATATCCAAATGGAGAATCTTCTGCGGCATATTCTCTGGCTCAAGAATGGTGAGCCCATCTGGTTTCTGCATATCAGACGCAAGTTTAGCGAGTAATTTATTGCTCGCTGCGCCGATAGACACGGTCAAACATGCCCCCACTCTTTCACGAATAGCTTGCTTGAGATCAGCCGATACTCGTTCTACTCCTTCCGTCGTCTGCTGACTTCTGTCTAAAACACAAGCTACCTCATCAATTGACATGACATGTTCTATTGGAATGACGCTTTCAATCGCATCCAAAATCCGATGGTGGTATTCGACATAAAGTTTTGGACGAGAAGGAACGACTTTAAGCTCAGGACACATCCGCCTGGCTTCGCCAATATTTGTTCCGGTTTTAATACCAATGAGTTTTGCTTCATAACTTGCAGCAATTGCACAGGTTGAATCTGACATGAGCGGCGCCACAGCAATTGGCCGCCCTCGTAAATCTGGATCTTCTTGCTGCTCACAAGAGGCAAAATAGCTATTCAAGTCTGCAAAGAGCCACCGCAGACGCAGCGTTTTATCAAGAGAGGCTTTCATCAAGCCCATGGCAATACTGCCTTAGAATCAAAAAGCAGCAGCGATGATCCCGCTGCCGCCTTATCTTAAGTCAAGCTAGGATTAGCCGATTGCTGCGCCCTTGAGCTTTGAAAGGGCGCGGATCTTAACGCGCACGCTTGCAGGCTTAGCAGCAGCTGGCTGCATTTCACCTGTCGCAGGGTTGCGAACCAGCGTACCAGCCTTGCGCGCAGGAACCTTGCGCAAGGTGACCTTTAGAAGACCAGGCAGGGTGAATTCGCCCAAGCCCTTTGGGTGAATAGAGCCCAACATGGCAGCTTCTAACGTCGCATAAACACCGACAGCGACTTTGCGAGCGATTTCATTTTGCTCAGCAATCAAATTGATCAGAGCAGACTTGCTGTAAGCTTCCTTGATTGGACGGATAACGACAGCTTCTGATGGACCGCGACCTTTGCGCTTTGCGCCAGCAGCCTTTTTAGCAGGAGCCTTTTTAGCCGGCGCCTTTTTGGCAGCCGTCTTTTTGGCGGCAACTTTACCTCTAGCCATTGAAAATTCCTCATGAATCTACGGAGTATGAGCGTCTATGTAGAAAAACGCCCTGCAATAGTTGCTTAGCAAGCAAGTTGATTCGGGGGAACCAATGAATTGCTTTATAAAATAATTAAATTGGCTTTTCCCCCAGGGAATTTCACTAAAAAATTGAACCATTCTAAAAAAATAGGCAAAATTCTCCTTAATTTTAACGGTTTGCCTCTAAATTGGAAGAAATTACGCCAATGTGCGGTCGCTTCACCCAAACTCATAGCTGGACAGAAATTGACGCCTTTTTGGGCCTGTCAGGGCTACCGCGCAATCTCCAACCTCGATACAATATTGCTCCGACATCAACGATTGACGTATGTCGGGTTGGTAAGTTGGGGCGAGAGTTAGCGCCGATGCGCTGGGGACTAGCGCCATCTTGGTGGAAGAAACCACTTGCAGAGCTTCCCGCAACCTTCAATGCAAGATCCGAATCAATCGCCGAAAAACCAATGTTTCGGTCAGCTTTTAAACATAGGCGCTGCATTATTCCAGCAAGCGGATTTTATGAATGGACTGGTACAAAAGGCGATAAAACGCCTCATTATTTTTCCTCATCAAAACATAAGCCGCTAGCTTTTGCAGGCTTGTGGGAATCCTGGCGTGATTTAGAAACGAATGAAGAAATACTTTCGGCAACAATTATCGTCGGTCCAGCTAATTTATGGATGGTGCAATTTCACGAACGGATGCCTGTTATCCTTGAACCTCAATATTTTGACGCCTGGCTAACTGGCGACAATCCCTCTGCTGCAATGCTGCTATCTAAGGCGCATGACTTACAAGAGTGGATTGTGTCTAAACGCGTCAATCGCACAGGCGCTCACGATAGTGACCCTTCGCTGATTGAAGAAATTGGCGGAGCTCTGAAATATCAATAAATATCTATATAATATATCTACAATCGACCAGATAAATCTTAATACAAAACAATGCTATTTATTTGAATTATGATCATTGATAGTCGGCTTAAATAATGAGGCTAATTATTTT
>DHWC01000037.1 GCA_002412985.1 Methylocystaceae bacterium UBA5192 | reverse complement strand
CTACCCCCTGCGTCGCAGCGTCGCGGCTATAAAGCGCAAAAAACTCAAAATTAAATCAATTAATATACTTTTATATCAATAATTTATGAAAATTTTAGCGCGCATCAACTCCGCAATCTGTTGCATTGCCGCAACACCAACCATGCGGGGTAGGCCATATTAACCTTCATTCCAGAGCCTCACCCCACTGACATCAACTGCGGCCAGCGCTTCGCTAATGGCGACGCCATCTAGAATCAGGTCAGGAGCAATCTCCGCAAGCGGCGCTAAGACGAAACCTCGTCCCAATAGTTCCTTATGGGGTAACGTTAGCTCAGGATCATCAAGCGTCTGATCGCCTAGAAATAGGATATCGATGTCGATCAAGCGCGGTCCCCAGCGCCGTGTCGGCTCACGGCCCATGTCAGCTTCAATTTTTTTTACAGCGGCAAGCAGTTCATAGGGCGACAAACGCGTTTCGCCAATTGCACAGGCATTCGCAAAATCACCCTGATCAAGCACGCCCCAAGGCGGCGTACGATAAATGCGCGAAACAATTGTAAGCTTTGCTACGCTACGCTGTTCAAGCAGAGCAATCGCCTTGTTAATATTATCCAGCTTATCGCCTAAATTGCTTCCAAGACCAAAACCAACGCGCATTAATTTTCCTTAAGCTTGCAGGGAGGAATACACTTCGAATGCGCATCTATGTTCTATAACATCATGCACACGAAAAATACGCGCGCCTGAAGCCGCCGCTAGCAGATTAGCGGAGAGAGTTCCTAACAATCGGCCTTCAACTAAACTATCAGGAATATTCTTGAAAATTGATTTTCGCGATACCCCAATTAACAACGGAAATCCCAGCGTTCGAAATTTTGGAATCGCATGCAAGGCTTGATAATTCTGCTGACGCGTTTTTCCAAACCCAATACCTGGATCTAAAGCGATGCGCGATTCTGGAATGCCCGCTCGCTTGGCAATATCAAGAGATTTTTCAAAGAAAAGCAACATATCCGAAACAATATCTAACTCTGGATCTGTCGACTGGCGATTATGCATCACAACTACGCCAGCCTGCGAACTTGCAATGACATCGGCCATATCAGGATCATACTGCAATCCCCAGATATCATTCACCACGCAGACGCCTAGCGATAAAGCGCGCAATGCTGTTTGAGACTTATACGTATCAATAGAGACTGGCGCGCCTGACTCTTGAACCAAAGCGCTCAGCACAGGAGCAAGTCGCATCCACTCCTCTTCGGCAGAAACAGGCGTATGTCCAGGACGCGTCGACTCTGCTCCAACATCAATAATATCAGCCCCTTCAGCCACGAGCCGTTTTGCATGCTCAACCGCAGTTTCTTTTGATGTGAATAAACCTCCATCAGAAAAAGAGTCTGGCGTAACATTAACGATACCCATAATTACAGGCCGCTTACCGGTCAGATCAAAGAACGCATCACATGCGCGACTTATCCTTAATCCATCAATATCGATTGATGCGTTATTTGTCATATTTAATATACGCAAAACGTTGATCATCTTCCGGCGTGCCATCGAGCGCGCCATTCTCTTGGCCAGGGCGCCAGCAAATAACCTCTTCGATCTTCTTGGCGAGCTCAAAGTCTTTATCTGTGATCCCTTTTGCATCATGCGTCATGAGTTTTACTTCAACCCAAGCGTAGGAAGCGGCTATATCGGGGTGATGCCACGCCGCTTCAGATAGGTGGCCAACTGTATTGATCAGCATTAATGTGCCTTTCCAGCTGTGGGTTTTATACTTGCGACGCAGCCAGCCATTATCATATCTCCAATGGGGCAAAAGGCTGTTCAATCGTTCTTTGATTTCCTGCTCGGAATAGACCTTGGTGTCTTTTGACATTATCCGCCCCTCTCATGTTTGGAACTTAGACTTACAATTGCTTTCAGTTATACCTGAAATAGCCTAAAGCCAGAGCCATTCTTAGCATAGAAAAGGGAGCACTATGTCCGCACAGGTAAGCGTTACAGCGGCGGCGCGACTGCACTTAGGCTTTCTCGATATGAATGGCGGCCTTGGCCGAAAATTTGGCGGCATTGGCCTGGCTCTTGACAGCCCGGCGACAAGAATTTCTCTTAAACCTGCGCCGACAAATAGCGCTAGCGGCGTAGAAACTGAGCGCGCTCGCCGATTACTCACCGTAACGCAGGAAATCCTTGCGCCTTCTAATCACTACCAGCTTACTATTCACCAAGCGATTCCAGCGCATTCAGGCCTAGGTTCCGGGACACAATTAGCCCTGGCGATCGCTGCGGCGCTGCGCAGTTTGGAAAATCTTCCCCGTAACTCCGCCGCCGATGCAGCGATGCTCTCACGCGGCGCTCGCTCAGGTCTTGGCGCAGGTCTTTTTGAACAAGGCGGTTTTGTTGTTGACGGCGGTCGCGGGCCATCTACTCTGACGCCCCCCGTCATATCTCGAACATCTTTTCCGCAAGAATGGCGAGTGATCCTCGTTCATGATCCCGCAGCAATTGGCCTGCACGACGCTGAGGAAAAAGAGGCTTTTGCCGCGCTGGAGCCATTAAGTCCCGCCGCAAGCGGAGAAATTTGTCGCCTGGTATTGATGAAACTCATGCCGGCCTTGGCCGAAAAAGAATTTGCGCCATTTGGCGCAGCCCTCACGCGCATTCAAGAGATTGTCGGCGATTATTTTTCCCCTGCTCAAAAAAATAGTCGTTACACCAGCAAGAGAGTGGAGCGTCTCATCATGCGCATGGGAGGGCTGGGAGCTGCTGGGCTGGGACAAACATCCTGGGGTCCAACCGGCTTTGCTTTCACGGAAAGCGAAATTTCGGCACGCATTATTTTAGAGCAAATCACTGAAGAAG
Source organism: Methylocystaceae bacterium UBA5192 (assembly GCA_002412985.1). Classification (GTDB taxonomy): domain Bacteria; phylum Pseudomonadota; class Alphaproteobacteria; order Rhizobiales; family Beijerinckiaceae; genus Methylocystis. The sequence continues at coordinate 7,755 of DHWC01000037.1, read as the reverse complement.
CTGGCTCGCTAGGTTTAACAACAACGCTCCACCAAGGACTCAATACTGGCGCAAAAATTGATCAAAGCTATGTTCGGATAGCCTAAATGAATTTTACTCACCCACCAATTGCTTGAATGCGCCAAGAACAGGGTGAAAATGAAACCGGACCTGATGCGCACCCTCTGGTATTTCAACAGCGCGAAACATGACATTAGCTCTCAAAATCGGGGTAGGCGCATCATCAACTGTCGCGCGCCACCAAGGATGCCAAACATCATACAACACTAACCACCCTCCCCCAACCGGGGCTGTTGTTTTGATTAAAACATCATCATTTTTATAAGAGACGATTTCCGCCCGCATGCTATCAGGAGGTAAATTCTTATGCGGATGGCATAATGGCGGCTCCTCCAGCAAAACTGTTTCGCGATAGTCCGCCTCGGGCCAGTCGCCACTATCAATCATGCGAGCGAAGTTGACGCTCAAAGCGCAATTTACGATTTGAGCGCGAGGAAAAGCATTTTTATTCTCATAAATATGAATTTTACCTATTTGCTCAAGCTCTACGAAATCTCCTGATTTATAATTTTTATCAATCTGCTCGACAGGTACGCCAGTAGCAATAAAGCGCAGTCCCAACATGTCAGTAAGTGGCGATCGATATTTGGGATATAACTTAGAAAATTCTCGATGCTCGGGAAGCGCCAAGTGATCAATTGCACCAGTAGCCTCTACAACAACTTTTAGTCTAATGGGGTTATAACCAAAATCATGATCAAGCCCATGAACCATACTGGCGTTGGGCCAATGAAAATCAATCGCCGCTAACTCAACACGATCTCGTCGATCAGGCTGATTATTCTCTTTCAATTTATCACGTATAAACTTAAGTGCTGGATTTTGTGAGTCGGATCGCAATATCTCAAAATTTTCTGAAGGAAGGGCCGTTGATTCATTTGGTCCGTTTCCAATAAAAAGATCTGTCGTTACTAAAAAAGCGATCAAGACTAGTTGAGCTGGCCCTTTAACTTTTTTATTATCAATAGAAAGTAACAGCCCTATCGCAACAAGAGCTAGCAAAAAGCTAACGCCAATTGCGGGCAATGCGACAGCTAGTTGATTTTTTATCACCGACACAAAAATTGCAGCGCCAAACAAAAAAACAAGCAAAACGGCTAAGATTTGGAATGATAATTTTATTTTCCCACATTCAATCATATAAACTCCATAGCCAGCAAGAATAGAAAATATGAAGTTAAGAAGAAATGTTGCGTCTGCTGGGCGGCGCCACAAATCAACGCCCGGAATGTGATAGAAAACATTGAATGCTGGCGTATAACGCCCTAGAGCGTAGAGAATAAAAAAGACAAGCATGCCGAAAAAAAGTCTAATTTCTTTTTCAATAAAGCAACGCGCCCACACGGCAAAAACTAAAACAAAAAGCCCTAACTGCCCGATATAGACATTTGTCATATTGCGCGCGAGAAATATGTCTTGGGTACCAAAAGCCGATGAAGGTGGTCCCCAAAATTTTTCGAGTAAGCCGTTTGTTCCAAAGATATTTGCGCTCACCAATGTCAGAAAGGACCCTGGGGGCAACGACCCCTTATAGGCCTCTAAAATGTCGATCTCTGGACGGTTAGAGATACTGGCCAGCTCATAAGTTAGCACGAGAGGCGCCAGGGTGAGCAGCACTCCAACAAGCGCAGCGCTCAAAAGCGGATTAAGCGCTGTAATAATCGGTGCGCCATCAGTATAACAACGATAAAAAGTATAGCTTGCGAGGAAGATAAGACCAAGAAAAGCAACTTGATCACGGCCTAAAAGCAGAAAACTCGCCATGAAGCCTGTCGCAATCCCAAGGCCAATGGTTCGACGATCCATTGCGCGCGCCAATAACCATAGCGCTACCGGAATCCAGCTATAACTCATTACTTGTCCAGTATGCTGAATGCGCCAAGCCGCCGAGCCGCCCAAAGCATAGATAAGCGAGGCAACGAGCCCTCCTGCCGCACTCCAGCCTCGATCCTGGAAATAAGCCAACACTGCAAGTCCGCCCATGATCAGCATGGCAAAAATAATAGCGTCTTCTAATCGAAATGAGGGGTCTGGAAAGAGCGCTGCTGCAATCAAAAAGAACGGTGAAAAAATTAAGGATTGTGGATCGGCAATTTGGGGCATGCCCGCAAACACATTGGGGGTCCAAAAAGGCGACTGACCCGAATGTAAAGCATGGGCAAGAAATACAAACTGCGGCTGAAAATGCGCCTTAGCATCCCATGGGATCGTAACGCCGCCGATAAGCCAGGGTAGAAAAAAGCTAAGAGCGCTAATGATAAATAAAATAATAGCAAGTTTAAATAGTTTATTCGTCTGTGGATTATTGTTTCCAAGACTGGGGCTGATTTCTTTTGTCATAGAGTAATTAAACAAGCGTTCTCCCTGCTTGCAGAGACGGCTCTTAAGGATATCGGAGACAATTTGTCATCTAAGTTGTATATTATATGGACTGGGACAAAGCGAAACGCAGCTAAACCGCACCCCTTATAGGCTTCTCTAAGATCAAGAGCGGAAGTTTGACTATAGCACATACCTTAAAAATTGAAGAAGACGGCGAAATTCTTAGGATCCAGGATTTAACAAAGTCCTATGAAACGCCTCAGGGCTCTCTTCTTGTGCTCAACAAGATTAGTCTCGCAATCCAATCGCGCACAACTATCGCCCTGATGGGCGAGTCTGGCAGCGGAAAAAGCACATTGCTCCATCTCATCGGCGCTTTAGATGACCCTGACACTGGCAGCATTCTGATAGACGGGATGGAAATAACCCAATTAAAGGAATCTGAAAAAGCCGCCCTACGACGCAACAAAATTGGTTTCGTATTTCAGCAGTTTAACTTGATCGCAAGCCTCACTGTAGCCGAAAACCTCGCCTTTCAGGCTAGACTAGCAGACCGCCTTGATCCCACTTGGCTAGCAGAACTCACTCATCGGCTAGGATTAACTCAGATCGCATCGCGCTATCCTGAGCAACTCTCAGGAGGCCAGCAACAACGTGTAGCAGTTGGCCGAGCACTGGCTGTAAAACCTCGCTTGCTTCTTGCGGATGAACCAACAGGAAATTTAGATGAAAAGACAGGCGACAGCGTTCTTGCCCTGACACTGGAGTTAGTAGAAGAAACCGGCTGCGCTTTTCTCATGGCGACACATAGCGCGCGGCTGGCGGCTCGCCTTCAACGTCAGTGCCGTCTAGAAACAGGCGTGTTAACTTGCCCATGAAACAGGTCTTCTGGTCTCTTGCGGCTCTACTCAGTCATTGGCGCAAACACCCCGCAAGCCTCGTAACATTATTAATGGGCTTAAGTATTGCAACCGCTTTGTGGAGCGGCGTCCAGGCGCTTAATACGCAAGCTAGAAACAGCTATAATCAAGCCGCAGCCATTTTTACTCAAGGAAACTCACAAAATATTATAGCCCAACAAGGCGGATATTTTAATCAAGACTTGTTTATTCGCTTGAGACGTTCAGGCGCTAAAGTTTCGCCTATAATAGAAGGCAGAATATATCTTCAAAAAAAAGAGCTTAAAATTATTGGTGTCGACCCTATAACGACGCCGAAAAATCTATCGGTAGAATTAGTCCATAGCTTAAAATCATCTTTCGATCTCATTGACAAAGCGGGTAAGGCATTCATCTCGCCAGAAACATTGCAAGGACTTGGCTCAAAGTCTGACGATCGCTTAAAGACGGATCGCGGGATACTCTTGCCTCCTCTACAGCCTCTGTCGTCAGTTCCTCCTGGCGTCATCATAACCGATATAGGCATCGCACAAAATACGCTCGCACGCGCTGGAAAACTCAGTCGATTAGTCGTCGATCAAAGAAACAATTTAAATAGTGAGCAGGTATCAAGATTAACGAATAATTCTCTTAGGCTTGTCGCGCCCGATGATAGCAATGACCTAACGCGATTAACAGATAGTTTTCATCTTAACTTAACTGCATTTGGTATGCTCGCATTTGTGGTTGGTTTTTTTATCGTCAATGCTTCTGTTGGTCTCGCCTTTGAACAAAGACTCCCCACTCTGAGAACATTACGCGCGCTTGGCGCGCCAGCCTATCTACTCGTATTTGGTATGTTAATCGAAATTGCCGCCTTTACGCTAATAGCGGGGCTTATTGGCGTTACAGGCGGATATCTCATCGCCCAAGAACTTCTCCCAAATGTCGCCGCGAGCCTTGAAGGCCTCTATGGCGCTCAAATCTCTAGTCGCCTTGCTCTCGACAAAAACTGGTTCTTTTCCGCCTTCGCAATGGCTGGCAGCGGCGCTCTATTAGCAAACACGGCCGGTCTCGTTAAAACTCTGCGCCTTCCCGTACTAAACGTAGCAAAACCTATCGCCTGGCGAGAGATCAATCATGGATATTTAAGAAGACAAGCGCTGCTTGCTTTTTTAGCAATTGTCATTGCTGTGCTCACCTATTCTCTGGGAAAAAATCTGCTCAGTGGATTTGCCTTCATGGCATGCGGTCTTCTTGGAACTGCAATGTTATTGCCGTTCATTCTTGCCCTACTGCTCCTTGTCGGAGAGTCTCAATCCCAACAACCATTGCTACGCTGGCTGTTTGCCGATGGACGACAAGAGATTCCCGGGCTCTCGCTTGCGCTCATGGCGCTTTTATTGACTCTCTCCGCCAACATTGGCATTGGCGGCATGGTAACTGGCTTTAGAGAAACATTTCTAGCCTGGCTTGATGAAAGACTTATCGCTGAAATTTATTATGAGACTGCGACAGCTGATGATGCGCGCAAGATTGAAGCATGGGCACAGAGTGATCGAGAAATTGACGCGATTTTACCAGTATGGCGGGCGAAGACGCTGATAGAAAATCAGCCTGTAGAGCTCATGGGAATGACTTTTCACGATACTTACATTAGACATTTTCCATTACTTTCATCAAAAGAGAATGTCTGGGAAAATCTTCACTCAAACGACTCAATTTTGATTAGTGAGCAATTAGCTCGACGCTTAAACATTAATATCGATGATGTATTAAACCTACCAACCGGCGACAAGGATTGGCGGGTTACTATTGCAGGGATTTTTCCCGACTACGGCAACCCAAAAGGCCAGATTCGAATTGATCATGATCGATTAGCGCTTCACTTTACCGATGCGTCCAGAACACACTATAGTCTACGCGTAGCAGCTCGTTCCACCGGATCAGTCATGGCAAGGATGAAAGCTGTACATGGAGAGAAAATCATACGCATCGTTGATCAAGAAGAAGTAAAAAAAATCTCCATAGGCATATTTGAAAAAACTTTTATGATTACTGGAGCGCTTAATACACTGATGTTAATTGTATCTGCAGTAGCCTTATTCACAAGCCTACTCACGCTCAGTAATTTACGTCTCAGACAAGTCGCCCCCGTCTGGGCAATTGGCGTCTCCCGGCAAATATTGGCGGCTATAGAACTAGCAAGAATCCTAATATTTGCTGCCGGCGTGGCGCTTGTAGCAATTCCGCTGGGCGTCTTTATTACTTGGGGATTAGTAACAATCATCAATGTCATTGCTTTTGGATGGCGGTTGCCGATGCATATCTATCCGATGCACTGGCTTATGGTCTTCATCACTTCACTGCTGACAGCACTTTTGGCAAGTCTAGTTCCCGTCATTCAACTCGCGCGCTCAAAACCTATAGATTTATTAAAAGGGTTCACAGATGCGCGCTAAATATATTATTGCCCCACCACTGCTATTAATTTGTCTTACATCAAATGCTTTTTCGGAAGAAAATATGAATTTTCTTTCACAAGAAAAAAAAGAATTTGAAACGCCGATCCCTGGAGGACAGATAATATTTCCTAAAGATCATGGCGCACATACAAAATTCAGAACAGAATGGTGGTATTTAACAACCAATCTCCGCGGAGATGATGGAAAAGAGTATGGATGCCAATGGACGCTATTTCGACATGCCTCAGAGCCTCTAACGCGGAACGGCTGGGAAGATCGCACAATGTGGATGGGACACGCCGCGATAACCTCTGAAAATAAACACTTGTATACTGAGACGCTAGCCAGAGGCGGCGTTGGCCAAGCAGCGGTCGAAAATGACCCCTTCAATGCATTTATTGATGATTGGTCATTTACTGCACTTGATAATAATTTTTCTAAAGCTCTTGTAACAGCTTCAGCAGATGACTTTTCCTATCGCCTTCACCTCGAGAGCACTATGCCCTTCGTTTTACAAGGCGTTGCTGGTTACAGCCTCAAATCTGAACAGGGTCAAGCATCTTACTATTACAGCCAACCGTTTTTTCGGGTTGATGGAGAATTAAAAATTAACAAGCGCTCAGTTCATGTTGTCGGCCAAGGCTGGATGGATCGTGAGTGGAGTAGTCAAATTCTTGCGCCCGACCAAAAGGGATGGGACTGGTTTTCGTTGCATCTTTCGGATGGCTCAAAAGTAATGCTATTTCGGTTAAGAGGAAATTTAACCTATCTTTCGGGTAATTGGATAATGCCCAATGGCGATACGACGGCCTTGACTGCAAATGAGATTAAATTAGAGCCCCTAGAAGAAACAAAAATAGATCGCCATCTCGTACCCACTCGGTGGCGTGTCAATATATTAAGTCATCACCTCTTGATTGAGACCACGCCCCTCAATCCCAACAGCTGGATGTCTGTTAGCTTCCCTTACTGGGAAGGACCAATTAGTTTTACAGGCACGTCACAAGGGACTGGATATTTAGAAATGACAGGATATTGAATTATTGGCCATCATTTAATTAATGTGCACGGCGCTGATTTATACAGACCCAGTTTTTCTACTACAATAACACTTATTTTTCTGACAATAAATCCAACGCTCAAATCAACTGTTGCGAAATGATCCACAAAGCAGCTAAAAGCCTAGCAATCTGATTTAATACTACTCTCTTCTAGACGAGACATATGGCTGCGCCTCCGCTCTTAAGCCTCCAAGGCATTACGCTTACGCTCGGCGGCAAGCCCCTTCTCGAAGAAGTTGACTTCTCAGTTTCGCCAGGAGCCCGCTTATGTCTTGTTGGCCGGAACGGATCTGGGAAATCAACGCTCCTCAAAATAGCCGCAGGAGAAATCGATGCAGATGCTGGTTCGCGCTTCATCCAACCTGGGGCATCCCTCCGCTATTTATCTCAAGAGCCAAATTTTAATGGCTTTTCGACAAGTCTTTCTTATGTAGAAGCCGGCCTCTCCCCACTCGACGACCCGCATTTAGCTCAAGGAACACTTATTGAATTAGGCTTAACGGGATTGGAAAATCCAAGCCATCTCTCAGGCGGAGAGGCGCGACGTGTCGCGCTTGCGCGTAATTTAGTATCTCAACCAGATATTTTGTTACTCGACGAGCCAACCAATCACCTGGATCTACCAACAATCCTATGGCTTGAGGAAAAACTCGGTCAACTTAGATGCGCTTTAGTCCTAATAAGTCACGATCGGAGCTTTTTACAGAAATTGACCAATGAGACTTTATGGATTGACAGAGGACGCGTGCGTCATCTCTCCCGAGGATTCACTCATTTTGAGAGCTGGAGAGATCAGGAATTAGAAGAAGAGGAAAAACAGCAACACAAAATTGACCGTAAAATTGTTGCTGAAGAGCATTGGTTACGGCATGGCGTTTCAGGAAGACGAAAGCGTAATGTAAAAAGACTCTCAAATCTTCTTACACTCCGCACCGATAGATCCCAACGCGTTATGCCAACAGGAGATGT
>DHWC01000114.1 GCA_002412985.1 Methylocystaceae bacterium UBA5192 | reverse complement strand
AGGAGCTATCGGACCAAAGTGATTTGGAATTCACAACTCTATCTTCAATTTGAGAGAGAACGCACTCGTGCGGCAAGAGATCTTCTTGCGCATATTCCTAATCTTAATCCGGGGTATATATTTGATCTGGGTTGTGGGCCGGGCAATAGCACGGAGCTCCTTGTTGAAGCTTTCCCAAAAGCTAACACGGTTGGCGTAGACGTTTCGGATGAAATGTTGCGAGTTGCACAAGGCCGAGTTTCTTCGGCACAATTTTTAAAAGACGATATAAGTAGCTGGCGTCCAAATGCCCCCGCAGATCTTATTTTTGCGAATGCAGCTTTGCATTTCTTATCAGATCATCAGACCCGATTAGTGCAACTTGTCGACTCCCTCCAGTTTGGCGGTGTGCTCGCCGTTCAGATGCCAAATAATATTCATGAAGTTTCCCATGCATTAATGCGTATGATCGCTGCTGATGGGCCTTGGGCAAATCGTCTTGTTCCAATTGCTAAGTCGCAAGCGCTGGTTGGGTCTGCGGATGAATATTATGAACTTTTAGCTAAAAACTGTCAGGAGCTCGATATTTGGCAAACCACTTATCTTCATCCGCTCGCTAATGTCGATGAAATCGTGAAGTGGTTTGAAGGGTCGGGTCTGCGTCCTTTTTTAGACGCTTTAAGCTCAGAGGAGCAGCTCGCTTTCCTTGCTCGCTACCGTTCGGAATTGGCGAAGGTCTATCCACTTCAATCAGATGGTAAGGTCCTCCTACGCTATCCGCGCCTCTTTATTGTTGCGCGACGCTAATTCTGCTTTTACTGAGCTGTGAATATGAGACACCGTGCAGTGTTGATCCTATTTGAAAACGATATTAGGCAAAGTAGGTGAGCAGTTAGAGTTTAAATGTAGGCTAACTTGTTGGCTGTGGCATTTAAAACGATAGGCTTTGCTTTGAGAGATGATGTATGACAGCTAATCCAGCAATTCAATTTTTTCATGTTTGGGATACTTACGCCAAAGTAGTTTCTGGCGATTATATGTTTCATCGAGAGTTGAGTGTGGCTGTGAGCGCGGCGATCAGATCGCGTTTTGCAGACCAAGCGATTCGTATCTTAGATTTAGGCTGCGGAGATGCGGCGACATTTGCGCCGATTTTACAAGAATTCTCTATTGAAAGTTATTATGGCGTTGATCTTTCTGCAGCTGCTTTAGAGCTTGCTGAGAAAAATTTGGCCTTTCTTAAGTGTTCTACTCAATTCCAGCAGGCTGATTTCGTGACGGCGCTCGCGAAGTCCCCACAGCAAGATGTGGTTTATATTAGTTTTGCATTACATCACCTACAAACTTCTGAGAAAGCAGAGTTCTTTCATCAAGCTGCTAAAATCCTCAGTCCAGGCGGCTTAGTTCTTTTTGTAGATGTAGTACGGGAAGAGGGGCAAAATCTTAAAAATTATCACCAGCATTATTGTGACTTTGTTCAACAAACAATGATCAATCTTAATAAGGAAGAGCGCGATGCAATCTGCGCGCATATATCAGAGAATGATTACCCTGATCCCCGCTCAGTTTTGTGTAAGCTAGCAAATGAGGCGGGTTTAAAGCTTGTTTCAAGCTCTGTACCGCAAAAATGGCATCAGCTTATTGTATTTGAACGCCCATGAATGAGCTCAGCGTAAAGGAAGATCAAGCTCGTTACGATGATGCTTTAGTTGCTAAGATTGCGCGCCGATTAATTCCATTTTTGGCGATTAGTTATTTTGCGTCCTACCTTGATCGCGTTAATTTGAGCTTTGCCGCAACTGAAATGACGCGTGATCTTCATTTTTCGCCTCAGGTCTACGGCTGGGGCGCAGGTATATTTTTTCTAGGCTATGCGCTCCTTGAGCCTCCTAGTAATTATATGCTGCATCTTCTGGGCGCGCGTATATGGATTTCGCGCATCATGTTGAGTTGGGGAATTATTTCTGGTCTGGCTGCCCTAACCTGGAATGAAACCAGTTTTTATCTCCTTAGATTTTTATTAGGAGCTGCTGAAGCGGGCTTTATGCCGGGGATTATTCTGTATCTGACTTACTGGATCCCACCTCAACGAAGAGCGCGAATTTTAGCTGATTTTCTTTTTGCCGTGCCGCTTGCAACCGTTTTTGGCGCGCCAATCTCAAGTTATTTGCTGATAGCTACCGAGGGACTAATGGGTCTGAGAGGCTGGCAATGGCTATTTATATTTGAAGCTATTCCGCCTGTGATACTGGGTCTCATCGCTTTTTTCTTTTTAACAGACCGGCCAAAAAAAGCTTCATGGTTAAGCTTAGAAGAGCGATCGCGTCTTGAGGATCTAACGACAGATCCGAGGGAGGAGCCCGCAGAGCAATCGGTTCTTTTAGCTCTAGTTGATCATCGCGCAGTTACTCTTGGCGCAGCTTATTTTGGTGTGGTTTTGGCGCTTTATGGATTGTCGATGTGGCTACCGCAGATGGTTGAGGCGCATGGCGTTTCACCAGCTTCGGCTGGTTATGTAACGGCTGCGCCCTTCATTGTGGGCGCATCAGCAATGTATGTCTGGGGACGTCACTCAGATTGGCGTGGTGAGAGAATTTGGCACATTGTCCTGGCTGCGTTGGCCGCGGCCACAGGGCTGATAGGCGCGGCAATTATGCCTAATTTTATCCTGACGATGCTCGCGCTCAGTTTTGCAGCGGCCGGTATATTTGGGGTTTTGCCTCCCTTTTGGGCTTTTGTCAGTGACCGTTTTTTTGGCGCAGAGGCCGCAATCGCAATTGCATTAGTAAATGCGATCGGAAATCTTGCTGGCTTTGCCGGGCCTTATCTCGTTGGCTGGATAAAAGGCGGTGGGGGCAGTTATGTGCAGGCGCTGATCGCGCTAGCCATGGGACCTCTCTTCTGTGCGGCTCTGATTTTGATGACAAAAAGCCAATCAAAAAGGGCCGGGGACTGAGCGGCTTCTATGGCTATAATACTGAATTTAGATGATAAATCGGATAATCTTACGAACTGCTATTGACAGGAAAGCTACAGGGCGCGCATATGCCGCCAGCCAGAAGCAAGCCCTTGGGCGTGCTTTGATTTGCGCTTGAGAGACAATCTCAGTGCAAGGCGATGGGGGAATGTCCCGAGCGGCAAAGGGGGCGGACTGTAAATCCGCTGGCTAAGCCTTCGTAGGTTCGAGTCCTACTTCCCCCAC
>DHWC01000141.1 GCA_002412985.1 Methylocystaceae bacterium UBA5192 | reverse complement strand
AGCTCTGGATTAGACGCCGTGAATGAAATTTTGGATACGCTCTCGACGCCAGTAATTTTCATCACGGCCTATCCAGAACGGTTTTTAACCGGCGCGCCGCCTGAGCCCGCTTTTCTTGTGACAAAACCCTTCAGCGTGGAAAGCCTCAAAGCCGTGATTAGTCAGGCTCTGTTCTTTGATAAGCGGTCGCATAAACGCGACGCTTAAATTATCCCGCTTTAGGCTGCGTGCGGCGTCGACCGCTGTTCAATCAAAGAATAAAGCGCAGCATTATCTCGCGTCGCGCGCACCGCTGAAACCAAAGGCGCGTCCCGCAAGACGCGCGCGACACAAGCCAGAGCTTTCAAATGATCCGCCCCGGATGCTTCGGGCGCAATCAGCAAAATAACAAGATCAACCGGCGCGCCATCAAGAGAGTCAAAATCTATTGGACGCTCTAGGCGGGCAAATATGCCAAAGATAGATTTTACTTTCGCTAATTTGCCATGTGGAATTGCGACGCCCTCGCCAATGCCCGTTGATCCTAATCGCTCACGATGAAGCAAGGCGTCGAAGATTTCGCGCGCAGGCACGTCAGACAATTGCGCGGCGCGCTCGCTTAACTCCATGAGGAGTTGTTTTTTCGTTGTCGCCTTAACATTGGCGATAACTGCTTCCGGCGAGATAAAATCCGTGAGCCGCATGCGAAGCCCTGTCTGTCTAAAGTTTATGATCGGCTTTCTGCCGGCTGCTTGCGCTCCATGGGAGGTCAAAACGCAATTTATATGCCGGGAAAGTCAAGATTATGGCTTAATTTTCACTCTGCTGTTGGCGGGTCAATCCAGCCGATATTGTCGTCCGCGCGGCGATAAACAATGTTCACCCGTCCTGATTGGGCGTGGCGGAAGATAACAACCGGGGCGCCGGTCAGATCGAGATCTAAAACAGCGTCAGAGACAGCCATGCGGCGTAATTTTGTGGTCGATTCTGCGATAATTGCAGGGCTAAATTCGCTCGGCGCATCCTTCTCTTGATCTGGCGCCTCGATGACGTAGCTAGGCGCTAATTCATGCGCATGCCCATCATGATGGCTTTTGAGACGGCTATGATAGCGCCTCAAGCGTTTCTCAATACGCTCGGCAGCCTGATCAAACGTGGCGTAAGGCTCTTGCGCGCGGCCATCCGCCTGCAACACCACGCCTGAGGTGAGATGCAAGCTACAATCCGCCCGATAGCCAGATCCCTCGGGCGTGAGCGTGACATGGCCCGATACGCCGCCGTCGAAATATTTAGCGGCGGCCTGCTCTAAGCGCTGCGTAATATGCGTGCGCAACGCTTCGCCAATACTCATGTTTTTGCCCGACACTCTGAGCGTCATCGTCATCTAACCTTTTTTTGCGCGCCAGGCGCATTGCCGCGAAGAGCGAAACCCTTCGAGCCGTTGAGGCCGCCAGTGTTATGAAGAAGGTCTACTCGAGCGATGAAAACGCCCGTAATTTTACTTTTGTTGCGGCAGCCTCGGCCGTTTGGACTGCACGAAGGCAGTCAATTGAAATTCGCCGAACGGTTAAAAGGCTCTGTCGCTTAAGTCAATGGGCCGTGTTGACAAATCAGCTCCGCCTCTAACCATTTGCCGTTCGGCGCTGTTCTAACTGCTTGCTGCGGCGTCGATCGACGGAGGATGGAATATGTAGGCTATCCCGGTATTTCGCCACGGTTCTGCGGGCGATATCAATATCCGCCGCCTTCAAACGCGCCACGATCGCGTCGTCGGACAAGATATTTTCTGGCGTTTCTCGATCGATCATTTGCCGGATGCGAAACCGCACGGCTTCCGCTGAATGAGCTTCGCGTCCCGTTGTGGTCGCGATCGAGGCGGAGAAGAAATATTTAAGTTCAAACAGGCCCCGCGGCGTCATCATATATTTGTTGGACGTCACGCGCGAAACCGTTGATTCATGCATTCCAATCGCGTCGGCGATGGTGCGCAAATTAAGCGGCCGCAAATGCTGAACGCCACTGGTGAGAAAAGCATCTTGTAGGCGCACGATCTCTGAGGCGACCTTCAAAATCGTGCGACCGCGTTGTTCAAGGCTTTTCGTCAGCCAATTGGCGTTTTGCAAGCAAGTCGAAATAAAAGTTTTATCAACGCCGCGCGCGCCAACGCTGACTTGCGCCGCATAATTATGATTGACCAAGACGCGCGGTAAGGCTTCTGAATTAAGCTCAACGAGCCAAGAGCCGTCCTTTGCAGCGCGAACCAGAACATCTGGAATGATCGGCTGCACGGGCGCATTAGAAAAAGCTCGGCCAGGCTTAGGATCTAATCGACGGATTTCCGCCGCCATATCGGCGATATCTTCCTCATCAACACCGCACAAACGGGAAAGACGCGCATAATCGCGCCGGGCGACGAGGGGTAAATTAGCAATAAAGATTTGCATCGCCGGGTCAAAACGATCGCCTTCGCGAAGCTGAATGGCCAGACACTCTGCGAGATCGCGCGCGCCAACGCCACAAGGATCAAAGCCCTGAATGGTCTTTAACATTTCTGCAACTCGGCTTTCAGGCGCATCAAGCCGTTGTGCAATTTCCTCAACACTCTCACGCAAATAGCCCGTTTCATCGATGGCGTCGATGATCATCGCGCCAATGATGCGATTGTCTGGCTCACAGCGGGTCATCGACAATTGATCATTCAGATGCGCCTGCAAGCTCGGACGCTCGGAGACATAGGCCTCAAGATTGGCG
>DHWC01000010.1:870-4537 GCA_002412985.1 Methylocystaceae bacterium UBA5192 | reverse complement strand
GCCCAATCATAAAAATAGCCTTGAATAGGCAGCCCAGCGCCCTGCAATGACTTAATAACATCATTGCCATCACGCGGGGCAATCGACAGCCGCCAAACCTGTCCGTTGCAAGTTGTAATCGGCTCAACATTTTTAATTTTTTGCCAAAACAAACGCGACGTTTCTTCATTTAGAAGTGTTCGCTCTACATCATTTTCAACAAGCTCAAGACACAGACTTTCACAGCGGGAAGAAACAGAAATCTCTGGTCCCTCAAGTCTCATGGCTGCAATATTTTGGCCAAAGCCTTCCATTCGTCCTGCTGGAACCATACAAATCCCCGATACGTCATGGGACGAAGCAGTTGCTTGACGCAATAATTTTAAGCATTCAGCCTCTGTGCGCTTAAAAAATATTAGCGTTTTTTCTGTTTCAGCTTTTGGCATTACCTTTAACGTAATATCCGTTAAAGCGGCTAGGGTTCCATAAGAACCACAAAGTAATTTCGAAAGATCAAAGCCTGTGACATTTTTCATCACCCGACCACCTGACCTAATAAACTCCCCTCTACCCGTTACGGCGCTAAATCCCAAAAGATGATCTCGCGCGGCTCCCGCCTTAACTCGCCGTGGACCGGAAGCGTTGATCGCCAACGCGCCTGCAATTGTGCCCTTATTCGCGCTTTGGCCTAATAGAAACGCATAATCAATCGGTTCAAATGCAAGCTGTTGATTATTTTTTGCAAGCAGCGTTTCAATTTCTGCAAGCGGCGTTGCAGCGCGGGCGGAAAGAACTAACTCTTCAGGCTCATAGAGCGTGACGCCGGTCAGGGCTTTCAAGGAAAGTATTTGATCTTGGGCGACATAGCGACCAAGATTTTTTTTTGTGCCAGCGCTCTGCAGGGAAAAAGGTTTAGCCGTCGCCTGTGCAGAACGGATCGCCTCAACCAGATCAGAAATGTCACGAATATGTATAATGGGTTGAGACATGCTAAGAGTTAAAATCTGGGAAGATGCGCAAAAGGAATTTTACCGCCTTGTACGTGCATCATGCCAAACTCGGCGCACCGATGCAGCGTTGGAAATACTTTACCAGGATTAAGTCTTCCCCCAGGATCGAAGGCGCATTTTAAGCGCATTTGTGCTTCTAGATCCGCCTGCGTAAACATTTCGCTCATTAAATCACGTTTCTCAACGCCGACGCCATGTTCTCCTGTCAAGACGCCGCCGACGGAAACGCATAATCTCAAAATATCCGCGCCAAGCTTTTCTGCGCGCGTAACATCCCCCTCTTTTGAGGCATCATAAAGGATCAAGGGATGCAGATTGCCATCCCCAGCATGAAATACATTTGCGACACTTAGACCATAGTATTCTGCCAGCTCGTCCATACGCTCCAATACTTCTGGAAGACGCGCGCGAGGAATGGTGCCATCCATACAGAGATAATCAGGCGCAATACAGTTGACTGCAGGGAAAGCATTTTTTCGTCCTGCCCACAATTGCAGCCGCTCCTCTTCGCTCTGAGATACTTTAGTTGTCGTAGCGCCACAGCGCAGCGAAATTTCTCTAACAACATTGGCAAGATGATCAACTTCAGCCTGGGCGCCATCTAATTCAACAATCACAATCGCCTCTGCAGTAAGCGGATAACCGCAAGGCTTAAACCGTTCAACGGCTTGTATTGTTTTTTTATCCATCATCTCCATACCGGCAGGTATGATCCCACGAGCAATAACGGCCCCCACAAACAAAGCACCCGCTTTAACGCTATCAAATCCTAACAAAAGACAGCGAGCGACGGCTGGTTTTGGTAAAATCCTCACGGTAATTTCAGTGATAACGCCAAGTAATCCCTCTGACCCTGTAATGACGCCTAGTAAGTCATAGAGCTCGCTATCAAGGTGGGCTCCGCCTAACCGCAGAATTTCACCGCCAACCAAGACCATCTCAAGGCCTAAGATATTATTGGTTGTTAAACCATATTTAAGACAATGCACCCCACCTGCGTTCTCAGCAACATTACCGCCAATTGAACAAGCAATTTGCGATGATGGATCCGGGGCATAATAAAAGCCTTGCGCCTCAACGGCCCGCGTAATGGTAAGATTTTGAACGCCAGGCTGCACTCGAACGCAGCGATTATCGTAATCAATTCCAAGAATTCGATTAAACTTAGAAAGAACGAGTAAAATGCCATCTTCCAACGGCATCGACCCACCCGACAGCGAAGTTCCTGCCCCACGTGGCACAACCTTAACATTCATTTCAGCAGCCAGCGCCATAATCGCCTGAACTTGCTCAACGGTTTCTGGCAATACAACAACAAGCGGTAAGGCGCGATACATTGTAAAGGCATCGCATTCAAATGCACGCCGACCTGTTTCATCAATGATCAAACTGTCTTGAGGTAAAATCTTCCTAAGCTTCTCGATGAGAAGGTCACGCCCGGACATAGTCTGCGGCTCGCACTCCGGCATGATCAAAGACAATGCTACCTACCTCCCAAAAACCTCATTTGATTCTGTAAAAACTATGCTGGATTGTGCTTCTATCGTGAATATTCAATAGAACTTCCCAGTTCTTTCCTAAACCCCTAATAGACGCTTGGGATGAAGACAAGCTTTACTAAGATCAGCGATTTTAGGCTGCGACACATAGGAACCTGGCATGAAAACAAAATTTGAACTCTGCCTTGCTGACGCCAAGCAGATTGCAAGCGCGGCTGCGGAAGAAGCAATGCGTCAAAACTGGAACGTTGTCATTGCAATAGTCGATGACGCTGGGCTACTTGTCTATCTGGAGCGCCTTGACGGCGCGCAACCCGCCTCCTCCGACATTGCACAGCATAAAGCTAAAGCGGCAGCCCTCTTCAAGCGCCCCACAAAAGCCCTAGAGGAAGTCGTGGCCAATGGCCGCGTGGCATTGCTCAGTCTGCCGCATCTGACACCTGTAGAAGGCGGCTTGCCACTAGTCTATAAAGGTCAAGTCGTTGGCGCTATTGGCGTTTCAGGCGTACAATCCGCTCAAGATGCGCAAGTCGCCGCTGCCGGAGCAGCTGTCCTAGAACAACTCAGCTAATTCAGTATGATGCATTTAGATCATCAAGGGCTCTTCGCCTGTCGATAATGGCCTCCGGAGGAATATTTTGAGCTTCCGCAAAGCAAAGGAGCAAGGTTTCATCACCAGCGAGATGATCTAGAATTGCTAGCTGGAAATCCTTTTGGCCGAGCAGTTGCGGGATATCTGAGGGATCTAAACCCGTTAGGGATAAAAATCGGCTAAGTCGCGCCTCTTCGCTAGAGAGAAAGGCTACCGCCAGAATTACAAGCTCTTTACAACTCACCGGCTCGTAGCGCGTCTGGTATGATTGAGGCATCCGCTTCATTTATGCTCCAATATAAGTTCATGACAGAGAGAGATTCGGCCCTGTTCAAATCGCAGCAGGCAACTCTCTTTCAAACTGGGTTTATCATCGAGGACAAACCTAGAATTCAGGCGCTTATGAAAAAGACTGTTCTGATAGTAGAAGATAATGAGCTCAATATGAAGCTTTTCAACGATTTGTTGGAGGCTAACGGCTACGCGACACAACAATCAAAAAACGGCATTGAAGCGATTGAACTTGCAAAGCGTTATCTACCAGATTTGATTTTGATGGATATTCAATTACCAGAACTCAGCGGCCT
>DHWC01000010.1:0-465 GCA_002412985.1 Methylocystaceae bacterium UBA5192 | reverse complement strand
GGGAGATGAGGAAAAAATCCGTCTTGCCGGCTGTGAAGGCTATATTTCCAAGCCTATATCCGTTGTAAAATTCCTAGAAGCTGTAAATACGTTTCTTAAGCAAGATCCGTAATTTTGATCGCAGGGGGTCCAGCGAATCCAACTTATCCTTGAAAGCGAACGTCAAATTGCTGGCGTGAGAAGTAGTTGATCCTGAAGACGATCATGCCCCCTATCGAGGCGGGCTTGCAGGTGCTCATAGCCTGAACTATACAGCCCGCGGTGGCTACGCCCACCGGCGTCCCTCCCAAAGGACGTTTACTTTAGGGGGCCATAGCTCAGTTGGGAGAGCGCTTCAATGGCATTGAAGAGGTCGTCGGTTCGATTCCGTCTGGCTCCACCATTTCTCTCTGTTTATTGAGTAACTAATCATTTCAAATACATCTATTTGTAAACGTATATGTGCAGAGCTGGTTGGAAAATTAC
>DHWC01000103.1:1744-2513 GCA_002412985.1 Methylocystaceae bacterium UBA5192 | reverse complement strand
GCCGGCTTCTTCTGCTTCTTGCCGACTTCCTTTCTGGGTGTTTCGGAACTGGGGCTTATCGCCGGCGTTGGAATGATTATCGCCTATATCGCTACGCTCACCTTTTTGCCCGCGATGATTAAATTACTGCACCCGCGTCCAGAACATGTACCCATTTACACAGCTTCGCTTGCAGCCGTTGACCACTGGATCCTCGCGCACCGCAAGCTTGTGCTTGCAGGCACCGCAGTTGTTGTCGCCGCCGGTCTGCCATTTTTAATGCATCTTAGTTTTGATTCTAATCCTATGAATTTGCGGGATCAAAAAATTGAGTCTGTGGCGACTTTTCTTGATCTCTCTCAAGACCCACAAACAGCGCCAAATAAAATTGAAGTCTTGACGCCTTCAATTGATGAAGCGCGCAGTCTGGCTAAAAAAATCGCTGCTTTGCCAGAAGTTGATCATGTTCACTCCATTGATACGCTCATCCCCACCGACCAGGAAGACAAGCTTGCGTTAATTGATCGAGCAAAGACTGCGCTTAAAGGAGCGTTAGAACCAAATAAGAAATCTCCGCCTTCTGACGCTGAAACCGTCAAAGCGCTAATAAATGCAAGTAAAGCCTTGCAACGCGCTGGCGGTAAAACGCCAGACCCATCGCTCACGCGTTTTGCAACCACCCTCGACGCGCTTGCCGCTGCTTCCCCCGAGATACGCGCAAAAGCAGCCGACGCTGCATTTAACAACTTTCAAAAATTAATGGGCGATCTTAAGCAAGCATTAGGCGCTG
>DHWC01000103.1:0-1352 GCA_002412985.1 Methylocystaceae bacterium UBA5192 | reverse complement strand
GAGGTCACGCCGAAAGGCGACAGCAATGATCGTCTGGTGATGACTAAATTTGCGGAAGCCGTTCAAGTCGTCGCCCCTAACGCCAGTGGACCGCCGGTGATTGTGTCAGAGGCGGGCCGCTCAATCACCCGCGCCTTTCTTGAGGCGGGACTTTACGCGCTCATCGCTATTTTTATCATCCTCGCTGTCGCCCTACGTAATCCGTTAGATGTCGCCTTGACGCTGGGACCGTTGGTGCTGGCAGGCATCATGAGCCTTGAAGCAGCGGATATGGCGGGAATGTCCTTGAACTTCGCGAATGTGATTGCACTGCCTTTAATGTTTGGCGTTGGCGTCGCCTTCCACATTTATTATGTCATCGCGTGGCGCAAGGGCGTTGTCGATATGCTGGCTTCCAGCCTGACCCGAGCAATCTTTTTTAGTTCGCTGACTACGGGCGTCGCGTTCGGCAGCCTATATCTTTCAAGCCACCCCGGTACAGCCAGCATGGGCGAATTACTGATTATCTCGCTATTTTTCACCTTATTAGCCGCCTTCATCATTGTGCCGGCCTTTTTGGGTCCTCCCCGTCAAAATGGAGACCAAGGCTCAGACGGATCGAAAGCTCTATAAGGGATTTCATGCTCTACATTTGCCTGAAATCATTTATAAATAGATCGAATCAGGAACCCCGTTTCATGAAAAAAAATCTTCTTCGTCTTGCTACGGCGGCTACCTTGATAAGCCCTTTAGCTAATGGCCCCACGCCGGCGACCGCCGCCGAGCCAATTTATGGCGTGTGGGTGCGCGACGGCCATCCCGACGATCAGCTTGAATTTTATGATTGTTCTGGAAAACTCTGCGCCAAGGGCACCTTGCCCTTACCCGATGGCTCGCCAGCCCCTGAAATCCTGCGCAACGCTGCGAAAAATGGCGCCAATAAGTGGAAGGGCGATCTCTTCAATCCAGAAGACGGCAAGACCTATGGCGGGGAAATTAGTTACGATACGCCAACAAAATTGACCCTTACGGGCTGTTTAATGGGATTTTTGTGCCAAAGCGAAACCTGGACGCGCGTTCCCGCGCCGCCAAAGCCCCCAGCGCCTGAAACCAAGGCTCCTGAGACGCCGCACAAGACTCAGGACACTCAAAAAGAGCCAGTCAAAGAGTTAAAGGAAAAGGAAACCGTTAAGCCTTCGACGGCGAGTCAGCCTGCAAAATCGGAGAATAAGTCTGAGAGCTCAAAAACTCCGGCGAGCGCTACGACAAAGCCAGCAGCGGTAAACGGCTCTGCTGCCTCAAGCGCAAAACCGGCTGCGCCGGCTGCGAAACCCGCTTCCGCCGGGGTGAAGCCAGGAGCTCCGGCAGCCGCG
>DHWC01000124.1:51796-51926 GCA_002412985.1 Methylocystaceae bacterium UBA5192 | reverse complement strand
TGCCCATGCCGCCGCCGATGCAGAGCGTTGCTAGACCCTTCTTAGAGCCTCTGCGCGCCATCTCATGTATCAACGTAGTCAGAACGCGCGCGCCAGAAGCGCCGATGGGATGTCCAATTGCAATTGCGCC
>DHWC01000124.1:51214-51474 GCA_002412985.1 Methylocystaceae bacterium UBA5192 | reverse complement strand
CCATTAACATTCACAATCGCAGGATCCCAGCCCATGTCCTTGTTAACGGCGAGGGCCTGTGCGGCGAAAGCCTCATTGGCCTCAACCAAATCCAGGTCTGAAACTTTCCAGCCAGCCTTCTCTAACGCCTTACGCGAAGCGGGTATTGGACCTGATCCCATTACTGCTGGATCAACGCCCGCTGTAGCCCAAGAGGCAATCCGCACAAGCGGCGTAAGACCGCGTTTCTTGGCTTCTGCAGCGCTCATAACGACTAACGC
>DHWC01000124.1:50398-50892 GCA_002412985.1 Methylocystaceae bacterium UBA5192 | reverse complement strand
GCTGCGCCATCATTAATCCCAGAAGCGTTTGCAGCCGTTACTGTCCCATCCTTAGCAAAGGCGGGACGAAGTTTAGCAACGCTCTCGAGAGTAACGCCATGCTTGATATATTCGTCGCTATCGACAACGATATCGCCTTTCTTAGTTGAAATCGTATAGGGAACGATCTCGTCCTTGAATTTTCCAGCCTTCTGAGCAGCTTCGGCCTTGTTTTGTGAAGCTACGGCGAAGGCGTCCTGTTGTTCGCGCGTAATTTGCCATTGCTTAGCGACATTTTCCGCCGTGAGCCCCATGTGATAATTGTTGAAAGCGTCAGTTAACCCATCGAGGATCATTGTATCGATGAACTTAACATCCCCCATCTTCGTTCCGACCCGCAGTTGGGAGGCGTGCGTCGACAACGACATCGACTCTTGGCCGCCGGCGATCACGACTGACGCGTCGCCAGACTGGATCTGCTGCGCGGCAAGCGCGACCGCGCGCAATCCAGAACC
>DHWC01000124.1:39362-49995 GCA_002412985.1 Methylocystaceae bacterium UBA5192 | reverse complement strand
CTTGAGCGGCGGTCAGCACCTGACCAAGAATAACTTCATCAACCGCGCTGGCATCAAGTTTAGCGCGGTCAAGAGCCGCCTTAATCGCGACAGCGCCGAGCTCGTGAGCCGGAACCGCGCCGAAGGCTCCGTTGAACGATCCAACGGCGGTGCGCGCCGCGGAAACGATCACGATGTCGGTCGTCATATCGATCTCCCTTTAAAAGTGTCTTTAAATATCGCCCCAAACGCCGATGATCCGCGCAGAAACGGACTTTCTTCAGCATTGCCGCCTTGCCTAAGTCAAGCCATGAGTGGTTTTGCACGGAATTCTTGATAAACGAAAGCCATCTCGCAAGATAATATTGCCGCAGGCGCCCATTTGCGCGTATCTTTGCTGCAGCGCGGTCTGATATTCTTTCTGGCGCGAGGCCAGCGGGCCGGGATTATGAGGCGAACGCATGGCCACTGAAAAAAAGCCGACGACAATCAAGAAATACGCTAATCGGCGTCTCTATGACACGGGAACAAGCACTTACGTGACGCTGGAGGACCTCGCCGCTATGGTAAAACGCGGAGAAGACTTTATCGTCTGCGATGCAAAAACCGGCGAGGACATCACGAGGCCCGTGCTTACTCAGATTATCTTCGAGCAAGAGGGCAAAGATGGCCAAGGCCTCTTACCTATCGCTTTCTTACGCCAGTTGATCCGTTTCTACGGCGACTCAATGCAGATGCTTGTTCCAAGTTATCTCGAATTTTCAATCGACAAACTGACCAAAGAACAACAAAAATTTAGAGATCAATTTACAAGCGCTCTGGGTTCTGGTCCGTTCACCGAACCAACGCGGCAAGCATTTCAATCTATTGAAGAGCAAACTCGAAAAAATATGGCTGTGTTTCGCCAAGCGCTGACAATGTTTAATCCCTTTGGCGCCGTCACCGAAGCAGGAAACGCCGATCTCTCATCTCAAGAAACGGAAGACAAGCGCACAGGCGGCGCTGGGGAAGTGGATGATCTTAAACGTCAGCTTAATGAACTCAATAAAAAGATCGATAATCTGACACGCACATAAGGTTAAGAGCAGAGTTTATCGCAGCCGAGAAGATTTAATTTTAACTTAAATTATTATTCAAACTTAAAATTCAGCCGCTTATATTGAGATAAGTTCTATTACATTCTCCTCGCCAAGCCCTATTCCGCAGCAGATAAATTAGATAAGGGAAAATCGATTGTAATCAAAGTTCCCTGTTTTTTTTCGCTAGTAATTGAAAACGAAGCGAAGGTTTGTGCAATTAGTTTTTCTGCGTCAGTTAAATAAATATTTCGGCCAGACGGTTGCCGAGTTTCATTTGATCTATTCAGGGAATCTAGCGCTGTCGTTACTTCATCTTCCGACATACCAACGCCTGTGTCTTTAATTTTTATGCTAATGGTTTGATGATTTGAGATAGCTGTTGAAACGATAACCTGTCCTCCAGGCAAATTGAATTGCACAGCATTGGTGAGAATTTTCAATAAAGCGCGCCGCAATGAGGGAACGTGCAAACGGATGAAAAAAGACTCTGAGACAAGCGCCAACCGCATGACGACCTTTTTCTGTCTCGCAAGAGACTGTGTCAGCGCAACGCATTCAGCTATAAGTTCATTAATTTCAACGTTTGAAAGAACAAAGTCATCGATTCTTGCTTGAGATTGAGATGATTGCAGATAATCATCAATGCTTGAGAGAGTCTGCAAGATTGAGCCACGAATATTTCTAATCTTTTGATTATTTGATTCGCAATCGAGAGAGCCAAATCTCTCCATAAATAATTCTTCTTTTTGAGCTAAAATTGATTGAAGCAGACTTAACAGATCGCCAGACGCATGATTATCCAAACCCTTATTATCAGATCTCACAGGAGGCAATTGTTGGATATTATGCCTCAATGAGATATTTATTTTGCCTAAAGCCTGCGGCGTACAACTCAGTAATGCTTCAAATTTTTCTGCATCATCGCTGCAAATAAGCTCCAGGGTCTCCTTGGCGCCTCCCCGAATTCGATCAATGGCGCGGCTTATGGCTTCTTGCGTCTCTGACTTGAAGAACGGAGAATAATAACCCTCTAAATCAGAGACCTTCTCGCCAACAAAAAGTTCTGAGAAGCGCGTTGTAACGTGTTCAATTCGTCCGTCTGCCGAAATGACTGCAGCAATTTCATTAGAAAAGTTATTTTGTGAATTCGTAGAATAATGTTCCACACAAATTGGCGCTGCATGCGCCTCTTTCATTACAGCATCTCTATGATGCATATTATGGTCTATTTCAGGAAATGTTTTAAAAATAAAAATGATGGTTGCTGCAGCGCCACCCCAGTCAGCTATCAACCCACTCGCTTCTAAATCTCCTTTAATAAATTTAGGCGTATTGATCAAATTATCTGGATCATAAGCGCCAAATACTCTCGTCAGACCTCCATCCTTTATCAGTGCGGAGATATCCTTATAGCCGAATTCCTTCAATAAAAAATTATTAGCAAAAAGCAGCTCTTTTCTGCGCGAAACTATGACCCCAAGGGGGAGGCGATCCAACAAACTCGCAAGCTCAATGCTACCCCTATCTGACACCGCGCTTTTGTCGAGAGAAGGCGGTGGCGAGAACAGCGTCTTTTTTTCTTCAAGAAATTCATCATCTGTGAGCGCGCGCGCGATTTCATTGAATGCCGAGAGTTCAGTCTCAGACAAAACGCTTTCTTGCACTGGATTATGATGCTGTAATTTTGATAGGCGTCGCAATGGAATTACATTTGCGAGGGAAGCTTGAGCGGGAGCGGGGGTTATTTCATGTGACGTTTCGCGACGCGTTAATTTCAGGTCCTGCTGAATAAAGGCTTGGTTAAGATGTAACAGACCAAAGCCGTTAACGCCTAACGGGACGCCCTTGGAGTCAATGTTTCGGACAAGTCCCAAGGAAGCGGGGACCCATGCTTCTGCGCTCGCGAGCGGCCAGACAGCAGGAATCCCTGTCAACGAGACTTGAGACCGCAGCGTTAGATCAAATGGGCAGCCTTGCGTTTGTATAAATTGACTGATCGGCTGACCCAGAAAACTAGCGGCAGGCCTTTCTGTAATCTTTTCCAATTCTGGACTTAATTTTATTAAGCGACCTGAAGAATCTGCCTGCCAAATGAACCGGACCGTTTCAACCCCATGACGATCATGTAGTTGAGCGCGCAAGGCCAGGTCCGCCGATGACGGCTGGCCTAGTTTTGTGCTTTCGCCGGTCATGGCTTTTTACCCTCGTCATTCACCGCCCTAAAACTGATGATTGGGTCTAGGACAAAAATCGAGGAAGAATTTAACCTTGCACGGGCTAACGGTCCAGAGTGGGACAGGACACTCAGCTGAGGCAGAAATGGTTGAAATTATTGCAGTGCACAAATTTTATTGCGCCGCAATATTTTTTAGTCTAATCTAATTCCTGACGCGCTTGGAGAAGACAGAAAAACTTCTTTGTCAGGCGGTAGATGCTGTAACGCTAGCGAAGTAGGATTGTTACCCATGGCCGACCCAATATACCAGGTTCCAAACGAAGTACGTGACTTTGCCGAGAAAAGCGTTGAACAAGCGCGCAAGGCCTTTGAAGGCTTCGCTGGCGCGGCGCAAAAGGCCCTTCACTCATCAAGCGATTTGCCCCTAGTCCCCCCGGAAGCAAAGGATATGGGCGCTAAAGCATTTTCCTACGCAGAAGCAAATGTGAACGCCGCATTCGATCTCGCGCAAAAGCTTGTCCACGCTAAAGATCCGCAGGAAGTATTCCAGCTGCAATCAGAATTCGTGAAAATCCAACTCAACGCCATCCAAGAACAAACAAAAGAATTAGGCGCAGCCTTTCAGCGCGCCGCAACAAAAAAATCTTAAAAGGCGATCGACACTGGAGATCAAGATGTCTCAGCAAAGCTCCGGCGATGAAAAGGGCGACAAAGCGTCAAACTCTAAGCGACCTATCTCCCCCATAGAAACAGTCGAAGAAACCTTAACGGCTGCTGCAGAGATCGTGCGCGCACACAATGAGGCTGCAAATAAAAGCGCATCAATGCCAATAGCTAAATCACACGCTGTAGAATCTCCACTTCCCAATAGGATAGAAGAAAGGGAGACGCACAGCTATGAAGCAACCGCAAAGTTTAATCTCTTTCCGATAACATATAAATTTTTTGACAATTGGAATGAAAATATTGCGTCAACGTGCGAACAGCTTCAAAGAATAGCTACTACAAAAAACATAGATGAAGCGCTAACTCTATACTCTGGCTTTACAGCTCAGAACATAGAGCGATTGTATCGTCAATCACTAGAATTAATCACGCTTAACCCAACGAACTTTCTAGACACGACGCTGAAAACAGCCCGACCCCGAGTCTAGCTACATCTCTCGATAATTTACGGTGATAAAGTTGCTGTAACCCATCGACGCAACTCCGCTGTCACGTGCGGCATAACGCCAGTCCAGTCACGAAAAGCGGGCCTCGCCTGATGCATGAGCATGCCGAGTCCATCGATAGGGATTGCGCCATGGCGCCGCGCCTGAGCCAACAACGGAGTCTCTAGCGGCGCATATACAATATCCGCAACCAAAGCTGATTTCGGTAAGAGATCGAGCTTGATGTCCAGAGGCGGTTGACCAACCATGCCTTGATTGGTTGTATTGACTAAAAGTCCCGCGCCAACCAATGCTTCGTGACGCTCTTCCCAGTCATAAATACTAATACAGGATCCAAAATCCTGTGCGATCGCTTGTGCACGGTCTAGAGTGCGATTTAACAGCCTAATCTCCTGCGCGCCCGCATCAATCAAGCCACAAACAACAGCGCGCGCTGCACCGCCAGCGCCAAGCACAACACAAGGATTTCGCGCCGCTTCCCATCCCGTAACAGCATCGGTCAATGAAGCAATAAATCCATAGGCGTCATAATTTTTTCCAGTTAAGCGACCGCTGTCCTCAACGACGACGCAATTAATTGCACCAATGCGACGCGCCTCTGGCGTGACTTCGTCAACGAAGTTTAAAGCGCGTTCTTTGTGGGGAATTGTCAGATTACATCCCAAAAAATTTAACTGGGGCAAAGCGCGCAATGCGCCTTCTAATTTTACTGGTTCTATTGCTAAGGGAATATAGACCCCATCAATGGCGTATTGATTGAGCCAAAAATTATGTATTCTTGGAGAGCGAGAATGGGCGATTGGCCATCCCATCACGCCAGCGAGACGAAAGCCTGAATGGGTGCGCATTTGATAACCTGCGTGGAAACTTATGACGCGACCCTGGCTGGCGTTTCACGCGCGGCGAGCGCATGAAATAAGCCGTCATCTTCATGCTCATCCGCATTGGCGGTAGTAAGTAATTTTTCGCCATAAAAAATTGAATTCGCCCCTGCAACTAAACATAAAATCTGCGCCTCGCGCGTTAAACAAGAACGTCCAGCCGACAGCCTTACGCGCGCGCGCGGCATCAAAATACGTGTTGTTGCGATCATCCGAACAAGATCCATCGGATCGACCTCTTCTCTACCTTCAAGAGGCGTCCCTTCTACTGCGACAAGCGTATTGATCGGCACGCTCTCGGGATGAGGATCAAAACCGGCAAGAATTTGGAGCATAGCCGCACGGTCGCGCACGCTCTCTCCCATGCCAATGATCCCGCCACAACACATTTCAAGTCCAGCTCGTCGGATGGCGCTTAAAGTCTCAAGACGATCCTGATAAGTCCGCGTTGAAATAATATCTGCGTAGTAATCGGGACCAGTATCAAGATTATGATTATAGGCCGTAAGACCAGCATCAACGAGACGCTGAGCTTGCGACTCAGTCAACATGCCGAGAGTAACGCAGGCTTCCATTCCCATTTCACGCACGCCGCGCACCATATCCAAAACAGCATCAAACCGCTTACCCTCTGGGGCTGAACGCCAGGCGGCCCCCATGCAAAATCGATCCGCTCCAGCCTCTTTTGCTGTTTTCGCAGCTGCTAAGACATCTTTTGTTTCCATAAGCTCCACGCGATCAAGCTTGACCTCGCGATGATGAGCAGATTGCGGACAATAGGAGCAATCTTCTGGACATCCGCCTGTCTTGATCGATAAAAGCGCGGCTTTCTGCACATCGCTTACATCATGAAAGCGTCGATGAACGCTATTTGCCTGCGCTATTAGATCAAGCAGCGGCTGGTTATGAAGAGCGACAATTTCTTCAATCGTCCAATCATGGCGCACAATAAAATTTGCAGGCCCGTTCATGCGCCCTCTCCTTTGCGTCGCCGCTGGGGCGCAAGAGCTTGATGCTTCTTTTTATCGGCGCCATTTAGAATACTGACTAGGACATAAAGCGCCGCTGCAATGTCAAAACCCACGCTCGCCCAAACAAATGGTGCGGGCGCAAAGACCGCCCCCGCCCCGAAATAATGAATGTACAGCGCCCAAACTGGATGGAGGGCAAGCCCAGCTACGACAAACCAGGCAGAACCAACAATTGTTAATCCTGCAAGCGTGCCAAAAATAGCGACCCCCGTCATTTCGAAACCAATCCAAGTCGCCGCATTTTCTGCTCGGATCGCAAATCCCACGAAAAGAAAAGACGCCGCAATCAGCGCATAGGCGGCTAACAAGGCGGGCCGGGTTTCAGCCCAACGTGAAACAATGATTAAGCCGCCGGCGAATAATACCCCAAGACCAAGAAAAATAGCGATTTCTGTTGTCGTCAGCATGTTACAACCAATAAAACCGAGCGCATGCGCCCATGAGTTGATGAAGCGGCGGCGAAGCGGATCTATAGGCGCGGTCGCGCTTTCGAACAAGTGCTGGACGGCCAATTACAACGATCCCCCCAACCCCGGCTTCTTCTCAGCATCGGCAATTGGCCTCAAGCCTGCTATAGGATTACCGGCGCTGGTGACCAGCCAGCGCGAGGGAAAGGTTAACGAAACAGGATGAGCGTCGAAACACAAACACCGTCGCCCCTGAGCGCAGAAACGCCAGCAAATACTGAAGCCGCGCTCCATGAAGGCGACGCGCCGCGTGGCGATGAGACATTGAATGAAGATATTCGACTCTTAGGTCGTCTTTTGGGTGAAGCTGTTCGCGAACACGAAGGCATCGAAGCGTATGAACGCGTTGAGACTATCCGCCGCCTCTCTGTCGCCGCAAGCCGCAATTTGGATCCAACCGCTAGTATTAAACTTGACAGCCTGTTGCGAGCGTTAACAGCCAAAGAGGCCTGCGCAGTAATCCGAGCTTTTAGCTATTTTTCACATCTCGCCAATATCGCTGAAGACCTACATCCCGTGCAGCTGCGCGCGCAGGGACAATCAAATGCAGCGGCCGCTCAGGAAAACGAACCTAGCTTAGCGCGCTCTTTTACTCACCTCAAAAAAGCGGCTGTAAGTCCTGGGAAAATCGCATCCGCTCTTTCACGCGGCTGGATATCGCCTGTTTTGACAGCGCATCCAACGGAAGTGCGGCGCAAAAGTCTTCTAGACACTGAACATGCTATTTTTAAATTACTCGAGGCGCGGGCCTATCTTCACAATAAAAGTGATTTAACCAGAAATGAGATGCAATTACGCGCCCGCGTTTCTCAACTATGGCAAACCGAGCTGTTGAGAGAAACGCGATTGACTGTAAGAGATGAAATAGAAAATTCTCTTGGCTATTATCGTGCGACTTTTTTACGCGAAATCCCCAAGCTTTACGCCGATATAGAAGCGCGTTTAGAAGGCCTCCGCGTACCGCCGTTTTTGCGAATGGGTGCTTGGGTTGGCGGAGATCGAGACGGTAATCCAAATGTAACCGCAGAGTCGCTTTCTACTGCTTTGCGTATGCAAAGCGAAACGGCGCTGCGTTTTTATCTTACTGAGGTGCATGAACTGGGTGCGGAGCTTTCAATATCTCGCCGTTACGCTGGCGCCACGCGCGCATTGGAAGAGCTTGCGGCGCGTTCAGGCGACGATAATCCACATCGTGACAACGAGCCCTATCGACGCGCACTGATTGGCGTTTATTCACGACTGGCGGGAACGCTTGAAAAACTTACCGGAGGCCAAGCGGTGCGTCACGCTCTGGCGCCGGGCGAGTCCTATGGCAACTCCTGGGCGTTTTTGGCGGATCTCGTCACGATCGATGAATCTCTCCGGATCCATCACAGCGAAGTGATCGCTTCACAGCGTCTCGAACCCCTGATCCGCGCAGTGGAGGTTTTTGGCTTCCATCTTGCGACGCTTGATTTACGACAAAGCTCGGATCGTCACGAAGAAACACTCTCTGAGCTTTTAGCAGCCGCGCGCATCGCGGACGATTATCCCCAACGATCCGAAAGCCAAAAGCAGGAATTGCTTCTGCGTCTATTATGCGATCCACGCCCTATCCGTTTGACTGCCTGCGCCTATAGCGAAGCCGCATTGAGCGAGCTTGCGATATTAGAACGCGCCGCACAGATGAGACGGCTTTATGGCGATGAGGCTATCCGACATTATATTGTCAGTCATACCGAGACCGTTAGCGATCTCCTTGAAGTACTTGTGCTGCAAAAAGAGTGCGGGCTGATGCGCGGAACGCTTGATCCCCGCGACTTTGACATCGCTGCAGCAGATTTAATCGTAACCCCGCTGTTTGAAACAATTGACGATTTACGCAACGCCGCTTCTATCATGCGCGATTTCTATGCATTGCCTGGCGTTTTACGTCTTGTCAGCAATTCAAGCGGACAACAAGATATCATGTTGGGCTATTCAGATAGCAATAAAGACGGCGGGATTCTTACAAGCATCTGGGAGCTATATCGAGGATCAACAGCACTGGCGGAGTTCTTCGCCTCCATACCCAACATCACGATGCGCCTTTTTCACGGACGCGGCGGTACGGTGGGGCGGGGCGGCGGACCAAGCTATGATGCAATACTCGCGCAACCCCCTGGCACGGTAAATGGCCAAATCCGCTTGACCGAACAAGGTGAAGTCATCGCCTCAAAATACGCCAATCCGAAAATTGGCAGAGTTAATCTTGAATTACTTGTAGCGGCGACCTTAGAGGCCACATTATTATCTCAGCGAAAAACACCAGATACAGAGTTCCTAACCACAGCTGAAGAACTCTCCCAAGCAAGCATTTCCGCCTATCGTGGCCTGGTCTACAACACGCAAGGTTTTGTCGATTATTTTTTTGCTGCAACGCCAATCTCTGAGATTGCTTCTCTTAATATTGGCTCACGACCATCTTCGCGCAAACCTTCGCGACGCATTGAAGATCTTCGCGCTATCCCTTGGAGCTTTTCTTGGGCTCAAGCTCGCGTTGCCTTGCCAGGTTGGTTTGGCTTTGGCTCAGCTATAGAGTTATTTCTTTCGCAAGATAGCGCGACCCGACTTAACTTATTACAACGCATGAGTCGCGAATGGCCTTTTTTTCGGTCGCTCCTGTCCAACATAGATATGATACTTGCAAAAACAGATTTATCTATCGCGAGACATTACGCCAATCTTGTTGAAGATCGCGCATTAGCTGATCGTATTTTTGGTATGATTGAAACCGAGCACAAACGCTCGATTGATGCGCTTGAAAAAATACTCGGCACAAAAGTTCGCTTAATTGATAACCCTACGCTAGCGCGGTCAATAAAAAATCGCTTCCCTTATATTGCGCCGCTAAACTATCTTCAGGCTGAATTAATCCGGCGTCACCGCGACGGCCAGACGGACCCAGAAATACGCGAAGGCATTCTCACCTCAATCAACGGCGTCGCTGCGGGTCTGCGCAATACAGGATAGACCGAGCGCCGCTGAGTCAGTAAATAACCCGCCACTAAAATAATTAGGGACATAAAACGTGAGCGATTCAAAACCTTTTAACGATATCACTCTCGACGATCTAAAGGCTGGACTGTCAGATAGCACTATCGTGCTTGTTGACGTGCGCGAGGCCGACGAATACGCCGCCGGCCACATTCATGGGGCCCTCTTTAATCCGCTTTCGCAATTTGAAACGGATAAATTGCCTCCGCCCCTGCCGGGCAAAAAAATTATCATTTATTGCCGTTCAGGCCGTCGATCTATTACCGCCATGGAGAAAGCGCAGCAGGCTGGTCGCACAGATATCGATACCCACTATAGTGGCGGCATACTCGGGTGGCTGGGCGCTGGCGAAGCTGTCACGACGGATAATTGAGCGCCAGAGCGCCCGATCGGTTAACCCCAAAGATCAGGCGTTGGCGACATAAGCTTTGACCCATCATAAATGAGTCCCGGCGAACGATCGTACGCCAAGAGCAAAGGTCCGTCCAAATCGACATATGAGGCTATTTGCCCGATGAGAACTGCAGGCGCCATCGCCAAAGATGTGCCAACCATACAGCCCGCCATAATCTCAAAGCCAAGCTTCTGCGCCTGCTCAGCCATAATCAACGCCTCAGTGAGCCCTCCAGTTTTGTCTAACTTTATGTTGACCGCGTCATAACGTCCTTTCAACGCCGCCAAGGAGGCTGTGTCATGTGCGCTTTCATCTGCGCAAATTGGCACGGGGTGAGGGATATCCGCTAAAATCTCGTCCTGGCCTGCAGGTAAGGGCTGTTCTACCAAGGCCACGCCGTAATGCGCGCAAGCAGATAAATTCGCAGCGAGCGTTTCAG
>DHWC01000124.1:30142-39041 GCA_002412985.1 Methylocystaceae bacterium UBA5192 | reverse complement strand
GCGCCAAGCTTCATTAGCATCGACGATCAAGGTAGCGTGTGGCGCAGCCTCTCGAACAGCGGCGAGACGCGCGTCATCTCCATCCCCTGCTAATTTTACCTTTAGGAGCGGTCGACCCGCCGCTTGCAAGGCAGCGCATTTCATATCTTCTGGGGAACCAACTGAAAGCGTGTAGGCGGTGATCAAGGGATCAAGCCGATCCAACCCAGCGCGCCTAAATGCCGGCTGGGTGGAGAGCTTGGCTTCTAAATCCCAAAATGCGCAATCTAAGGCGTTTCGCGCGGCTCCCGGCGGCAAGCGCCTTTGCAACCCAGCTCGATCCAAACCAGCGGATATAGCCTCACGCTGGGCCTCAATTATTGCAACAACGCTTTCAACGCTCTCGCCATAACGCGCATAGGGAACGCATTCGCCTCGACCTTCTTTACCGTCAAAACTCAATGTCGCGGTGACAACTTGCGCCTGCGTTTTTGCTCCCCGGGAAATAACAAATTTTCCTACAATTGGAAAAGTCTCAACGGCAATCTTGAGTGTCGTTGGCAATTTTTTATCTCCCTCTCAACAAAAAGCTAGCTTTAAGCTGCTTGCTGAGGCCTATTCACGTAGTTAAGACATTTTGCAACTTTATCGACTAATCGGGATGCATGAGCGCCGAGTCACTCCAATATCCGCCAGAGGTTTCGCTTGCTGGCGTTGGGCGTATGAGCCTTTCAGGGGATTGGACCCTTGCCGCATCGCGTCTGCTTGAGATCAACGCCCAAAAAATCGTGGAGCACGGTAGCCACGCCACAAGCCTTATCATTGATTTACAAGCTGTTTCCCATCTTGATACCGCGGGTGCCTGGGTAATCAACAGGGCGCAACGAGAATTGACGCAAGCCCGGATCAGCGTCGCGCTCGAGCGGATCCGCCCAGAGTATGAGGCCATGCTTCGCGAGGCGGCCTACCGCGATTTTCATCCTCCCCCACGCCATCGCTCGCCACTAATCTTTGATCTTCTCGTTGATCTGGGCGCCTCGGTCGTCGGCGCGTTCCATGATTTCTACCGCGGTGTCGCCTTCCTGGGCGAATTCGTCTCAACCCTAGCTTATGTAGCCGCAAATCCGAAACATTTTCGTTTTACTGCGCTTGTCTCCCATATTGAGTCCATTGGCCTGCGCAGCGCCCCTATCATTATTTTGATCAATATCCTCGTTGGCGCAATTGTCGCGCAACAAGGCATTTTCCAACTTGAAAGATTCGGCGCCAGCAGTCTCGCCGTCGATCTCATCGGCATTTTGGTCTTACGCGAATTAGGCGTCTTATTGACCTCTATCATGATTGCAGGCCGCTCTGGCTCCGCAATAACCGCAGAAATTGGTTCAATGAAGATGCGGGAAGAAATCGATGCGCTCCGCGTCATGGGATTATCGGCAAATGAAGTATTGATTGCGCCCCGCGTCCTCGCCCTTGTGTGCGCTCTTCCAATCCTAACCTTTATCGCCGATATGTCAGCGCTTCTTGGCGGCATGGTGGTCGCTTGGGGATATGGCGATATCAGTCCCGTCGCTTTTTTGTCTTTATTAAAAGCCGCCATCGCCTTCCGCACCTTTGCTGTTGGTTTGATCAAAGCCCCGTTTATGGCCCTTGTAATTGGCCTTATCGCCGCCATGGACGGTTTAGCGACAGAGGGCTCCGCCGAGTCGCTTGGCCGCCAGGTAACCTCATCGGTTGTTAAATCCATCTTTATGGTGATTGTTTTAGACGGACTGTTCGCAATGTTTTTTGCTGCAATAAATTATTGAGCCGCATATGACATTAGTTGATGCAGCGCGCTCACAAACGGAAATGACCAACCAAGATGGCGAAGTTATTATTCGCGTACGTGATCTTGTTGTGGGATTTGGCGAAAAGCTAGTGATGAACCGCTTAAATCTCGATGTCTATCGCGGAGAAGTGCTCGGTTTCGTTGGCGGCTCAGGTCAAGGCAAATCCGTTCTTACGCGCGCTATTTTGGGACTTGTGCCTATCCGGGCCGGTTCTATTGAAATTTTTGGCCAAAATCGTAACGCGCTTGATCCCGCACATCGACGAGCGCTCGAGCAACGCTGGGGCGTCTTGTTTCAAAATGGCGCGTTATTTTCTGGTCTTACGGTCAAACAAAATATTCAAATGCCAATGCGTGAAATGCGGCAGATCTCGCAAAAACTTATGGATGAGTTAGCGATGCTCAAAATTGAGCTCGTTGGCCTAAGCATAGACGCAGCAGATAAATTCCCCTCTGAACTCTCGGGCGGCATGGTAAAACGCGCTGCTTTAGCGCGCGCGCTTGCGTTAGATCCCGAACTTCTCTTTCTAGACGAACCCACCTCAGGATTGGATCCAATCGGAGCGGCGGAGTTTGACGAACTGATCAGTACGCTCCAACACTCTCTGGGATTGACTGTGTTTATGGTCACCCATGACCTTGATAGTCTTTACTCGATCTGCGACAGGGTGGCGGCGCTAGCCGACGGCAAAGTCATCGCCCAAGGCCCGCTCAAAAATCTGCTGGAGTCGCCGCATCCTTGGCTTAAAGCCTATTTTCATGGTGTCCGTGGCGGACGCTTAACCAGCACATTTGGCGATTACAGGAATAGTTGATGGAAACGCGCGCCAATTTTGCTCTGATCGGAGCCTTCACGCTGGCGATCGCCCTAGCGGCGTTCGGCTTTGTCTATTGGTTCTCTGGCCCAAGCCAGTTGGGCGCTCAACAAACATATCGAATTGTTTTCTCTGGCACCGTCTCCGGCCTGTCAAAAGGATCGCCTGTCCTTTTCAATGGCTTAAAAGTTGGCGAGGTCACACGCCTAGAGATCTCGCAAAGCGACCCCAGTAAAGTAGATGTCCTGGCCGCCATTGATCATCGCACGCCAGTTAAGGTGGACACCCGGGCGCGTCTAGACCAGCGCGGTTTTACAGGCGTCGCCGACGTGTTGCTGGTGGGCGGCACTATGAACGCCCCAGCGCTGCAAGCGCAAGAGGGACAAGATTACCCTGAAATTCAAGCGCAAAGATCAGAAATGCAAAATTTGCTTGGCAATGCACATGAACTTTCGGCTAAAGCAGGCGAATTACTTATAAAACTTAATAAATTACTTGACGATAATGCAGGATCGCTTGGCGCAACAATCAAGAATGCGGAAGTATTCACGAAAACGCTTGCAGATAACTCTCAACATGTCGCGTCGATCCTTCACGATACCGCTGAATTCACACATGGCTTAAAGGCGCTCGATCAAAAGAAGCTCACACAAATTACCAATGATCTCGCAAGCGCTTTGGCAAATTTAAATAAATTCTCTTCCGTTGGCTTAAAACAATATGAAGGCCTTGCAATCGACGGTAGGACGGCGATCCATACGCTTGACCGCACGCTCCGCTCTATTGAACGCGATCCTTCTCAATTCATCTTTGGCCCCTCTCAACAACAAGCACCTCAGCTCGCGCCGCCAGAAAGCCGGACAGAAGATGATCAGAAGTCGGCGCCGCCGTTAAAGTCGAAGAGTAAAAGCCGCTAGTTCCTGCGGCGTTGAAGCAAGAGATGCGAAAAGTCGATATTCGGGGCTAGCATCGCCTTCTAGCCGATGCTAATCGATCATCAGTAAACGCAGATTTCTGCGCTGATGGACCGCGGACAAGCCAAGTCACCCCAAATTGCCTGGGCTCTATAAACTCTCCGCGCCGGATACAGGAAAGAGACAAGCGTCATGGTGAAGATCAACTTCCGCGACACAGCCGCCTATTACGGGGCAGAACCCGGCGGCGGCGCGCCAACGAAGGTAAAGATCACTTTTGTCGACTCGCACGGCCAAGCCCGCACGGTCGAAGGCGAAGTTGGCTCGACTGTGATGGAAACGGCTCGACGAAATGATATTCCTGAGATCGCGGCTGAGTGTGGCGGAGCTTGCGCTTGCGCCACCTGTCATGTCTATGTTGATAGCGCCTGGAGCGAAAAAACTGGCAAGGCCTCTCAGATGGAAGAGGATATGCTGGACTTTGCCTTCGACGTCCAACCAAACTCACGATTGTGTTGTCAAATAACGGTGCGACCAGAGCTCGATGGGCTGATCGTCAAAACGCCCTCGCAACAGGGCTGACCGCACAACTCACATAACCATCTGTTTTATATGAAATTTACTATTTTAACCGCCGCAGACAACTCTAGCCATGGCCGCCAGAATATAGATGCTGGATTTAGGCTTGGTGGAGCAATCGTCTTGGCGGGCCGCGCCGTGTCATCGGCGCAAGCCCTTTCGACCGAGTAGACCAGCCCGTCCTAGGTCGCTCGATAAATCTATGAACTCCAAGGAATGAGTTATGTCCCATCCTAACGCCGCCGAGATCAATACTGACGTTGTGATCATAGGCGCCGGTCCAGCCGGACTCTTCACCGTTTTCGAATTAGGCTTACTGGATATCAAAGCCCATATCATCGACATTTTGCCGCGCGCTGGCGGCCAATGCTCAGAACTCTACCCTGAGAAACCAATTTACGACATTCCTGGGCTGCCCTTGGTTACAGGCCAAGGATTAACTGACAATCTCTTGCAACAGATTGATCCCTTCGGTCCGACGTTTCATTTCAATGAGATGGTCGAAACCCTAGCGTCACTGGGCACAGAGCAGGCCCCCGCCTTTCGCTTAACGACTGACGCGGGAAAAATCTTCAACGCCAAAGTTGTGATCGTCGCGGCAGGCGGCGGGTCTTTCCAGCCAAAAAAGCCCCCCATTCCAGAAATAGATCAGTATGAGGGAAAATCCGTTTTCTACGCCGTTCGCCAGATGGAGGATTTTCGAGACAAGGACGTCGTGATCGTGGGCGGCGGCGACAGCGCTTTGGATTGGACTCTCAACCTAGAACCCATCGCCAAGAGTTTAACGCTTGTGCACCGTCGCGACGCTTTCCGCGCGGCTCCCCACTCGGTTTCAGCAATGCAGGAACTTGTCGCTAAAGGAAAAATTGCCTTTAAACTTGGTCAAATCACGCAAGTCGAGGGCAATGAAGGCCAACTGGCCGCAGCAATGCTGAAGACGAATGACGGCACCATTGAGAAATTATCCTGCCAACGGCTCATGCCATTTTTTGGTCTGACCATGAAACTTGGGCCAGTTGCAGACTGGGGCCTGAATCTCAATGAAAATCTTGTTCCCGTCGACACTGAAAAATTTGAAACCAGCCATCCAGGCATCTTTGCTGTGGGCGACATCAACTCCTATCCGGGCAAGCTGAAACTGATCCTGTCTGGCTTCCACGAGGGGGCCCTGGCGGCGCAAAAAGCGCATCGCTACATTTACCCTGATAAAAAATTACTCTTCCAATACACGACCTCTTCTACAAATCTGCAAAAAAAGCTTGGCGTTTCCTGATAGAGGACAGATCTTGGTCAACAGAAACGCCCACTCAGCTTCTTCTTGCAAGAAGTCCTAGCCCGGGTGTATAAGACCACAACTTCCTTCTCATAACGGTCATCGTCAGATGGTCGAATTTTGAGAGTGGGCCCCCCAGGGACCCGCTCTTTTTTGTATGGCGAATGCAAGACGCACGAAACACGCATCCCCTCCCGACAACGCAGCAAAATGAAGCAGCGCTCGATGAAGCGCGCCTCATTGCCGAAACCGGTATTGCCGCCCGGGTCGCCCACCTGATCGATCCAGTCTTAAAGCAACTTGGCTTTCGCCTCGTGCGCGCGCGATTGTTGCAGCAAAACGGCCCAGTATTACAAATCATGGCAGAACGGCCTGATGGCACAATTACAATTGAGGATTGTGAAGAAATCAGTCAGGCGGTGTCGCCAGAACTGGATGTCTCGGATCTCATCACAAGCGAATATCGTCTCGAAATTTCTTCCCCTGGCGTTGACCGTCCGTTAGTGCGCGTATCTGACTTTGCGCGCGCAATCGATCACGAGGCGCGTATCGAACTGACGCAACCCTTAGAAAACGGTCGCAAACGTTTTCGGGGATTAATTCGAGCCCTTGAAGGCGAAGGCAATGATGCGCTTTTGACGCTTGAGCGCACTGACGCCCGCCCGGACGAAACGACACATGTAACGCTGCCGCTGCGCCATCTCGACGAAGCGAAATTAATGCTCACAGAGGCCTTAATCCGCCAATCCCTGCGCGCCGGCAAACTTCAACAAACCGAACATCCTCAACAAACGCAGACCGCAGAAGAACTAGAGCGTCCACGTCGGGGCCCTGGACGCTTTCGCACAGACGCCAAAACAAAAGCCAAACCCTTAACGCCTGCAGGCATTCAAACAAGTTTTAAGAAGGGGGGCGGGCCAACAAAACCCCGCACCGCCAACTCCGAGGGAGAGTGAACATGGCCGTAAGCGCCAACAGACTTGAAATTCTTCAAATCGCGGATGCAGTCGCACGAGAGAAATCTATTGATCGCGCAATTGTCATCGCCTCAATGGAAGATGCGCTGCAAAAAGCCGCCAGGTCGCGCTACGGTCTAGAAACGGAAGTGCGCGCAGAAATTAATCAACGCACCGGCGAAGTGCGCTTCTCTCGGTTGCTCCTCGTCGTCGACGTTGTTGAAAATGACTCAACACAGATTTCACTCGACGACGCGCGCAAAAGAAACCCCGCTGCGCAATCTGGAGATTGGATCTCCGAAACGCTGCCGCCCTTCGATTTTGGCCGCATAGCCGCACAATCGGCAAAACAAATCATTGTGCAGAAGGTGCGCGAAGCTGAACGCGACAGACAGTATGAAGAATATAAGGATCGCATCGGCGAGATCGTAAATGGCGTCGTCAAGCGCGTTGAATATGGCAATGTGATCATCGATCTGGGACGCGGCGAAGGCGTTGTGCGACGTGATGAGATGATTCCTCGCGAGATGTTCCGCCCCGGCGACCGTGCGCGCGCTTATGTCTACGACGTCCGACGCGAACAACGCGGCCCGCAGATTTTTCTATCCAGAACGCATCCGCAATTCATGTCAAAACTTTTCAAACAAGAAGTTCCGGAAATTTACGACGGAGTGATCGAGGTAAAATCTGTCGCCCGCGATCCAGGTTCTCGCGCTAAAATTGCGGTTATTTCCAGAGATTCGTCCATCGATCCCGTAGGCGCATGCGTTGGCATGCGCGGTTCTCGCGTCCAAGCTGTCGTACAGGAGTTACAGGGCGAACGCATTGATATTATCCCCTGGTCTGCAGATGCAGCGACTTTTATCGTTAACGCCCTGCAACCTGCGGAAGTAGTTAAAGTGGTCCTTGATGAAGACAGCTCTCGCATTGAAGTTGTCGTACCAGACGATCAATTATCTTTGGCGATTGGACGCCGCGGACAAAATGTCCGCTTAGCTTCACAGCTTACAGGTTGGGATATTGATATTCTTACCGAAGCCGAGGAGTCGGAACGCCGCGAGAAAGAATTTGTCGAGCGAACAAAAGTATTTATGAGCGCGATTGACGTTGACGAAGTTGTCGGACGTCTCCTAGCCTCAGAGGGCTTCCGCTCAGTAGAAGAGCTCGCGTTTGTCGAATTGGGCGAACTTGCGACAATTGAAGGTTTCGACGAAGAAACGGCTGGCGAAATTCAAGAGCGTGCGCGTAGTTATCTCGAGCGCGTTGAGGCGGAAAATGAAATTCGTCGCGTGCAATTAGGCGTTACCGATGAGTTACGCGATTTGGATGGCCTAACCACAGCAATGTTGGTGCGTCTTGGCGAAAACGACGTAAAAACAATAGAAGACTTTGCTGGCTGCGTGACAGACGACCTGGTCGGCTGGAGCGAGAAGAAAGACGGCGAGACCATTAAAAATCCTGGCTATTTCGATGGGCTTGAACTCTCCCGCGAAGAAGCGGAGGCAATGATTATGGCGGCCCGCGTCCAGGCTGGCTGGATTGAGGCCGCATCCCTCGAAGTCGATGAAACAACTGAAGCAGCTGAGGCGACGACAGAGAATTGATGCAGCTTCCCCCCACAGAGACAGAAGGATCTGAGCGCACTTGCGTTGTGACGCGCCGACGAGGCGCGCCGCAGACCATGATCCGTTTTGTCCGTGGGCCAGACGGGATAATCACGCCAGATATACGCGCTCGCCTACCTGGACGCGGGGTTTGGGTGGAAGCCCGCGCTGAGCTTGTGGCGCAAGCGTCAAAAAAAGGTCTGTTCTCAAAGGGATTGAAAGAAAAAATCGAGTCGGGGCCCGAACTTGCTGATACGGTTGATCGATTGCTCGAAACCGATTGCCTGCAGATGCTCGCCTTGGCGAACAAGGGCGGAGCTGTGATCAATGGCTTCAATAAGGTCGTTGAGGCCCTCGAAAAAGGAAATGTGATTGGGTTAATCGCGGCTTTGGACGGCGGCGCGGACGGCAAACGTAAATTACGCCAATTTGCGCGGCGCTGTGGCGCAACGACAGCGCCAATTGTCGGCTTATTTCGCTCAAACCAATTGGATTTGGCTTTAGGGCGCACAAATGTGATACATGCAGCGCTTGTCAAAGGCGGCGCTTGCGAAAGTTTTCTAGAGCGTTGCCGAAAACTGGCGGGTTATAGAGGGATATCCCTCGAGGGCGACAGTTTAGAGAACTTGAATGATGGGCACATAAGCGTCACAGCTGCGCAGCTGGACGTGGTAGATGAAGAAAATTATCGGGCCGGAAGCGGCGCAGGATCGGAAGCTGGATGAGTGAGAGCGATAATAACGGCGACAAGACTTTGACCGTTGCTCCGTCGAAAACGTTGCATTTAAAGCCGCGTACGACGGAACAAGGCATGGTGCGTCAAAGCTTTTCCCACGGTCGCTCAAAAGTGGTCGTGGTTGAAAAGGTTCGCAGACGCGCGCCAGGAGGCAGTGAGACAAGCAAGCCCGCAGCTGCAGCCGTCCCGCCGACTGCCGCCCCAACGCCGCGTCT
>DHWC01000124.1:10242-29852 GCA_002412985.1 Methylocystaceae bacterium UBA5192 | reverse complement strand
TCCCCCCCCACCCCCCCCCGCCCCGCCGCCCACCAAACCAGAAACAAAACGGCCTGCCGCCCCGAGAGCGGCCTCAGGCGTTGTGCTGCGTGAACTCACTGATGATGAACGGGAAGCTCGGGCTCGGGCGTTGGTCGATGCGCGCTCTCGTGAAGATGAGGATCGTAAACGCGCAGAAATCGAAGCGCGCGCTAGAACAGAGCGCGAGGCTCGAGAACACGAAGAACGAGCTGCCGCTAGCGCCCGCAAACGCGAGGAAGAAGAGCGGCTTGCCCGGGAAGCTGAATCGCGTCGGAAATCGGAAGAAGAAGCGCGCAGGCGCTTGCCTCAGGATGGGGCGGCCAGCGAACCAACAGGAACAAAAACGGCGTCCCGCGCGCCACAGGCTGAACCCGCAGCCAAGCGTGGTCCTGTTCGGACAATTGGCGGCTTTGCGCAACCCACCCCGCCCCGCCCCACGCCCTCGCGCGGCGGCGAAATGAAAAATCGTAGCCGGTTGACCGTGACAACGGCAACTAGCGGAGAAGGCGAGGAGCGGATGCGCTCAGTCGCCTCTTTCCGTCGTCGCGTTCAACGTTTGAAAGGCATGGGAACGGCGGAGCCAAAAGAAAAAATCAGTCGCGAAGTCGTTCTGCCTGAAACCATCACGATTCAAGAACTCGCCAACCGTATGTCTGAACGCGGCGTGGATGTCATTCGTTTGCTCATGAAACAAGGCGCAATGCATAAAATCACTGATGTGATTGATGCAGATACAGCGCAACTTGTCGCAGAAGAAATGGGCCATGCTGTTAAGCGTGTCGCTGAGTCTGATGTTGAAGAGGGACTTTTCGACATCCCAGACGACGGCTCCAATCTGCAGCCGCGTCCACCCGTTGTAACGATCATGGGACACGTCGACCACGGTAAAACCTCATTGCTTGACGCTATCCGTCAGGCCAATGTGGTCTCGGGAGAAGCGGGCGGCATCACGCAACACATTGGCGCCTATCAAGTCACCGCGCCAAACGGCCATGCCGTCACCTTCATTGATACGCCAGGTCACGCCGCCTTTACAGCAATGCGCGCCCGCGGCGCTAAAGTAACAGACATTGTTGTATTGGTTGTCGCTGCCGACGATGGCGTCATGCCTCAAACAATTGAGGCGATTCATCACGCGCGCGCGGCAGGCGCCCCGCTTGTTGTCGCGATCAATAAAGTCGACAAGCCCGACGCAAAGCCTGAAAGAGTGCGCACTGAACTCCTTCAACATGAAGTTCAGGTCGAGAGCATGGGCGGCGAAACGCTGGAAGTTGAAGTTTCCGCAAAGCAAAAGCTCAATTTGGATAAATTGCTGGAGGCAATCTCTCTGCAAGCGGAGGTCTTGGACCTTAAGGCCAATCCAGACCGAGCTGCCGAGGGCACTGTGATTGAAGCGCGTTTAGATAAGGGACGCGGCCCAGTTGCAACTATGCTCGTGCAGCGCGGAGCGCTCCGCACTGGCGACATAG
Organism: Methylocystaceae bacterium UBA5192; assembly: GCA_002412985.1. Taxonomy (GTDB): domain Bacteria; phylum Pseudomonadota; class Alphaproteobacteria; order Rhizobiales; family Beijerinckiaceae; genus Methylocystis. The sequence goes on along the minus strand of DHWC01000124.1, from coordinate 28,362 downwards.
TGGTCGCGGGAACGCAATGGGGCCGCGTGCGCGCCTTGCTTGACGACAAAGGTCAAGCAAGACAGGAAGCGGGTCCATCCTTCCCAGTAGAAATTTTAGGCTTCAGCGGCACGCCCGAAGCCGGCGATCGCGTGGCGGTGGTTGAGTCTGAAGCGCGTGCGCGTGAAATCACTGAATATCGCGAGCGTCAAAAACGCGATAAAATTGCTGCGCGCGGCGGATCAGCCCGCGGTTCGCTCACAGATATGATGAGCCAACTCAAAGCTGCTGGCAGAAAAGAATTTCCGCTGGTCATAAAGGGCGATGTTCAAGGCTCTGTAGAGGCTATTGTCGCCGCGTTGGAGAAACTCGGCACGGATGAAGTTGGCGCGCGTGTTGTGCATTGTGGCGTCGGCGGGATCTCTGAGTCGGACGTTTCGCTCGCTGAAGCTTCAGGAGCGGCAGTAATCGGCTTTAATGTGCGGGCGCATAAAGAAGCTCGAGAAGCCGCAGAACGCTCTGGCATTGAGATCCGCTATTACAATATCATTTATAACCTCGTTGATGACGTGAAGAGCGCCATGTCCGGGTTACTCGCGCCCACATTGCGCGAGACCATGCTCGGCAATGCGTCAATCCTGGAAGTTTTCGACATTTCCAAAGTGGGCAAGGTCGCGGGCTGCCGCGTAACTGACGGCAATGTTGAACGCGGGGCGAATGTTCGACTTATTCGCGACAATGTTGTTGTGCATGAAGGAAAACTTTCTACCCTCAAACGATTTAAAGATGAGGTTAAGGAAGTTACTGCTGGGCAGGAATGCGGCATGGCGTTTGAAAATTATCAGGACATGCGCGCTGGGGATGTGATCGAGTGTTATCGTATCGAAGAAATTAAACGATCGCTCTGACGCGACTACTGCGAGCTTTCTTCAAAAATGAAGAAAGTCTCGTAGTTTTTAACCAGCTAACGCTTGCTGATCTATCCCGCCAATAAATTCTAGCGCCTCTGGTCGCCATGCCAAGAACTCGACAGTCATCTCATTCCACGCCGTCTCAACGTATGCTGCGCGTTGCGGAACTTTTACGCCATTCTATCGCGCAATTTCTATCTCGCGGCCACATCAGCGATCCTATCCTTGACGCTCATACGATTACAGTATCGCGCGTGCAGATGAGCCCCGATCTCAAACTTGCGACAATTTATGTTATGCCCTTGGGCGGCAAGGATGAAGAGTCTATTCTCACTGCATTAGATCGGCATAAGCGCTTTATTCGCGGCGAGATTGCTAAAGAAATTAATCTCAAATTTGCGCCAGAAGTCCGCTTCCGTATTGACGATAGTTTTGACGCAGTTTCTCGTATCGACGCCTTACTGAATTCTGACCGCGTAAAACGCGATCTCGCGCCAAAAAAAGACCCGCAAGACAACGGCTCAAATTAATGACTCAACAGAAAACGCCTCGCGTTATCGTCAATGGCTGGATTGCTCTCGATAAGCCGACGGGCCTTACCTCCACACAAGCGGTCTCGCGGTTAAAACGCCTTTATAACGCACAAAAAGCAGGCCATGCCGGAACATTAGACCCTTTGGCGTCAGGCATTCTTCCCGTCGCCTTTGGGGAAGCGACAAAGACCGTGCCATTTGTTCAAGATGGCGAGAAAACGTACCACTTCACCGTTCGATGGGGTGAAGAAACAGATACCGACGACTCTCAAGGGCGAATAATAAATACGTCCCTCTCACGACCGACCCAAGAAAAAATCGAAAGTCTCCTTCCTGATTTTCATGGCGCCATAAAACAAATCCCCCCACAGTTTTCAGCCATCAAAATTGCCGGCGAACGCGCCTATGACCTCGCACGAGAAGGAGAAGTCGTCGAATTAGCGCCGCGCACTGTGCAAATCTATTCTCTCAACCTTCTCCGCGCCTCAATTGAAGAGGCTAGCTTTTCCATGACATGCGGAAAAGGGGCCTATGTTCGAGCTATTGCGCGCGATCTTGGACGGCGACTGGGCTGCCTGGGTCATGTCACCGCGCTGCGTCGAACGCGCGTTGGGCCATTTACTGAACAAGCCGCCTTCACGCTCAATGAGATTGAAAATGAGAATAGGGCTGCTTCAGCTCTAAGCTCTGTTGAAGCCGGCCTCTTAGCGCTTCCGTGCATCATCGTTGATCGAGATACTGCAGCGCGGCTGCGACGCGGCGGCACTGTCATTTTGCGCGGACGCGATGCGCCACACGAGGGCATCGTTTACGCCGCATGCGGCGGTGTTCCCGTCGCCTTTGGAGAAATTATTGAAGGCGCGCTCGCCCCGTCTCGCGTCTTCAATTTGCCGTTCTGAATTTTCTTCACAGCGCCCTATGATGCGCCGTCGTCTGATTCGCACGGATCCTATTTATTTCTTGGATCGCTAGAATGAATTGCCCGCCCAAGATACTTATCTTTGACTCTGGCCTTGGCGGCCTGACTGTATTTTCAGAAATAATACTACTGCGTCCAGACTTAACTTATCTTTACTGCGCTGATGACGCCGGCTTTCCCTATGGCTCCTGGAATGAAGCAGCGCTTATTGATCGCGTGCTCAATATAATGAGCGGCTTAATTGCAACAGAGTCTCCGGACATGGTTGTCATTGCCTGCAATACAGCCTCAACATTAGTGTTATCGCATTTAAGACGCCGCTGGCCCATGATCCCTTTTATTGGTACAGTGCCTGCTATTAAGCCTGCCGGAGAACAGTCACGCTCTCACATGATAAGCGTGTTAGCGACGCCTGGAACGGTAAAGCGTGATTACACACAGCAATTGATCACACAATTTGCAGGTCATTGCCTAGTAACTTTAGTTGGCTCCAGTCATCTCGCCAGCCTTGCTGAACGAGCAATGCATCATGGGGAAATCAACGACGCCGAGATCAAAAACGAAATTACTCCCTGTTTCGTTGAAATTAATGGTAAGCGGACAGACACAATTGTTTTAGCCTGCACACATTACCCTCTTTTACTTAGGGAGTTTCATCGTTTAGCGCCCTGGCCTGTTGACTGGATTAACCCAGCGCCCGCAATTGCGCGACGCGTAGATTATTTACTCACGCAAAATTACCAACAATCACTAATACAACAATCCTCTAACGAACGTCGGGCGATTTTTACCAGCGGTAAAAAGCCTGACCTGTTATTAAAAAACATATTAAATGATTACGGTCTGCAATAAACCTATGAAAACGCCACGCGCTAATGTTTCTCACGATCCGTTAAAGTCGCAAGGAATGCTGTAATTGCGCTAATCTCAGCTTCTGATAAGCGGGGAGACTGGTTCAATTTACGATCATATGGGACCTCTGAAACATTAACGTTGCGGCGCAAAGATCTTGGCAGATCATTGAACTTCTCGACAGATCCTTTTGAGTTACGTGGAAACCAGCGTGCGGGCTGAGTATCTCGAGTTGCATAGAAAGCAACAACATCACTTAAGTTTGCAAATACGCCATTATGTAAATATGGCGAGGTTTGTGCGACATTGCGCAATGTCGGCACTTTAAAAGCGCCACAGAAACTATCAAGACGCATTTGCGCCGGTATCTTTTTTGCCAGGTCGGGTTGCGCGCACAAGCCAAGGTCGGGTCTTGATCCGCTTCGCGCCTGCTGATGTTTTGGTCCGCCAAGGGCATCATAGGTGTAATCGGTAAAAAGCCAATCCTGAGGATTATGTGAGGTTTCTTTGCCGACATGGCAGGAAAGACAATTGCCTTTTTTAGGATCTTTAAAAAGGGCAAATCCCTTAAGTTCTTGCGACGTAAGCTCTGCTTTACCCTGTAAGTAATCGTCAAACTTCGAGCTAAAAGGATGAAAGCGCGAACTTGACTCAAAAGAGGCCACCGCTTGCGATATTTTCACAAACGCTTCGTTATAATTATTGAAAATATTCTCGCCAAAAACTTGTCGTAATAACTCGGCATAGGGACCTGAGCGTATCGCATCAACGACATCTTTCTTTGATGCGGCGTTCATTTCATCTGGATCGAATAAAGGTCCTTCAACTTGCTCAGTAAGCGTTGCTGCGCGTCCGTCGAAAAACTGCCCCCCAACAGGTATCATCTCGCGATGTCCCGTTCTGACATCTTTCTCTTCAACAAAACTAAAGGGCGGAGAAAAGGAAGCGTACATCAGCGTCGGCGTATTACGCTTGCCCAGCGTATTTGGCGCCGCGCCGCGTGCAAACGCCGCGATAGAAGAACCATTATTTCCTTGATAGGCTTGTTGAGCTTGATGACAGGAGGCGCAGGCGACTCCTTGAGGCCGAGATAAAGTTTTATCTTCAAAAACACGCTTGCCGAGCAATTCGATCGGCGCGAGCCCCTGCTCATCGGGAGGAGAAGTCTCTTGTGCCGCGGCGTTTAATATAAAGACAGAGAAAGCTACAAGCGCAAAAGAAAGCCTGCGCCTCACCCGCCTCGGTAGACTACCAGCCGCCATTCTTTTTCCGATATAAGTATGAGTAGAAAAGATTATTGGGAGTGTAAAAATTGATTGCCGCCGATGCAATTCGCCTTATTTACATTTCTTCCAACTTAAGTGAGTGGAAAAAAGTCCTTGTGGTCCCTTAAGGCTTTAATAAGCGGGACTCGACTGCTGAAATCCTTTCACTCTGGCGAATAACCGCCACAATTTTTTGATTTTATCATAAACGAGATCCGGTTTTATCCCGGCGAATAAGATAAGGATGACGCTGGGGAAAACCCAGCGCCCAGTAGGCGAGACAGCATGACCCAGTCCGGCGAGAACAAGGAATTAAAAGCAGCTTTCGATGAGTTCAAAGAACTCATTGAAAAGCGCGTTGAACCAATTTTCGAGATGCCGCCTTTAGCGCCGACGGAAAATGACGCTCAAATCGAGCCTAAGGCTCATTTTGATACTGAACTAAAGGTCGGCGCCCCAACTTTTACCATTCCCCGCCCAACGTCCCTGGCGCAGGCTCAGACCGCTTCCGGACCGGAGGTTTCGCCCACAGTCCTGCCGACAAGTTCATTCTCCGCGACACGTCCCATAACCGCCCCACAGCCGGCGGAATCTGAAACGCGCCCACGCGTCTCAGGCTCGATCCGCCCGACTGACGATTCCGCCACAAGCCCAGAAGTACCTGAAAGCCGTCGACGAAAATTAGCCTATCTCTCTCTCCTCATCATTATTTCTGGTTTGGGGGGCGTTGGCTGGGTTCTGTCAAAATCCGCCGCACCGCCATCCGCGCCAGATCTGGTCGAGCAGTCCTCTCAATCGACGCAATCTATAGCGAACACCGCTCCGAATTCAGAAGACCTTTCCGCTGGCGCTACTGCACAGGGTCCGTCAGCGCCAACCCAACAAGAGCCGACGGCTGCGCTCGCGCCCAAAATGCCTGACTCACCCTCGCAATCCCCTCAAGCACAACAGCCTCAAGACACCGGGCGTCAGGCCGTTAGCGATCCGCAACCAGCCCCACTCTCGGCATCCCCGTTGGCCCCTGCGCGATCGATTGCGCCAGGGGCGATCCAGAGCAGCACGCCCGTTACAGAGCCGCCAGCGCCGACCAGGGCCCCGACACCAACGAGCCAGGCAAACGCCAATCCTGAGATCAAAACCCCTACGCCAGCCAAGCCCAAACCAAAGGTTGTCAAAGCCAAACCCAAAATAGCCCCGCAGCCTGAAACGGTTAATGCCCGCGCGCCGGCGACGACTACCCCAGCCGCTGGTCCGGACACGCCGCCAAGCCCCCCGCCCAGTCCACAAAATGACGGCGCCTTTGGCTTCGTTAAACGTACGGTGAATTCCATCACCGATATCGGCCGGGGCGCATTAGGCGGCAATTAATCTCTTGCTTAATCTCTTGCTGCAGCCGATGTGTCGGCATCAGGAGATGCAACGCTTTAATATTCACAGCCCCTAATCGGGAAGGTGCGTTCAATGGCCAAACCAACTCAAGCAGATGCAGAAGCAGCGGTTCGACTGCTGATAGAATGGGCTGGGGAGGATCCTAATCGTGAGGGCCTTCGCGATACGCCGGCGCGCGTTGCACGCTCTTATCACGAATTATTTAGCGGCTATGCCGTTGATCCGCGCGATTATCTTAAACGCACCTTTGAAGAAGTTGGCGGTTATGACGAGCTAGTTGTTTTAAAAAATATACGTGTTGTGAGTTTTTGTGAACATCATATGCTCCCTGTTATCGGACGGGCGCATGTTGGCTATTTGCCAAGCAATCGCGTTGTCGGTATCTCAAAGCTTGCGCGCGTTGTTCATGGCTTTGCCCGCCGCTTGCAAATTCAAGAAAAACTAACCGCTGAAATCGCGACAGCTATTCAAGATATTCTTGAGCCCCAAGGAGTTGGGGTTGTAATTGAAGCAGAACATAATTGTATGACATTGCGCGGCGTAAACACGCCAGGCACTTCACTAACAACAAGCAAACTGCTTGGCGTCATCCGCGACGACCCCCGCACGCGAGAAGAGTTTCTTGGATTGACGCGGTGTATATAGATATAAATTTAGCGAAATAACCAGGCGGCTAAAATCAACAAAAACCCTGCGCCAATAATCAGTCTATAATCAGAATTTCGCCTTGTTTGCGCAAGATCCTTAAGCGCTTCAGGCGAGAGATCAAATCCATGCTGAGAAATGCGCGTTAATGAAACCTCGGCCGCCGTTAATGTTTTAGGTAAATGCGACGCAAGACGCGCTAAATCAGCAAATGTTTTGCCAGCATCTTCAAGCTTAGCCTTTGGTCCTAGGTTTTCCTCTATCCAGCTTCTAACTACGGGATCGCAGGTTTTCCATACATCAAGCTGAGGATCGAATGCACGCGCAACCCCCTCTGCGACAACCATTGTTCTTTGCAGAAGCACTAACTCAGTACGCGTTCGCATGTCGAATAAAGACGTCACTTCAAACAACAAAGTAAGCACGCGCGCCATCGAAATATCTGTTGCATTGATCGTATGCATTGGCTCGCCAATAGCCCGCAACGCTTGGGAGAATTCTTCAACTGAATGCGTCATAGGCACATAGCCTGCCTCAAAATGCACTTCTGCAACGCGACGATAATTACGCGTAATTAATCCATATAAAATTTCTGCAAGAAAACGTCGCTCCTTTAATCCCAATCGGCCCATAATGCCAAAATCTATCGCCACAAGACGTCCCGAGGCGTCAATAAAAAGATTGCCTTGATGCATGTCGGCGTGAAAGAAACCGTCCCGCATCGCCTGGCGTAAAAAAGATTGTAAGACCGTTCGGCCAACTGTTTTAAAATCATGTCCAGCAGCAGCAACGCGCTTAGGATCTGATAGAGGAACGCCCTCAATCCATTCAAGCGTAAGAACCTCACGCGCGGTGCGATCCCAATCAATATAGGGCGCGCGCATTTCTGGATCCTGAGCGATATTTTCAGAAAATTCACTAGCCGCTGCAGCTTCGAGACGGAAGTCCGTTTCAAGTTTGACGCTGCGCGCAAGCGTATCCACAACTTCAATTAAGCGTAATCGACGCGCCTCCGAAGACCAACGCTCAGCAACCCACGCAACCAGATGCATATCTCGTAAATTACGTGAAAACTGAATTTCAATTCCCGGACGCAAAACTTTAACGGCAACATCTCGAATAACGCCCTGGTCAAGCACTGTTGCACGATGAACTTGCGCAACAGAAGCAGCGGCGACAGGCCGTCCAAAATCTACAAAAAGGCTGTTGATCTTTTTGCCTAGAGATTTTTCAACAATAGCGATCGCTGCTTCTTGTCCGAAGGGGGCCATGCGATCTTGCAATTGAGACAGGGCGTCAGCAATTTCTCCGCCAACAATATCAGGCCGGGTAGCAAGGAATTGTCCTAGTTTTACATAAGAAGGCCCAATTTGCGTCAGAGCGCGCACCAAAGCCAATCCATTATCTGAGCGCTGCGTTCGTGCAATTAAGTTCGCCAAACGAAGAGGCAAGGCCGCAACGGGTGGAGCCAGTTGAGGATCGATCGAAACAAAGACGCCCTCTCGCGCTAAAATATAGCCCGCGCGCGCCAATCTAAGCAGAGAGCCAATGCCAAAAAACGCCAAAAGTCGTCGTCCTAAAAATTAGTATTTCCAGCCGGAATGAATTGCGACCACGCCGCCAGTCAACCGTTCAAAACCAGTGCGACGGAAACCCGCTTCTCGGATCATGCGCTCAAATTCCGGCGCGGCTGGAAATTTGCGGATCGATTCAACTAAATAGCGGTAGGGTTCTGCATCCCCTGCAACAAACCGTCCGACTGCGGGAATTACATTAAATGAGTAAGCCTCATATATCTTATCAAGTCCCGGAGCTGTCACTTGAGAGAACTCCAAACACAAAAAACGTCCGCCAGGCTTTAAAACACGGTGCGCCTCTTTTAAGGCGACATCAATGCGCGGCACATTACGGATGCCAAAAGCAATCGTGTAGGCGTCAAAATGTTGGTCAGGAAATGGCAATGACTCGGCATTGGCTTGCGTAAATTCTACCTTATTTGCAAGTCCCCGCTCACGGGCGCGATCCCGGCCGACTTCAAGCATATCGCCGTTAATATCAAGAACGATCACCTCTGCATCGACAGACGCCTGCTTAGCGATCCGGAAGGCTACGTCGCCTGTGCCGCCTGCGACATCAAGATGTCGAAATCCGCTCTGCCGACGGGCATTAACCTTACTGACTAAAATATCCTTCCAAAGTCGATGCAATCCCGCCGACATCAGGTCATTCATCACATCATAACGCTGCGCGACCTTATGAAAAACATCGTCGACAAGATGTTGTTTTTGCGACAGCGGCACCTCGGCATAGCCGAAATGGGTTGAACTGTCTTGCTTGGAAAAAGTATCGGTCATTTGTTGCCTGTAGGACGAGAAAGACCAAAGGGGTATAACCTCTCAGCGCACAGAAGGCTATGGGCGGAAACTCACTATCATGCCGGAACTTCCAGAGGTAGAAACTGTCCGACGCGGACTAGCGCCGGCCATGATTAACCGCCAAATTGCCCAGGTAGAGGTGAGACGCAAGGATTTGCGCTTTCCCTTTCCGCAAAATTTTGCGCGCAGACTTATAGGTCGAGAAATCTTAACCCTGAGGCGGCGGGCTAAATATTTGCTCGCGGATTTAGATGATCAAATGAGCCTAATTATGCACCTTGGCATGAGCGGCTCGTTTCGTATTGAAGAAGAAATGCTTGGAAATTTTATTCATGCGCGCAATCGTCTTATTACGCATGACCATGTCGCCTTCCAGCTCTCCAATGGTCAACGTATAATTTACAACGATCCACGCCGTTTTGGTTTCATGCTGCTTATACCCACAGCGGAAATCATGACTCATGCTTATTTTTCTCATTTGGGCGTTGAGCCGCTGAGCGACCTTCTCAATGCAAAATTCCTCGCGCGCGCTTTTCATCATCGAAAAACATCCGTAAAATCATTGTTGCTTGATCAGCATTTAATTGCGGGAATTGGAAATATTTATGCCTGTGAAGCGCTTCATGAAGCTGGAATCTCGCCCTTACGCCAAGGAGGGGATCTAGTAACGCAACAAGGAAGACCCGCCGTAGCTTTAATGCGCTTATCAAAAACCATTAAAAACGTGCTCGAAAAGGCTATTTCCGCTGGAGGCTCTTCTTTGCGCGATCATCGACAAACCAATGGCGCCATGGGCTATTTTCAACATCAGTTTAAAGTCTATGGTCGAGAAAATGAACCCTGCTACACTTGCGGCAAGAAGAGAAATATAAGCCGTATCGTCCAGTCTGGCCGCTCAACATTTTATTGTTCTGGGTGCCAAAAGTAATGTCCTTGCGAGCGGAGAGCGCGACAGCGTAAATAGCCCATGTTTACCGCCTCAACCGCCCCGCAATATGCGCTCTCTGTCGCTAATCTATCTAAAAGCTATCAAGCGCGCGCTATCGTCGGCCCCCTCAATTTTTCTCTTAACACTGGTTCAATTACAGGACTCCTTGGCGGCAATGGCGCCGGCAAGACGACAACTATTGGAATGATTATGGGGCTTATCGAGCCTACAGAGGGATCAATCCATGTGTTAGGTTATGATATGGCCCTGGAACGCCATCAAGCTCTTGAATATATGAACTTTGAAAGTCCCTACGTCGACTTACCCTACCGGCTTACTGTTCGGCAGAATTTAAGAATTTTTGGGCGCCTCTATAATGTCGAGCACTTAGAGGAAAAAATTGACTCTCTAGCGCAAGAACTTGCATTACACGCCTTTCTTGATCGGCCAACAGGAAAGCTTTCAGCGGGACAAAAAACAAGGGCCTCAATAGCAAAATCCCTGCTCAATGACCCAAAGTTACTTCTTCTAGATGAGCCAACCGCTTCCCTTGACCCAGACACGGCGGATTGGGTGCGCACGCGCCTTGAAGAACATCGGCGCAAACATAACTGCGCCATTTTGCTGGCTTCCCACAACATGCGTGAAGTTGAGCGTCTCTGCGATCGGGTTTTGATGTTGAAATCAGGTCAATTGGTAGATGATGACTCGCCGACTAAGCTTGTTGCGCGTTACGGACGCGCTAATCTTGAAGAAGTGTTTCTTGATATCGTACGCGGGCGTAGTTTGGCTGAAGCGCTATGAATTTCTCACTGTCGATTAAACGAATCAGCGCAATGGTCTTACGTTATAGTTATCTTTTGCGCGCTTCTCGATTACGCATACTCGACATGATCTACTGGCCCGCGCTGCAATTACTAACCTGGGGATTTCTACAAACTTACCTTGTTAAAGCTGGAGCGCTCAATGCGCCAGGCGGCGGCGCGCAGGCGGCGGGAACGCTCATTGGCGCCATATTGCTTTGGGATATTATGTTGCGCGGCCAACAGGGTTTTTGTTTTTCATTCATTGAAGAAATGTGGTCGCGCAATCTTCCAAATATATTGATGAGTCCCTTAAGACCTATCGAATTTATCGCCTCATTAATTATCATGAGCCTCATTCGCCTATTGATCGGCGTTATGCCTGTAACCTTACTAGCGATTATTTTTTTCGGTTTTAATCTTTGGAGTCTTGGCGTCGCCTTTGGGGCCTTCTTTATTGTTTTAATCGTATTTTCCTGGAGCATAGGCCTATTCGTCTCAGGCCTATTGCTCAGACTTGGCGCGGGAGCGGAAAATCTGATTTGGTCATTGATGTTTTTGGTGCAACCTTTAGGTGCTGTTTATTACCCCGTAAGCGCGCTTCCAATATGGCTACAGCCCATTTCTTGGATGCTGCCGCCCGCATATGTGTTTGAAGGGCTGCGCGCCGTATTGATCGATCATCAGATCAGATGGGATCTCCTGTTACAAGGCTTTATCCTTGATCTTATTATTTTCTCTCTAGCCTTTTTCGCCTTTAACCGTCTGTTAAAAAGCGCGCGCCGCGCAGGCGTTTTACTTCAATCAGGAGAATGATGAAAAAGCGTCAGCGCGCTGATATCGCCTTGCATGAGCAAGGTTATTTTGAAAGCCGCGCTAAGGCGCGCGCCGCGATCGAGGCTGGTTTTGTTACGATTAATGGATCGCTCATCACAAAACCCTCTCACCCGATCGCCTTAGAAGATCAAATTACCGCTCAAGCGCCTTTCCCATGGGTATCTCGTGGCGGCGTTAAGCTTGCCTATGCGCTCACACATTTTGCTATCGAGATTAAAGATCATTTCTGTCTTGATATCGGCTCCTCAACCGGAGGTTTTACGGATGTGCTTTTGTGCAATGGCGCTGAGCATGTTGTTTGCGTCGATGTTGGCCAAAATCAACTCCACGAGAAACTCCGTCGAGATCCGCGCGTCACCACACGAGAGTCCCAAGACATCCGTAGCTTAGGAGCGGCCGATTTGTTACAAAAACCAACGCTTATTGTGATTGATGCAAGCTTTATTTCTTTATCGCTTATTTTACCTCACGTCGATCGACTTGCCGCCGCACAATGCAAACTCATTGCTTTAATAAAACCTCAATATGAAGCTGGCGCCGCTGCCAATAAAAAAGGGATTGTGCGCGAAATAAAGATCCATGATCAGGTCTGCTTGAAAATTAAAGCTGAAATTGAAAAGCTGAATTGGGGCGTTCGAGGTTTAGTTGAGTCCCCGATCACAGGCGGCAGCGGCAATCGAGAATTTTTAATCTATGCGTCGCGCTTATGAAAACACTTAAAATTGATCATATGAGCCATCGCGGCGAGGGCGTTGCGGTTGATAAGGGAGAAAAAATCTTTATTCCTTTCGCGCTCACTGGCGAAACTGTCTCGGCGCGCGTTGAGGGTCATTATGCTGAACTCATCGACATCCTCGCACCATCGCCCCAACGCATCCCAGCCATTTGTAGTTTTTATGGACAATGCGGCGGATGCGCCGTCCAGACGCTAAAGAGCGAATCCTATGCGGCCTGGAAAATAAGTCTTCTTGAAAATGCAGCGCAGCGCGAAGGCCTAAGCTTTAAAATTTTACCGATGGTCAATGCTCAAGGCCTTGGACGACGTCGGGTCGCCTTGCATGCGCGCATATCAAACGGCATTGCTCAGGTTGGCTTCATGGCGGCGCGCTCGCATCGTCTTGTTGAAATTAATCATTGCCCCTTACTTGTCGCAGAACTCAACCCTGCGCTACAGGCCGCGCGCGATTTATCCCAAATTCTCGCGTCGCGCGAAAAACCTCTCGATCTCGCCGTCACAGCTACTCCCGAGGGAATGGATTTTGACATCCGCGGCGCCGGAGATCTCGCTTCACATGAAATCAAGGCCCTTGTTAAAACAGCACAGGCGCATCGCCTAGCCCGCTTAACGAATCATGCCCGTCTCGTGACGCTGATCCAGTCCCCCTGGATTGATATTCAGGGAACCCGCACCCCCTTGCCGCCGGGCGCGTTTCTTCAAGCAACGCAGGCTGGCGAAGAAATGATCGCTCTAAAGATCCAAGAAGCGCTAAAAAAATCAAAATCAGTCGCCGATCTTTTTTGTGGCATCGGCGCATTCTCACTCCGGATCGCGCGCTATGCCCGAGTTGCGGCCTATGACAATAACTCTTCAGCGATAGAGGCCTTATGCGCTGCAAGCAGGCAAACGGCCGGACTTAAACCTCTTCATGCAGAAACACGCGATCTTTTTAATCGCCCCCTCACAGCTCAAGAACTCACGCCCTTCGACGCCGTAGTCTTTGATCCGCCAAGAGCCGGCGCACTCGCGCAAGCAAAATCTCTAGCCCACTCAAAAATCAGAACAATCGTGGCGGTTTCTTGCAATGCACAAAGTTTCTGCCGCGACGCCGCAATTTTAATCGCAGGGGGCTATTCCATGGGCCCGGTAACGCCCATTGACCAGTTTTTGTATTCTACGCATCTCGAATTTGTGGCTGTTTTTACGCGCCCATCAGACCAGCCACAGGGCAAACGCCGCTTACTTGGCTAAATATATCCGTCTTTTGGCTAATAATGGCGCGTCATAGGGCAGTCGCTGTGGGGAATATGACACAGATAGATGTTTAATTCGCCGTATTTTCAAGCCTGCCGCAAAGCTGGTTGCCCAAGAATAAAAACAGGCATAGGATTTGAATATAGTCCGGCATATTCGGAAAACATACTGTTTCCGTTAACTGGAAGGAGATCGTCATGATGACTGCGCTAATCGCCGCAACATTGTGCAGTGTCGTCCTCATGAGCGCGCCTGTCGCCAAGCGCTCTTATGTCTACGCCCGCAAAAGGGACGCTTCTAAGCGCCCACGTCGGTAAAATATAAATTGAGGGCGTAATCGCTGACTGGTTCATCTGATCGGTTTACTACGCCCCAATTACTTGATCGCTTCAGTGCGATCGTGGGACATGGCGCTGTTAAAACGGCAAGCGCCATAACAAACTCCTACTCCACAGAGCCCCGAGGCCTATTCGTCGGGACCCCTCTGTGTGTGGTTGAGCCAAAAACAAGCGCAGAAATTTGCGCTATCCTAGCCCTGTGCTCCAAATACCTTGTCGAGGTTGTGCCGCAAGGCGGCAATACGGGATTAGTCGGCGGACAAACGCCAAATAATACCGGCCAGCAGATTATTCTCTCGCTACGCCGCCTGACTCAAGTCAGAGAAATCGATCCAATATCTAATACAATGACGCTTGAAGCCGGCGTGACATTGCATGAGGCGCAGGAATTTGCTCACTCTGTAGAGAGATACTTTCCTCTTTCCATGGCTTCCGAAGGCAGCTGCACGATTGGCGGAAATCTTGCAACGAACGCAGGTGGCGTCCATGTGTTGGCCTATGGTCCCGCTCGCGATCTTACCTTGGGCGTTGAGGTCGCGCTTGCTGACGGCAGGCTTTTAACAACCCTGAGCAAATTACGGAAAGACAATACAGGCTATGATCTCACTCGCTTGTTCATAGGCTCTGAAGGCACGCTCGGCGTGATCACCGCAGCAACCTTAAAACTATTTCCTCAACCGCGCACTCAGGAAATCGCCTTTTTGGGCCTCGAAAGCCCGACACAGGCGCTTCATCTCCTTAATTTCATCAAGGCGGGAGCTGGCATCGCACTGCAAGCTTTTGAATTAATCCCAAGCATAGCGCTGAAGCTTGTCTTAACCCATATTCCGAATACGCGAGAGCCTCTTGCAGAATCTCATCCTTGGTATGCGCTCATTGAAATCGCCTCAAATGCCGAAAACGAACCACATTCCCTGTTAACTCATTTACTCTCTTCGGCAATCACGCAAAGATTTGCGCAGGACGCAATCATCGCAACATCCCTCGCGCAGGCGCGGGCGCTTTGGAGCTTAAGAGAAAATATTTCTGAGGCGCAAAAGCGCGAAGGCGGCTCAATAAAACACGATATATCCGTTCCAATTGATTGCATTCCCGCCTTTATTGATCAGGCGGGACAATTAATTCAGGAAAATTTTCCCCAAGCCCGCCCCGTGCCCTTCGGTCATATGGGCGATGGCAATCTTCACTATAATATTTCCCAGCCTGTTGGGGCTGACAAAGCGCAATTTCTTTCCCAATGGGCGCAAATGAATCAAATAATTCATAAATTGACCCAAGATTTTGGCGGATCAATCTCAGCGGAACACGGCATTGGCCAACTTAAACGCCACCTACTCACGCAAGTAAAAGATCCAGTTGCCTTAGATATTATGCGTAATCTAAAAACAATGCTCGATCCCCTTGGCATCCTGAACCCTGGAAAAGTTATTTAACTTAGCTTCAGTAAGCCTGATAATTTTATTTTGGATCGTTCACACTCCAAAAACATCCTTGCCCTTTATTGCCGCAACGCTTCTTTACCCCTTAAAAAAGGCCTTGAGGCGCGCCTGAGTTGAGGGCGCCTGTAGCGCGGAGACAAATAATTCAGCCTCTTTGTCGATTTGCGCCAATAATTTTTCTGGCTCTCCGCGCATCAAGCGTCGCGTTGCATTAAGTGCAAAAGGATCTTTTTCCGCGAGCCTAGAGCTCGCCTCTATCGCCATTTCTTTAACGCCCCCCGGAGATGTCACAGCATTAACGAGACCCATCTCTAAAGCTTGTTGAGCGGAAAACGCCTCTCCTAATAGTAAAGCCTGAGTTGCGCGCGCCCTGCCTAAACGCATTGGAGCTAAAAGACTAACGCCAGCCTCCGGAACTAATCCCAGATTGATAAAAGGCATTGAAAAAATCGCATCAGAACTAGCAAAAACCAGATCACAATGAAAAAGCATACTTGTTCCAATGCCAATTGCAGCGCCTGTTACTGCCGCAACGATTGGTTTTGGAAAAAGAGCCAGCGTGCGCACAAAAGTGAGGGCGGGAAAAGTTTCGGGACTTTCTAAAAAATTTAAAAAATCGCCTAAATCATTCCCCGCTGTAAAATCGCCACCCGAGCCGCTCAAAACAACAACGCGGATCGACGGATCTTGCTGAGCCGTAACCAGAGCTTCAGTAAGAGCGCAATACATATCTCGGTTCAACGCATTTTTTTTACTGGGTCGATCTAAAGCAACGCTTAAGACGCCCTCAATACGATCTAATCGGACACAGGGGGACATCGATCAACTCTCAAGAGCGCGACCGCTTCAAGAAACAGCCGCTCGCCAGTTCAACATCAACTCGGCCTTAAAAAGAAAACGCCCGGGAAAGACCCGGGCGTTAAAGTTTGACCTATACACAAGTTTGGACGGGGGGATAACGTCGGGACGGGCGATTGGTTCCGTGAAGAAACGAAAATTTCAAAGAATTCTTCGCCAAATTTGCTCCGAACAAACGAAAAAGATCTCTATTTCTACCTAAAGCATTGAATTTATTGGTAAAAAAGACATCCGCTCGACTTCTCCCGCACCGGTAAAAATTTTATTTATTTCACATCCAGCAACTCGACATCGAATATCAACGTTGAATTAGGAGGAATCGAGGCCCCCGCTCCGGCGGCCCCGTAACCCAGTTGCGGGGGAATAATCAGCGTGCGCTTTCCACCCACTTTCATTGTCTCGATCCCCTCATCCCAACCTGGAATAACCTTGCCTTGACCTATGGCAAATTCAAAAGGTTCTCCGCGATCGCGCGAACTATCAAATTTCTTTCCCTTTGCGCCATTGATATAAAGCCAGCCTGTATAATGCATGACGCAGGTCTGCCCGATTTTTGGCGATGCGCCAGAGCCGATTTTATTATCAATGATCTTTAGCCCGGAAGCCGTTAATGTTACCTCCGACGCCGCTTGCGCCATTGAGAGCGTCGCGACGCCAGCAGTGAGAGAGGATAGGATTGCAATTATCCCCCAGGTGGCAAACTTCGAATAGAACCGCATTAATTACCTCCGTGTTTTAACAAACTCACGTCATGCGAGCAGTTGATGATCCCGCGCCAACTGTAACAAATTCTTCTGCGGCCTTGCGCCAACGTGTGAAATAATTTCGCCCGCGGCAAGCGCGCCTAAAGCTGCGCAACGCTCATGTGACAATCCCTTCGTGTAACCAGCCAGAAAACCTGCCGCAAAAAGATCGCCGGCGCCGGTCGTATCAACAACTTCAGCTACAGGATGAGCGGGAGCCGAAACAAGATTCTGTTTTGTCACGACAACACACCCCTTCTCAGAGCGCGTGACGACGCCAAGAAGCTTGTCTTCCGCCTGAAGGGCTGCAATAGCGGTATCAAAGTCGCCTGTTTGATATAGCGCATGCAATTCACTTTCATTGGCGAACAGAAGATCGACGACGCCTTGGCGGATTAGTGACAAAAATTCACTCCGATATCGATCTACGCAAAAAGCATCCGAAAGCGACAGGGCTACTTTACCGCCAGATGCGCGCGAAATTTTAGCCGCTTTTAAAAAAGCTTCCTTTGCGCCGGGAGGATCCCAAAGATAGCCTTCCATATAAAGGACTTTGGCTTCTGCTACATGGGTCTCATCTATATCTGTAGCGTCCAGAGACTGACACGCCCCCAGGAATGTATTCATCGTTCTCTGCCCATCGGGCGTAACGAAAATAAGGCATCGCGCCGTTGCCGCGCCGTCAGATGATGGCTGCGCGTTAAAGACAACGCCTGCTTGACGAATATCATGCGTGAATTCACGGCCTGCGTCATCATTTTTGACTTTGCCGACAAAGCTGGCCCGACATCCAAGACTTGCCAGACCCGCCATAGTATTAGCCGCTGAGCCGCCAGAAATGACCGTTGTAGGACCCATTTGCGCATAGAGCTTTTGGGCCCGCGCTTCATCCACAAGCGCCATAGCGCCCTTGCTCAGGCCAATGGCGACAAGGAAATCATCCTCCGCGCGCGCAATCGTATCGACAATTGCATTACCAATACCAAGAACATCAAAAGAAGATGACATATTTATGGGATCCTATTCGAAAATGTTTCACCAAAAGCTTAGAGGAAAAAATCATCTAAGACGAGGATGGGAGTTATTGCTCTCTCGCAGATTTTTAATCCAAAGCAGCACACCAAACTTAACGCCGACACAATAAATCCGCCGGATCGCTTAAAGGAACGTGTCCTATGAAACTAAAAACGACTTTTTCAAACTAAAAAATCTTGGTCAATGAAACTCTGGCGAGGGCCCAACCCTCAACGCAGCCTACCCCATAGCGAATTCCCTTGAGAAAAAGCTATTTTAAGGCGTTAAAAAGCCGGCCTCGCTTGCGAGGCCGGCATGTA
>DHWC01000124.1:0-9858 GCA_002412985.1 Methylocystaceae bacterium UBA5192 | reverse complement strand
AGCGCAGCGGTGACGAAAGCTGGAATGGGACGCAAGGAGACATGACGAAAAAGAAAAGCGTACATGAACGCTGTCCACATGATGATCGGGAAGAGTAGGAAACGCGCCAAGCGCTCTGTAGGCAAAGGCGGAGGCAGCGCAACGCCAACAATTAAATGAAGAATGATATAGGCTAAAGCCGCTAATGCGCCCATACCCGCTAGGGCGATCATCGTACGCACAAATTTGTGCTCTTCCTTCATATACTTCAGTAAGTAAAATGTCGCGCCATAGAGCAATACCGCGCCGCCGAAACCGTATATCAAACTACCGTAAATTGAGTGATTAAAATATTGTGCGCCCATTTGGAACGCCACATAAGCAGCAATCATAATCTTCATCAGCTCAGGCGAATCTGGCAATGACAGCTGCGAAGCCTCCAGATTGAGCATTTTGGCAAATGTCTTAGGCGTTGGATTATTGATGAGGGGAATGTTTAGCGGCATAAAAAAATCCTCTTATAGGCGACCCCAACACGGTGGCCGCTCAAATTCTGACACAGGCTTATCCAAGACATATGGGGCCCACAAACGACTGGACAATCGCCGACCCTGAGGCCGCGGCCCTCATTATTAGCCAAAATAAGCCCCTTCGCTGAGACCAGACGCCTGGACTAGGAGGGTTATCGACTTAGGCCAGGCAAAACAACCATTCTTCGCGCGTGAGAATATCAACAATACGCTGCGCAGCCTCCATCCAAGTAACATCCAGCGTCGCCTGGGGATCCGCCTTCAAATCGCCTGCCAAAAAACCTTGCGCTACGCCGGCGAGAGCCTCAGGATCGTTAACGCGAAAATAAAGCGCCCCCGACCGACCAACCTCACGCAACACAGGCAAATCGCTGCAAATTGTCGGACACCCAAACCGAGCGGCCTCAACAATAGGCAATCCAAATCCCTCTGCATAAGAAGGAAAAATCAGCGCCGCAGCATGTTCATAAAGATGGGCGAGATCTTGATCATCAGCGTCGTCAAACCAAAAGAGGCGTCGTCCATATTCAGCATGATGGATGATCGTTGCCATAGTCGCTTCTTCGAACCATCCACGCCTTCCGACTATCGTCAAATGGGCGTTAACGCCAGAAGCCCATAATTTTTCAAACGCCTCTAAGGCAACCCCATGACCTTTACGCGGCTCAATCGTGCCCACAATAAGAAACACAGGCGCGCCAGCAGCAAAGACTGACCGTATTTTCTCACGAGGCGCGCGCGTAGGTCCGGCGACGAGATCTGCGCCACAATGAAACCAGCCAATCTTTAAATTATGGCGGTGGGGTAATTTATTGATCTCCACATAATCGGCCAGCTCTGACGCAACTGATTTAGATATTGCCAGAAAAGCGTCGCTCTCTAACAAAGCGCGACGCAACCATGCATGATACCGAGGCACCGTTACTTCATGACACGCGTGAGGATAGAGCTCCGGGATTAAATCAAAGATACAGGTAATAATTCGGCCGCCTTGCTTGTGAATTTGCTCTAGCACAGGCGCCAATTCATCAAATGCATTCCAACTATCAGACAACATCAAAATACAGTCGCCCGAACCTACGTTTATTTCGATATCCGGACCAGTAGCTTCGCCGCCAAGAGCTTTAGTGAAATCATTTGCAGTAAAGAGGCGATTATTTTCACACCGAACGGCTAATATTGGGATCTCAAAAGGCTCTGGACGACAATAAGCGCGCATGATTTCTTTAACGACACGCTGTATTCCCGTTCCAGCATCGCGCTTAATTGTACCTGAGACGTCGACGAGTAAACGCTGCGCCAAACAAGCATTCGCCGAATTTGGAGCGTCTTGCTCCAAAACTTTCACATAGGCCTCAGCCCCGCCGCTCTCTTTAACGTCCAGACCCACAAAACTGGCGATCCGGGACTCGATGGGCCGCAGAAAACGATAAATCTGGCCCGAAACCGAATAAGTCATTCGGTAGCGCTCATGCGTGAGATACAGCAGCTCTTTACGCAAGTAATTGAGTTGAAATTCAAGTAATCTTTGGCGCTCTTGAGTTAAAATATCTTCCTGCGGCGTCTTGTTCTTCATACCAAACCACCGCAGGCGAGACGCGAACGACTTTCTTCCAAAAGCGCTTCGACCAAATCTCCCATTGAATATTGCGGGCGCCAAGCTGTTGCAGCGCTTAATTTAGTCGCATCACATGCAATGCTGACAATATCCACGGCGTTTGATCTCAGCCGCTGGGGATCAACTTCAATTTCAAATGAACACGTCGATCGGCTACGAAATTCATCGAGTATAGATGCAATGCTGCGCGCCGCGCCGGATGCAACATTAAAAATCGAAACCCGGTCTGGAAGCTCTGATGCAGAAGCGATAAGGCGCATGTAGGCGTCAACGACGTCACGGACATCAAGAAAATCTCGCGCCCGCGACAGATCCCCAACCTTCAGGATTGGCTTAACCGCGCCTGACTCGATTGTTGCGATTTGCGCTGCAAAGGATGCGAGTACGAAATCGCGGCTCCGTTGGCCTGGGCCTGAATGATTAACAGGACGCGCAATAATTAATCGCCCCTCTTCAGCTAAAATGTCGCTTAATGCATTCTCAGCGGCAAGCTTTGACCGGCCATAAGATTCCAAGGGCCGAGGCGTGGCCGCTTCAGTTAAAACGCCTTCTCGAAAGCTCAAGCCGTAAACCGTCGCAGAAGAGGCAAAAAGAACGACTGCCGCAGGCGTATATCGCGCGATTGCGGCAGCAAGCCCAAAAGCGCCATGAAAATTGACCCGCCATGTTTGTTCTGCGGCCTTTGACGCCTGTCCAATGGATGACTGTCCGGCGAGATGCACAATAAGATCAGGTCTAAATTGCGCTATGACGTCATCCATACGCCGCTCATCCAGCAGATCGCCGACGACCGCTTCAAATCCTAAAGGGACGTCCATCTCATCGGGTCGCAGCAAACAAAGGCGTTGGGCAGAAGGATAAAATTGAGCAAGCGCAGCGCAGAGGTAAGAGCCGACAAAACCGGCGCCGCCCGTAACCAATATGCGCTTATAGGCCGCCATCGCCGCCTGCCCTTATCAAACTGAAGTGATCAGATTGCTGCTTCGCGTCGAAGTCTTTCTAAATCCGCGTCAACCATTTCTCTTATCATCGCATCAAGATCAATTTTAGGTTCCCAGCCCAAGGCCTTACGCGCTTTCTGCGAGTCGCCCAACAAGACATCTACTTCAGCGGGCCGAAAAAATGCTGGATCAATAACAAGATATTTTTCCATCTCAAGACCAGCATGTGAAAAAGCAATTTTACACATGTCACGCACAGTAGTTGTCACGCCTGTCGCAACGACATAATCATCTGGCTGGTCTTGCTGCAGCATCAACCACATCGCGCGAACGTAGTCTTTCGCGTGGCCCCAGTCTCGCTTGGCGTCAATGTTTCCCAAGCGCAACTCTTTTGTAAGCCCAAGCTTTATCGCCGCGACCGTATGCGTCACTTTCCGGGTAACAAACTCTATCCCCCGCAACGGGCTTTCATGATTGAAAAGAATGCCCGAAGAAGCGTGCAATCCGAAACTCTCCCGATAATTTACTGTAATCCAATGACCATAAAGTTTTGCCACAGCATATGGGCTCCGCGGATAAAACGGTGTTTTTTCACTCTGCACAGGCTCTTGAATGAGGCCGTACATCTCAGATGACGAAGCTTGATAAAAACGAGCGCCGGGCGCACCAAGACGCATTGCTTCAAGCATATTCGTAACGCCAACGGCTGTAACATTGGCGGTTAACACAGGCTGGCGCCAGGATGAAGCGACGTAAGATTGCGCTGCTAAATTATAGATTTCACTTGGTCCTACATCCTGCACGGTTCGCAACAAACTTGACAGGTCAGCAAGATCGGCATCGTGTAGATGTACTTTTCCGCTGATCCCAAGCCAGCGCAAGCGATGATCTTCTACGCCTCGATGCGATGACCGCCGAATGACGCCATGAACTTCATAGCCTTTTTCAAGCAAAAGCTGCGAGAGATATGCGCCGTCTTGTCCCGTAACGCCCGTTACCAATGCGCATTTGCTCATCTATAGTCCTTACCGCTCACGTATCGATCATTTTCGAACCAATGTGAGCTTCAATAATAAAAACAAAATATTATAACACAAGAACTTTGCAGGACGCCTCATCGCGGCCCTGGCCCGATCTGCTCCCAGCGCCTTACCCAATCGCCACCCACGATGCAAGAGCGCCGGTATGCGTCCTCAGCCCAGATGACGAAGAGCTCTCGAGAAAAATGCTTAATGACTTAAGAAATTGGATCCTAGCTTAAACCTCTCGAGAAAAGTCCAGCTTTAGTTTCAAAACACCAATAGCGCACCATCTTAACGCGCGTCGAGTCGCCGCTATATGCCCGCTAAAATGGGTCAGCCTAATGGCTGCTCAGAGGCGGCCTGCCAGTGCGTAATCATGCGCCAAATTTCAACTGCGGTCTCAGCATAGGAAAAGAGCTGGCGGTCCTTTGCGTCAATCACCCCTTCCGAAACTAGAAAGTCAAAATTAATAGCTTGGCGCCAGTAAGCCTCGCCGACAAGAATGATTGGCAGAGGAGCGATAACGCGCGTTTGCACCAGCGTTAGGGTTTCAAATAATTCATCCAAGGTTCCATAGCCGCCAGGGAAAGCGACAAGCGCACGCGCACGCAAGAGAAAATGCAGTTTTCGAATGGCAAAATAATGAAAACGAAAACATAGGCCTGGCGTGATATAAGCATTTGGCTGCTGATCTTGTACTAGCGCGATATTTAACCCTACTGTTGGCGCGCCTGCATCATAGGCGCCTCGATTGGCCGCCTCCATTATGCCCGGGCCCCCACCAGTGACAATCGTCAATCGACGCGCCTCAGCATAGTCACAAGCCGCGCCAACTAACGCGCCAAAATCATGCGCCACAGTATAGTAATGAGACTTATCGACAAGCTGTTGCGCAATAACGACGCCATGTCTCAACGCATCATCCTCAGGCGCCGCTAAAGCGGCTGCCTGGGCGCGCTGAAGATTTTCTAGCGCGACCCTTGGCTCTCGAAGGCGTGTTGACCCAAAGACCACGATCGCATCTGTGAGTCTATGTTCTTGCAAAAGCAGCTCGGCCTTTTGATAATCAAGTTGCAGTCGCGGCCCACGCGCTTCTGGTGAGTTGAGAAAATCAATATCTCGGTCCGCCTCAATATATGCTGCGCTTCCCTCTAACGTCTCAACGCGTCGCCGCGCATCGACCTCCTCAACGAGCCGCGTATCTCTCAAACCGCCAAAATATGGCCATGCAATATTTTTTTCGTTGTCAGACGACATCCCCAAAGCCTTTTCGATTCTTTATTTCCACGGCGTCAGAGCGTATAGGAGCGCCCTGACGCCAATTCTGGCGAAAATTGCGGACCAAGGGCGAGAGACGACAATGGCCGGGCATAGTCAGTTTAAAAACATCATGCATAAGAAGGGCAAACAGGATGCAATTCGCTCCAAACTCTTCAGCAAACTTGCCCGAGAAATAACAGTCGCCGCAAAAGCGGGCCTCCCTGATCCCAATATGAACGCCCGACTGCGCGCCGCCGTTCTAGCGGCCAAAGCGGAGAATATGCCCAAGGACAATATCGACCGCGCAATCAAAAAGGCTTCGGGCGCAGATTCTGAAAACTATGATGAAGTCCGTTATGAGGGCTATGCCCCAGGTGGCGTCGCAGTGATTATTGAAGCCTTAACCGATAATCGCAACCGCACAGCTGGAGAAGTCCGCTCCTACTTCACCAAGGCCGGCGGCTCTCTTGCTGAAACAGGCGCGGTATCTTTCATGTTTGACCATGTCGGCTTGATCGAATTCGGGCAGAAAGTCGCGTCGGAAGACGCTATGCTGGAAGCCGCAATTGAGGCTGGAGCGGACGATGTTGCGTCGACTGAAGACGCGCATGAAATTATCACCTCTGTTGAAAATCTTCGCGATGTGGCGAAAAAACTTGAAGAAAAATTCGGGGATAGTCGGAAGGCCACACTCATTTGGCGCGCCCAGAATACGCTTAAAGTCGATGATGAGGCGGGTGAAAAAATTCTCAAACTGATAAATGCGCTTGAAGATAATGACGACGTGCAAAATGTTTACGCAAATTTTGAAATTTCCGACACGTTAATGGCGAAACTGACCACTTAATCAAAATCTAGCCCGAGCAATAATTCTAACGCCTAACTGAGAGAGATTTTTTTAGCCTACATCCGTCTGTCGGGATGAGGGCAAATTTATTCTGAGACTAATACATCATTAACTAAATTTTTCGACGCCGCTTTAACCATTTTTATCCATTACTTGGGCTATGATCCGCCGCAAACCGATCTTCTTGATCCTTGCGCTGACGGCGGCCCTAGCCGCCTGTTCGGCGCCTTGGAAGCCACAGCGTCCGGCATGGCGCACGCAAGCTGAACATGTCTGTCTAGCGCAAAAAAGAGTGCAACCCTCAGCCTATGTCGCACTTGCTAATGAAGTTGATGGACCCGGGATTTGCGGCCTCACCAAACCCTTCAAAGTAACCGCTCTGCAAGGTGGCGCTGTCGCATTTAACGCCACCGCAACGCTCGATTGTCCAATGGTCGCCGAACTCGATCAATGGTTAGTCGATGTGGTGCAGCCTTCTGCTCAGGCGCGCTTTGGACAAAACATTGTTCAGATTAATTCAATGGGCTCCTACGCATGTCGGGGCATGAATAATCAAAGTGGCGCGCAACTCTCTGAACATTCTTTCGGTAATGCGCTCGATATCGGCGGCTTCGTTCTTGCAGACGGACGGCAAATTTCACTGGTGCAAGATTGGTGGCGCGGCGACGACCAAACGCGCGCTTTCCTAATGGATATTCACCGGGGCTCATGCGAGCATTTTTCAACTGTATTATCGCCAGGGTCCAATGCATTTCACTACAACCATATCCATGTCGATCTAGCGATGCATGGGCGTTCGGGACGCCGCATCTGTAAACCTGAACCGCAAGAAACGCCGCCGCCCGAGACCTCGCCGCTTCTTGCGCAACAAGCGCCGACCCGCCCCGACGATGAGACAGATAATGACACCACGGGCAAACCGCCGCTCGCAGCCTTTGACTCTGGAAGCGGCGAAGACATGCTTGGACCAATCGCAACGCCTATCGCCCCGCTTCCACCTCGGCGAAATGAAACTGTCGATTTGTCTGAGGTGACCTCAACAATTCGCAAGAAGCGTTAACGTTTGCCTGATCTTAGATTTGCAAGCCGCAACACAAACCAGGCCGGAACAACAAACACTGCTCCTGCCAAGACATAGCTGGCCAGTTCTTGAATTGCGCCAAAACCTAATTGATAGATCCGATCAAAGAATGCTTGTACGCCTCGCAAAATATCAATGGGCCTAAGCTCAAGCCACATCAATAATGCGCCAACAACCAAAGAGATGAAGAACAACCGCGCGACAACATTTAATGGCGCTCCACCAAGAAAATTTTCAAGCGCATTATTTCGAGAAGCCATATGTTTTAATCCTCTTTTGGCCTTATTCGTTTCTAAGACCTGACTCTGGTCGCTACTCAATGACGACGAAGTGTTTAAATTTGGCCAATTCGCAAAAGCCCCCAATTCATCCATAATAACCACTTCCCTAACTTCTCATTGCCTTGCCTCAGCAATCCTTTTGGCGCTGCGTTCCCTAGATGGGGACGAAGTGGACGATCAACAAGCTAGAATCTAAGCTGAGGAGGCTGCAAGCGGAAGCAGCTTGAACCTCTTTCTCGCCTCAGCCATATAGACCAGGGTAAAGATGAGGCGCTGACACAGGCCTCGGACAAAAGCGCCACAATAAGGGCTTTAGACATGCCGCGACCGCCGCTAAACTCACCTTTTTTATTAGGGTTTGACGAGATTGAACGCGCCCTAGATCGCGTCACCCGAAGCGCGGCTGACGGATATCCTCCGTATAACATCGAACGTTTGCCCCGGAATGAAACCCACCCTGAGCGCTTGCGCATTGTCCTCGCCGTCGCGGGCTTCACCCGCGAGCAGTTGGATGTGTCGGTTGAAGAAAATCAATTAGTCATCCGCGGCCGCCAAGCCGATGATCGTGAACGCCATTTTCTTCACCGCGGCATCGCCGCGCGACAATTTCAGCGCGCCTTCCTTTTGGCTGAAGGCATGCAAGTGCTTGGCGCAGATCTCGTCAATGGACTTTTGTCAGTCGATCTCGTTCGGCCAGAACCAGAACGCATCATTAAAAAAATAGACATTATCGCTCGCGATTAAGGCGATAAACGCGGCTCGAGTTTGGGACGCACCGCAGTAAATTTTGTGGCTGTATAAATTAAAATTAAGGTCAGGAGATAAACCAAGCCTTGAAGCAAAGAAGGCTGGTCTGAATAACCTATGAGCGTATGCAACACCCGCCCCAAAATTGTTTTGTCAGACAGAGCCCAGGATGTATCCCATAATGTCTCTGTGAGCATTGTGATCACGCCAGCTTGTTGCAAAAAGGCCGCTGACTGCGCCGCCAATCCAGCCGCCAAAAACGTAATGAGCCAGCTCGTCACAACAAATAGACTCCGCGGCGGAATTTTTATAAGCCCGTAAAAGGTTGCAAAACTAACAGCTGCGCCAAGGGCTAATCCCAAAAGCCCTCCGAAAAAAACGTCATATCCAGTCTCGCCAGACGCAATTACGCCATAGAGGAATAATGCAACCTCTGAGCCCTCGCGCAATATCGCAAGCCCGACGACGCCCGCCAAAGCCAACAGCGTACGTTCGCCACTAGCGACGGCGCGGCCGACGGTTGAGAGTTGTTGCGACAATTCACGACCGTGCCGCGACATCCAGATATTATGCCAAGCCAGCATAATGACTGCGAGCGCGAGAATGCTCGCGTTGAAGAGCTCCTGCCCATTTCCTGAAAAAGACTTAGACAAAGCGTCAGCAAATAGCGCAACCAGTAGAGCGCCCCCAGCGCCAGCGCCAACGCCAACGAAAATATATGTTCGCGCGTGAACTAATCCGCGCGTCACCGCCAAAACGATGCCAACGATTAGGCCAGCCTCAATCGCTTCTCGAAAGACAATGATGAGCGCGCCGAGCATTCCTCACTCCGCAATGAGTTCGCCTTTTGCCGAGTCTTCATGAAACTCGCCAACAAATTTATAGCGCCCCGCTTTTAATGCGCGAATCGTAAAGCTCGCTTCGCTGTTAGCGGGAATTATTTTTTCAATACGCAAGGTCTTGCTTTCGAATTCTTCTGGCGTAGCGTCAAGATTTTTAACAACCAAAGTCGCTGGCGTTTCAGCCTTGATTGTAAGCTGTGCTGGCTCGAAGCGGTGGTCTTTGAGCGTCAAGGTGTAAGCCTCGCCCGCAGAAACGCTTGTATAAGTCGCAAAGCAAGCAGCGCAGGTGATCGCGCCCATGAGGCGCTTGAAAGTTGAGTATGTCACAGACCAATCCTTAAAGTGATCGCTCTCTTCTAGTTAGGCCGCGTTAGCGCAATCGTCAAAGAAACAAAATTGAAATGTTTCCACCGCTTCACCCTGGGTAGCCATGGCGAGATTTTGAGGCCCGCACCAAGCTGACCGCCCGCACATCCTCACCTGCTCCACAAGCTGTTTCCGCCTGGCTAATTTCTCCCATAATCTGAGCGTAGACAGTTTTATTGACATGCCCCATGGACAAATCATTCTCCATCACGGCGCGATATTTTGTAATCGCGGCGGCGCAACTCGACCCTGAGGGCAAATTAGAGGCCGCGGCTGAGGTCAACGTCGGCGCAACGGGCGCCGGCGGCGTAGCGTTACAAGTCGCCAAAAGCACGCTCGCACAG
>DHWC01000011.1:3750-5172 GCA_002412985.1 Methylocystaceae bacterium UBA5192 | reverse complement strand
TGCGGATATTTGTCTATAATTTGGGCAAGCGTAATTTTTAGGCGAACTACATTTTAAAGTCTTCGCCTAGATAAATGCGCCGCACATCTGGATTGGCGACGATCTCCTCAGGCGGGCCCTCGGTGAGCACATGGCCGCTGTAGATGATGTAAGCGCGATCCGTTAGGCCTAGCGTCTCGCGAACGCTGTGATCTGTGATCAAAACCCCAATGCCGCGCGCCTTTAAATGGCGCACCAGATCTTGAATATCGCCGACTGCGATTGGATCAATACCGGCAAAGGGCTCATCTAACAGCATGAAGGAAGGATGGCCGGCCAGCGCGCGGGCGATCTCGCAGCGCCGTCTTTCGCCACCCGAGAGCGCAATCGCCGGCGATTGACGCAATCGGGTCAAACGAAATTCATCCAGCAACGCATCAAGCTCTTCTTGGCGTTTTGTTTCATCTGGCTGGGTGATCTCTAAAACCGCCCGAATATTTTCCTCAACCGTCAACCCTCGAAAAATTGAGGCTTCTTGCGGAAGATAGCCAATTCCCAGTCGTGCGCGACGATACATGGGTAAGGGCGTCACATCATAGCCATCAAGCGAAATGATGCCCTTATCTGGCTTCACCAGACCCGTGATCATGTAAAAAACAGTTGTTTTTCCGGCGCCATTTGGACCTAGCAACCCCACCGCTTCGCCGCGTTTGACGTGGAGGCTGACATCTTCAACGACTCGTCGGGCCTTGTAGGATTTGGCGAGATTATGGATGGAAAGCATTCCTTGCCCATCCTCGCCTGTCACTTCTGAGAGGTAGCTCGAGACGGTCAAAGGGGGCTGCGCGCCAGAAGCGGAATCGGCGCCTAAAATTTCACCATTATTCTCGCGCCACTGCGCTTCCGCTTGCTCATCTTGCTTTGTTGACGACTTGCCCGCACGAAAACGCGCCTCCAGCGCCTGATAGGCGCTGGTCAATGGCGTCGCGACAGCGCGCAAACGCTCTGAGAAATCAGCAAGTGGCTTCAATTTCCCCTATCCGTCGCGGCTCAGGCCCATGGCCGCGTTTTTGCGGCGCGCGCCTCATAAGCGTCAATCTTATCCGCCTTTTCCAGCGTCAAGCCAATGTCATCGAGACCATTAAGTAAACAATGCTTGCGAAAGGGGTCGATGTCGAATGTAATTTTAATCCCGTCAGATCCCTGAATTTCTTGCGTCACGAGATCAACCGTCAAGGTTTCGCCTTGCTGGGCGGCCTTCATCAATTTATCCAATTCGTCTTGGCGCACCGTCACCGGCAAAATGCCGTTTTTGAAGCAATTATTGTAGAAAATATCTGCAAAACTCGTGGAAATGATGCAGCGCAATCCATAGTCTAACAGCGCCCAGGGCGCATGTTCGCGCGAAGAGCCGCAGCCAAAATTATCGCCCGCCACCAAAAT
>DHWC01000011.1:0-3417 GCA_002412985.1 Methylocystaceae bacterium UBA5192 | reverse complement strand
GAAGCCCCGCGATAAACGGGCTGATTCAGCACGAAATCAGGATTTTCGCCGCCTGATTCCAAATAACGCATTTCAGAAAACAGACCCCGGCTCAGCCCCGTGCGCGCAATGGTTTTGAGATATTGCTTGGGAATAATCATGTCCGTATCGACGTTCATGATGGGCAGCGGCGCGGCGATCCCGGTGAGTGAGGTGAATTTTTGCATTTTTCTGCCTTGAAAAGGGCGAGACGCGAGGGCTGCGCTCCAGATTGCGCCGTTTAACAAATTGGTCGGCCGCACGCAAAGGGCGCAAAGCCCCCAAAACGCACGCCAACTATGCCGGGGGCGCAGAATCTGCTTTAAAGCGCGCATTCCTCCAGCGGCGTTCGAGATCAGCGCATGAATTTAATCTACGTCGAAGCGGTTGGTTATTTTGCCGCGGCGGCGAATGTGTTCGTCTTTGTCTCGAACACAATGATCCCGCTCCGGATAGCCGCAATCATTTCCAACGGTCTCTTTGGCGTCTATTTTTTTCATACTGGCATTTACTCGCTTTGCGCCCTCCACGCCTTT
Source organism: Methylocystaceae bacterium UBA5192 (assembly GCA_002412985.1). Classification (GTDB taxonomy): domain Bacteria; phylum Pseudomonadota; class Alphaproteobacteria; order Rhizobiales; family Beijerinckiaceae; genus Methylocystis. Next base: position 2,863 of record DHWC01000011.1, on the reverse strand, counting down.
CTCTTGCCCGTGAATGTTGTCCGGCTTGTGCAAATACGCCGGCTTGTCAGCGATATCCGTCATGCTTTTCAGCAAGCCAATGAAGGCGTTTTCGATTACGAATGGCTGCGGCCCTATATGCGACCGCTCAAACTCTCAAAGGGATTTCGACTGCATTACAAGGGCGATCTCGCAGATGAGGCCTATGTATTATTGCGCGGCGAAGTGAAACTCGTCGAGCCAGATGTCACGCTCAAACCCGGGGCTTTTTTTGGCGAGATGGGCATGTTCACCGAAGAAAATCGGCGAACAGCCTCCGCCATCGCCCATACCGATGTTGAATTGCTCTGCTTGCGCTACGATGATTTGCTTCAGCTCGCCGCACAAGATCCAGAATTTAGCTTCTATCTCATGCGGCTCATGATGCGTCGCACGCAACATAACCTTGACCTCGCGCTTGAAGCGCAAAGAAAAAATGAAACGCCGTCATCATGACACAAACAATTTATCCTGTGCCGGGAGAGTGGAAAAAAACTGCGCATATTAATGCGGAAATTTTTGAAAAATTATCTCAACGCGCCCAAAATGAACCAGAAAAATTTTGGGCGGAGCAAGCGCAAAGAATCAGCTGGATCAAACCTTTTACAAAAGTAAAAGAAACAAGTTTTGATCTCCATAATGTCTCCATCAATTGGTTTGCGGATGGATCTACAAATGTCTCAATGAATTGCGTTGATCGGCATTTGCCGCAACGGGCGCATCAACCTGCGATCATTTGGGAGAGCGATGACCCTGCGCTTTCTTGCACATTCACTTACGCACAACTTCATGAAGAAGTCTGTCGTTTCGCCAATGTATTGAAACGCCATGGCGTTTCTAAAGGCGACCGGGTGACAATTTATTTGCCCATGATTCCCCAAGCCGCTTTCGCCATGCTGGCCTGTGCGCGAATTGGCGCGGTTCATTCTGTTGTTTTTGGCGGCTTCTCTGCAGAAGCGCTAGCGGGCAGAATTGAAGATGCGGCAAGCGCCCTAATCATTACGGCGGATGAAGGCGTGCGCGCCGGACGTAGAATCCCACTCAAAGCCAACGTCGACGCAGCGATCGATAAGCTCTCCTCAAGCCAAAGCTTAACGCAAAAGGTAATTGTCGTTCATCGCACCGGCGCACCCGTTGAAATGATCAAGGGCCGGGATTTTTATTACGAAGAGGAGAAAACCAAAGTCTCAAGCGATTGTCCCTATTCAGAGATGTCTGCAGAGGATCCCTTATTTATCCTCTATACTTCAGGGTCGACTGGAAAACCTAAAGGCGTTTTACACACAACCGCTGGTTATCTTGTCCATGTCTCGCTCACCCATGAACTGATTTTTGATTATCGCGCGGGCGATATTTATTGGTGTACCGCTGACGTTGGTTGGGTAACAGGTCATAGCTACATCCTCTATGGCCCGCTGGCCAATGGCGCCACAACGCTGCTATTTGAGGGCGCGCCAAATTACCCAACTCAATCGCGTTTTTGGGAGGTGATTGATAAGCATGGCGTAACGATTTTTTATACAGCTCCCACCGCTATACGCGCATTAATGGCGGCGGGAGACGCTCCCGTGAAAGCCACAAGTCGTCGCTCCTTGCGCTTGTTGGGCTCTGTCGGCGAGCCCATTAATCCCGAAGCCTGGCAGTGGTATTATCATGTCGTTGGCGAAGATCGTTGTCCGATCGTTGACACCTGGTGGCAAACAGAAACAGGCGGGATTTTAATTTCACCCTTGCCTGGCGCCACAGACCTCAAACCTGGATCAGCGACGCGACCTTTCTTTGGCGTTGCAGCGGAAATCGTTGATGCGAATGGGGTTGTTTTGCAAGGGGCCTGTGAAGGCAATCTTGTCATCGCCGACTCCTGGCCAGGACAAATGCGCTCGGTTTACGGCGATCATGAACGCTTCGCCCAAACCTATTTTAGCGCCTATCCAGGCAAATATTTTACCGGCGATGGCGCCCGACGGGATGAAGACGGCTATTATTGGATTACAGGCCGCGTTGACGATGTAATCAATGTCTCTGGTCATCGCCTGGGCACAGCCGAAATTGAAAGCGCATTGGTTGCGCATGAAAAAGTTTGTGAAGCCGCCGTTGTTGGCTTTCCGCATGCCTTAAAAGGACAAGGCGTTTATGCCTATGTCACCCTGATGACAGATGTTGCGCCAAGCGAGCATTTACGCGCGGAACTTATTTCCTGGGTGCGAAAAGAAATCGGGCCCATTGCAACGCCTGACGTTATTCAATTCGCGCCTGCGCTGCCAAAAACGCGTTCAGGTAAAATTATGCGCCGCATTTTACGTAAAATCGCCGAGGGCGATTATGACGCCTTAGGAGACACATCAACCTTAGCTGACCCAAGCGTTGTTGCGGAACTTAAGCCTAATTGAGACGCGCGTTGATTGGCGAGGAATGACCGGATTTTCATCTCCAGTCGCTGCAGGGAATAAACTGTTATAATTTTACGCTCAGGAGAGGACTCCATGCGATGCGTTTTAGCTGCGCTATTTATTTTATTTGCAGGCGCGCAAGTGAAAGCTGACTCGGACGTCGAACATGCCCGCTATAGCGTCGTCACCAGCGCAGGCGAAATTGAGATCCGGGATTACGCCGCTCAGATCATCGCTGAGACAACCGTCTCCGGAGAACGCAGCAGCGCAATTAGAGAAGGGTTCCGTCGTCTTGCAGGCTATATTTTCGGCGCCAATCAACCAGGCGAAAAAATTGCAATGACAGCGCCAGTTGGACAAATGTCTGCTGGCGAAAATTGGCGCGTCACCTTCACAATGCCCGCAAGCTATTCGATGAAGACCTTGCCAAAACCCAATGACCAGTCAGTTGAGCT
>DHWC01000083.1 GCA_002412985.1 Methylocystaceae bacterium UBA5192 | reverse complement strand
GGCACATCACCGCCGCCATAAAAGGTCGCTCTGACAACGTCAAATTGATTTTCAAAGCCAAAAATTCCATTGTTGATTTCTGCTAAATCATATTGAGTTTGAACCTCAGCTCCTCTGAACAAAGCGTTTCTTTGAGTATAAACAGCCTGCCGTAAATCTCCCCCTTCCCCAAGGGGCGTACAACTATAAGCTTTGCCTTCACATGTTTCTCCAGTAAACCTTCTATAAATAAAGCCATTAAAACTCGTATAATAGCCCGTCGCTTCAAATCTAAATGGACCAACAATCCGCTTAAATCCCAGCTCAATCTGTTTTGCAGATTCTATTCCTAAGTTAGGATTACCAATATCATATGTTCCCGTCGCTTCATGCAATCCGCGCGATAAAAGCTCCGGAGCCTGGGGTGAACGTTCAACATATTGGCTATTTAAACTGACAACCATATCTTGCGGGAGATTTTGTATCAGACCAACCGCAGCGCTTTTGGGCATAAAATCTCTTCCCCGATAAAGCGTCGGAGATGTATTGATGCTTTCGCATATCACTTCGCCGGTATCAGGGTCTTCAGTGTATTGTGCACAGGTTGGATTTGTAAAACTATAAAAATCAGGCGAAGAGCCTGTAATGCGTGTGCTCTCTATTCTTCCAGCTACTTGCGCCCGTGTCGTTGGTGAAAATTCAAAATCACTAAAGGCAAAGCCTGCAACGCTGGATGTACGATTTGGATCAAATAGTCCGCCCTCTATTCCAGGGGAGGTCATATAACTTGCTGAACCTTGAACGCCTACTGCTGTTGTTACTTTTGCAAAGGGAAGCTGAAGAGGCTTCATTTGAACTTCAACTCTGCCCTCTTGCGATTTATTGGTAAAGGTCTGCTGTATGCCGTTAAAATCATTTTCAAGAGCAAGTTCATTATGCTTATAATCAATAACGCCCGCCCAGAGGCGAATGGCCTCGACATAGGCTGAGTCAGGTAAAAGCTCGCCCTTCCCCGTTACTTTTGTCTGTTCAAGCGCGATCCGCACATCATTTGCAGCAGGCTCTATGCCAGGAAGGCGATAGGTGCTGTTATATTGCGTAATCGCTAGCCCTAAATAACCATTCTCTGAAACAACAGATCCACCTAAAGATCCTCCCCCCGAGCGATTGCTTGAATTAGGTTGGCGACCAAAGACTTGTGGAGGAGGTTCCGGCGGAAACAAATAAGGATAGCCTGGGATTGCATAATTTGATGCATTACGACCACTAATATCGCCATGAAATGCGAAATTTTTAGCACCCATATCGACCAGAGCGCCACCTTCCCTTGACGCGTCGACGCTAGAAGTCGCAGCGCGTGCTTCCATTTTTACGCAGCCCTGTTCCCGCTCACTTATTGTTGCGTTTGCAGGGCAAGGTATTTTTTCTGGAATACGATCGTTTGTTGCATTAACCACCCCGCCAATTGCTTGCGACCCCCATCTTAATGTTGCCGGACCTCGAACAACCTCAAGTTGGCTGACGCCTAAAGGATCAATCGGCACGGCATGATCTTCACCGATTTCAGACATGCCGCTTGTGCTAATGCCATTTTCTTGAATACGAACCCGGTAATTATCTAACCCGCGTACAACCGGTCTACTAGCCGCCCCTGGCGCAGTTTCTGTGCCTGTCACGCCAGGACGAGAAAATAAAATATCTCCTAGTTGCCCGCCTCCAGATCTTCTGAGTTCTGGATTTGGAACGACCAACACCGTTGCATATTGATCCGCAACAATTGGAAGAGCGCCGTCAGGTGCCTCTATTGCCTGTTCTGGAATTGCGTCTGGCGCTTGGGAGAGAACACGATTACGGAAATTATTAGCAGTCTGCGTAGTAATGGGTTTAGTTTTTTGTGCACCGCTGCGCTTAATTGGACTTGCAGCGCCAACATCAATTGTCGGTAGGGGCTGTTGCGCCAACGCAATCGTCGCGCCAGCAATCATAAAGGCAGACAAGGCAATCAAGGTTACCGACGACACACAATATCGCGCAGGCATCTCAGGCTCTCCGCCAATGTTATGTTATAACATATTTTAATAAAATCTACAGAACAAGCCGTTTACAATAGCTAGACTTAAAAAAGAGAGAGCCGTTGCATTTTTGTAACACTTCAAAGCAATGCTCTGAAGCTAATTAAACGACTCACGAAAATATAGATTTTAGCCTCTAACGAACGCACCATAATTTTGCATTTAAACTCAAGTCGCCGGAAAAGATCAGATCACTTATAGCAAAAAAGTTGCTCAGTTTACGATCGAACCCCTACTCATCAACAAGTCGCGATCCCTGAGACTTAATCTTTGTAATCATAATCAACGAGATAATACTCGCAAATATTAGATAAAATGACGGCGCCAAATTATAATGCGTATATCTTACCAAGGTCGTCGCGACCAGAGGAACTGTTCCGCCAAAGATTGAATGTGCAAGATTATAGGAAATTGCTAGACCTGTGCAGCGTACATGTTTTGGGAAAGCCTCAACCATAAAAGCAGGATTACCCCCAAAACAAGAAATAATTGTCGCAAGGGTACATTGACCTGCTAGGATGACGAGAAAATTTGGTTGGGTCATCAGCCAAAAGATTGGCCAGGCAAAGATGATCATTCCGACTGTGCCAACATAAAGCAAAGGTTTGCGGCCAATGCGATCTGAAAGCGCGCCTGCAAGCGGATTCAACACCATCATAAGAGCGAGCGAGATGCTGTTGAGCACCAAAGCTTCAGAAGAGGATAAAATTCCGTTTTCTTTTAACCAGGTCGATAAATAGACGAAGCAAAGATAAAATCCGATTCCTTGCGCGATATTTAAACCTGCTATTTTAAAAATTGTCCAACCATGAGTTTTGAAAGCCTCTTTAACAGGCGACTTGCGTTCTTCTTCGGATTTAAGAATCTCTGCGTCTGGGGGCAATTGTCGTCGAATGAGAAAAACAACGATACCGATAATTAATCCCGTGGCGAAGGCCAGGCGCCAGCCCCAACTATTGGCCTGTTCTTGGGGCAAATAAGCCAGAAGGCCTGCGCCAACGAGCGATCCCAATAAAGTTCCGCCTAATGCGCCAAAAGGCGCAAAGCTTCCAACAAAACCACGCCGACGCCGCTGCGCCTCCTCGACAAGTAAAACCATTGAGGTCGTAAACTCTCCCCCTACCGCTAAACCCTGAGCAAGTCGCAGCAGAATGAGGAGAACCGGGGCAAAAACTCCAATCATTGAGTAAGTCGGCAGCAAGGCCATCAGTAATGTTGGCACAACCATCAATAAGACGGAGATCACAACTGCCGCGCGACGTCCTAATCGATCGCCAATATGTCCAAATAAAAGTGCGCCTAAGGGACGGGCAATGAATCCTGCAGCAAAAACGCCAAAAGAGGAAATTAAAGAAACCGAGGGATCATCGGAAGGGAAAAATTGCGCGCCAATCGTTGCAGCGAAAAATCCGTAAATTGCAAAATCATACCACTCCATCACATTACCTGCGAGACCAGCAATAATAGTACGCCGTTCTGCTGCTTGATGTTCGACAGTCAAGCGATATGCTGCTCCGGCAATTTCTCCTCCAATGAGATCTAATCGAGAGATCTGCTCAATACGCGGCATGATACGATGCAGTTCTTTCTTAGAAAGAACACGATCAAATATTGACAAAGCATTAGCAAGTGAAACAAGACATGCGTCATACGGCGTTGGAATTTCTTCGCTGTAAAGTAAAGAGATAATACGCCGTTTAGCTTCAGTCCTCTCAGCGCCCTCAACAACGGGATAGCGCCGCTCGTTCAATACCCATAAAAAATTATGATCAACTTCTTTCAAGACCCCTTTACTACATAATTTTATTAAAGCAGCGCTCTTGATGTGATAACCTGTTGCGCTTAGGCGTTGAATCCAAGTTTCGATAGAAAGCTTCTCTTTTGCATTCGCTATTTGTTGCAAGGCCCGATCCAATATAGGATCATTTGTAGGGGCCTCATCCACGACCCAGACCGATTCAAGATCGCAATCGATCCTCAGCTCCAGAGCAAGCTGCATTAAAACGGCGCCAGCCAATCCGCAATTTAATTGGATTTCAGGAATACTATCAAATTCTCCGCCACTGTCTTCAAGTGTAAGTAAAAGGAGCTCTTCTAAGAGATTAATATCCTGCATTTAATCCGCCACCACTACTTAACTTAAAATTTTATTGCACCTAAACCCTTTAACAAAAGTCAAGAGCTCTTCACAGGCCGAAGATCCATGTTGCTGTAATCTCTTTTTAATAATTGCGTCAAATAATCAAATCTTAAAATTTCTTAGTCACGCCCATCGACCAAAACTTCAATTTTTCCTGTTTCAACGCGATAAAGCCAGCCATGAATCTTTGGTAGCGGCCCCTTTTCGTGGGAATTTTTTATAATGGCTAAGTTTTTGAGATGTTTAATTTGCAATTTAACATTTTCCTCAGTTAATAGCTCGAGTTTTTCTTCGCGGGAAAGATTCTTTTCTTTCGCGATTGCGTCAGTAATGTCCTTTGCTCCAGAGGCAATACACAGCCAATCAGCAATATAATTCTCCTTAACGCCATCTTCGATAGCGGCGATGCCGCCACACCTTGTATGACCGCAAACAATGATATCTTCAATTTTCAGATGCTTGATCGCATACTCTAAAATTGACGATATATTCC
>DHWC01000017.1 GCA_002412985.1 Methylocystaceae bacterium UBA5192 | reverse complement strand
TCCCTCCCGGCGCTGAGGAAATTATGTTTGGATTGGGCTGTTTCTGGGGGGCAGAACGTAAGTTCTGGCAACTTGGACCTGGCGTCTTCCTTACCGCTGTAGGCTATGCCGGCGGCGTGACTCCGCACCCAACTTATGAAAATGTCTGCACGGGTCGCAGCGGCCATGCAGAAGTCGTTAAGGTCGTCTATCTCCCCGAAATTATAGCGCTCGAAAAATTACTACAGCTGTTTTGGGAAAGCCACGACCCTACCCAAGGCGCAAGACAGGGCAATGATATTGGCACACAATATCGTTCCGTCATTTTCACAACCACAGCGCAACAACGCCTTAAGGCGCTGGCTTCTCGCGACGCCTACCAAAATGTCCTCTCACAAAATGGCTTTGGACCAATCACGACAGAAATTGCGCCAGCCCCGATTTTTTATCTCGCCGAGGACTACCACCAACAATATCTTGCAAAAAATCCTAATGGCTATTGCGGCTTAGGCGGCACAGGCGTCCTTTGTCCCATTCCACCAGCTGGATAATCAATTAGGGCGCTTTGAGGACTTGCTGACAGGCGGCAGGGAGTTTCGCCATCGTCATCGGCGGCCATGATTTCCCAGGCTTTCTGGGACGCAACATTTCTTCGCTAAACCATCCTGCTAAGGACGCGTCGCATCCATCCCCAGAAGGCGTTGGATCTTGATCCCGGCAAGTTGCGCCATCTGGGCAAAAAAGGCGGATATGAAAATGATAATTATGACCCCACATCGGTCGTACTTTGCGCATCCACGGCTCGCCCGCCGCTGCGCGGCACATGGCCCGCTTAATCGCAGCATTGACAAAGATCCGCTGAACTTTGGGCTCTAGAGCCGCAGCCCGAATGAGCGCAAAATGGCCTTGCGTCCAGACATCGGCGCGCACATCCAGCTGATCCTCGCGCACGACATCCGTTGACGGCAGCTCTTCGCGTTCTTCGCGGGACAATTCTCGGTCAGGCATTGGACGCAACCAAATATCTGCATCCAATCCGATCTGATGCGATGCATGTCCCGTTAACATCGGCCCGCCCCTAGGCTGAGAAATATCGCCGATTAATATGCCTGGCCAACCCGAAGCGTGGGCTGCCTTTGCAGCAAATTTTTCCATAAAGGCGATTAAGGTCGGATGACCCCAGTTACGATTGCGCGAAAGACGCATCACTTGCCAATTTGGGCCATTAATTGGCAGCTGCTCACCTCCAGCTAAACAGCCATGGGAATAAAAGCCAATCGAATCTGGGCTAAGCGCTGCAGCATCCTGGGCCCGACCAAAAAGTTCTTTTGCCGGCGTTTGCGGATCGGATGGATGCGCCAGCGGCGGTAGAGGTTTTGGATCCAGCGTTCCCTTGTCCTGCGCAGCGCAGCTCAAACTGGCCCCAAGCACAAAAAAACACGCCATGACAACTCTAATTGGCATCCTTACTCGCTTTTTACTGATCAACCCGCCCAAAGCCTGAGCTATCACGTCAACCTTAATCATTTAATTACGTTGTTCGTGGATAGTGCATGAAAGATGCGTTGTGTTTCTGTTTGGCGTTGGAGAATCTTATGCGTTTAAAACTGCTTATTGTCGCCCTATTGGCCACCTTCGCCACATCGGGCGCCGCTCATGCAACAGCGCAAATCCATGTCGATCTCTCCACACAACGCATGCATGTGACCTCATCTCAGGGCAGCTATAGTTGGCCAGTCTCGACTGCGCGCGCGGGATATTCCACACCGCGCGGCTCCTTCGCGCCAACAGGCCTTCAACGCATGCATTATTCGCGCAAATATCATAATTCGCCGATGCCGCATTCGATCTTTTTTCGTGGCGGATACGCAATTCACGGTTCTTATGCAACCGGCGCGCTGGGACGTCCGGCCTCACACGGCTGCGTCCGTCTCTCACCCACAAACGCAGCATTACTGTATCAAATTGTTCAAAACGAAGGCGGCAGCATCCAGATTACTGGGTCACGTCCAAGCAACCCTCAACGTTTTGCTAAAGCGACGCCTCACCGCGCTATCGCGCATTATACCGCCAAAACCCCGACGTCTCATCACATGGTCAGCCGCCAGACGCGCGCAACGCATGCTCTAGCCTATGCTCCAACGCGCCCACAAAACCAAAACGACACTGTGCGCGCTTGGCAAGCCGATCCTTTTTCTGACTTTCCATTCTGACCGGCGCGTCAGGAGTCACATGAAACGGGGAACTTGATTTCTAATTGGTTGACGCGCAAAAAACTGCAAAATGAAGAGCGTTAAATTACGCGTCGCGCAGGAATTGAGGCTGTGAAAATACGTTTCGATCGACGCCAATTCCTTCTCAGCGCGGGAAGCTTTTCTCTAGCTTCGCGCGCAGACGCGCAGATCGGCGCTCCAGAAGCGGCCGAAGAACTCCAAATCCGCGTTGAAAATAGGTCCGTGCCTGAACTTTGCGCCGAGAAGGACAATATTGAACTCGATTTTATTTCGCCGCGACTGCGTCGACTGCAAATCCAGGCTGTGCACCCAGCATACATAAACACCATTGTATCAGATCGCGCAGCCCCTGATTGGTCAAGCTGCGACATAACCCATGATCCAAAAATATGGGATGAAGCGAATAAACAAACCCAAAGACATACTTTTTGGGAAACTCGGGAATTCTGGCTAACTGGCTATAGACTCCCATCAACAGCTTACTGGCGCCAAAACAATGTGCCGATCGTTGTTGATGGCAAGGTCGAAAATGGATTCGATCTCATCCAACTATGGATGCTTTACCGAGAGCGCGCTGAAGAGATCATGGCATTTTATCCGCCCGATGGCTATTGGCGGGCGCGACCACTCCCGTTTGAAGACATGCGGTGGACGGCTTATGGATCTTCTTTTCTCATCGGGCCTGTTGAAACCCAAGAGCGTCCAATCGTCGCCTTTGAGGAAATAATTTTTGAACCGAGCAGTCGAACATTTGTTTTGAAATTTAAACGCGGCGGCGAAGGACGTTTAACCGTCAAAAATATTGACCAAGATCGTCTCACCTTGGACGTGAATTTTAGCGATGCAATGCCAGGGGGAAGACCCTTTGCCGCTCTTCGTTCTATGTATGCGACGCAAACGATGAGCGACGCCGCCATTGTCGCCTGGCGCAGTAAGCGAGCCAAAGGCTGGGAAGAAGCGCCGGCCATCAGATTCCCAGGCGCGAGCGCAACAGAAGTATGGGTCGGCCGCCACCTTCCATCCCGGCATAATCTCTCTGCACCCGATATGGTGTTTAGTAGATTTGAAGGCGATCCGGCGAAGGATCGATGAGAGCGACGCCGCGTTGGCAGAGCTTAGATATCGCGCGCGGATGGGCTGTTATCGCTATGATTGGCTTTCATCTCATCTGGGATCTCGCGCATTTTGGCTATATTGCTGAAAACATCGCTTGGGCGCCGCCCTTTAAAGCCTTCGGCCATACAATAGCTTCTTCATTTCTTTTTATCGCCGGTATTTCCTTAACGCTTGCGCATGATCCAAAGATTCATTGGCGCGCTTACCTGTGTCATCT
>DHWC01000121.1:3858-4188 GCA_002412985.1 Methylocystaceae bacterium UBA5192 | reverse complement strand
GGGCCAATTCCCCCCGTTGTAAAAAGATAATGATAGCGCTGGCGCAGCGCATTTACTGCAGCGACAATCTCTGCTTCGTCATCGGCGACGATACGCGCCTCACAGAGATCTATGCCAATTTGATGTAAATAATTGGCGATATAATGCGTATTCGTATCTTGAGTTCGCCCGGAAAGGATTTCATCGCCGATCACAAGAACGGCCGCCGTTATTGGCGTTGATTGCATCTGTCCTCTCCCTTAATTTAATCAAGAAACTATTTTTTCATCATTTAGAGCGTCATTCAACACGCCTTCTCAAACTGCGCTCCGCCACGTTACTCAACCTATC
>DHWC01000121.1:0-3503 GCA_002412985.1 Methylocystaceae bacterium UBA5192 | reverse complement strand
TTATCGCCCCAGGATTGACGCTTAATATTCATAAAATTATTTCGCGCCCGGCCCGTTCAACAGACGACAATTAATCCATCAAAAGCTTTTCAATTCTTACTCTCTTTAAGGCCCCCCTGTCGCCAAGCAGGAAAGAGGCTGGCAGGAGGTCCGAGCAATTTGACGGGAAAAATCGACCCAATAGCGCGGCTGAGGCGTAATTTAGCCCCTTAGCGCCTCTCCAGAGCTCGCATGACTTGCACTGGCGCCTTAAATCATTACTTTGACCTCAACATTCAGCCTTCTCACATCAATGAACGTCCTATGAGCTTTATCGATTCGCACCTCGCCCCAGCCAGCCGCAAAAGCGGACAGATCAAACTCCATAGTCCAGAAGAATTTGAAGCGATGCGCCGCGTTGGCCGTCTTGCAGGCGAAGCGCTGGATATGCTGATCCCTATGGTAAAACCAGGGGTCACGACACAAGCGCTTGACGAAGTCATTTATGAATTTTCGCTTGCGCGCGGAGCCTATCCGGCTCCTTTAGATTATCGGGGATATCGCAAATCCATTTGCACATCCGTGAACCATGTCGTCTGTCACGGCGTGCCCGATCATAAACCCCTGCGCGAGGGCGATATCGTCAATATTGACGTTACCTTTATTCTTGATGGCTGGCATGGCGATGCAAGTCGCATGTTCGCTGTTGGCGAAATTCCACGCAAAGCCCAGCGCCTAATTGATGTCACTTATGAGTCTCTGCTCCGCGGCATCGCTGCGGTTAAACCTGGCGCAACAACGGGCGATATTGGCGCAGCCATCCAACAATATGCGGAGAGCGAGCGTTGTTCGGTTGTTCGAGACTTTTGCGGTCACGGTTTGGGACGCGTCTTTCATGATGAGCCGAATATTTTGCATTATGGCGTTCAGGGACAGGGCGTCGAACTCCGTCCAGGAATGTTTTTTACGATTGAGCCAATGATTAATCTTGGAAAACCTCAAGTGAAAGTACTTTCCGACGGCTGGACAGCCGTCACGCGAGACCGCTCTCTCTCTGCGCAGTTTGAGCACTCAATTGGCGTAACGGAAACAGGCGTGGAAATTTTCACAAGCTCTCCGCAAGGGAGAGATAATCCCAGTAGCGCAAGCTGACGACTTTTTATCCATATCTTTCCGCACCCCCAGCGAGGCTTTGCCCGATAGCTCAGAATGACGCCTTTTGTCTGTCTTAATGATCACACCGCTTATCGTCGCTACGGCGCTGTTCATGGAGCAGCTCGATGGAACCATATTAGCGACTGCTCTGCCCGTAATGGCGGCGGATCTACATGAAGATCCTGTCGCGCTGAAACTCGCGCTGACGTCTTATTTTCTCTCTCTTGCCGTTTTTATTCCGCTTTCTGGTTGGGTTGCAGATAAATTTGGCGCACGCCATGTCTTTCGCAGCGCCATTATTGTCTTTACGCTCGGCTCTATTCTTTGCGGCTTCTCTAATTCACTCCTAACAATTATCGCTGCGCGCAGTATCCAAGGCATGGGCGGCGCAATGATGACGCCTGTTGGCCGCTTAGTGCTTGTGCGCACTGCGCCACGACATGAATTAGTGCGCGCCATGGCTTGGTTAGCGATGCCTGCGCTCATTGGACCAATCGTCGGACCGCCACTGGGCGGCTTTCTCGCAACCTATTTTGACTGGCGATATATTTTTTGGATCAATGCGCCGATAGGATTGCTTGGGGTAATCCTCGCTAGTTTTTTTATTCCGCAGATCAAAGAATTAGATGTCAGACCTCTCGATATTAAAGGCGCGATATTATCGGCCCTCGGGCTCTCATGCTTGGTCTTTGGCTTCACAATCGCTGGCCGTGGTTTCGCGCCGCCGCTTATTGACGCGCTGATCATTACAACCGGCCTTCTTGCCTGCGGCGCTTATATTCGCCACGCGCGTGAAGCGCCCCATCCAATTCTTGATTTAAAGCTTTTGCGCACGCCGACCTTTCATGCCGCAATCTACGGCGGATTTCTGTTTCGGATTGGGGTAGGCGCAACGCCTTTTCTAATCCCCCTTCTCCTACAAAAAGGATTTAATCTGAGCGCTTCTCAATCTGGTATGATCACATTTGTTGGAGCTATCGGCGCTATGGTGATGAAGACCACTGCGCAGCCTATTCTTAATCGATTTGGCTTTCGACGCGTTTTAATCTTTAACGCTCTGCTCTCTTCGGCCTTTATTCTCGCCAGCGCCTTTTATACAACTTCCACGCCGCATCTACTGATCATGGCGATCATCCTTATTGGCGGCTTCTTCCGTTCGCTCGAATTTACTTCCCTCAACGCCCTTGCTTTTGCTGACATAGCGCAAAAAGACATGAGTAACGCAACAAGTTTCACAGCCGTGGGGCAGCAGCTCTCCCTTGCAACAGGAGTTGCAATCAGCGCCGCTGTCTTAGAACTCATGCGCTCATTTCATAACGGCGGCACGCTCTCTGTCGAGGATTTTGCGCCTGCCTTTTTTATTGTTGCGCTGATTTCGGCTTGCTCAGCCTTTGTTTTTTGGCGTCTTCAAAAGGACGCAGGCGACACGCTCATCACCCGACATAATCATCATTAAGCGCCCTTACCGCGAAAACCTGTTGCGAGCACATAAAGTTCAGCTGAGTCCGCCCGACTAGCCGCGGGCTTTACGTGACGCACGCTGGCGAATTCTTTTTTTAATCGCGCAAGAACCTGACCTTCTGTGCCGCCTTGTAAAACTTTAGCGACGAAAAATCCCCCGGGCGCAAGGACGTCAAAAGCAAACTCAAAGGCAAGTTCGGCAAGCGCAACAATGCGCAAATGATCCGTTTGTTTATGCCCCGTCGCATTTGCAGCCATATCAGACATGACGCCATCTGCTTGACCACCCAACATTTCCTTGATCAGCGCCGGCGCATCGTCATCATTAAAATCCTTGACGGCGAAAGAGACGCCTGGAATTGGCTCCATATCCAAAAGATCAACACCGACGACTTTACCGCGTCCTTCTTTCGATTTGACGCGGTCAGCGGCAATTTGCGACCAGCCGCCCGGCGCGGCGCCTAAGTCAATGATACGTCCACCAGGCTTAAATAAATGAAACCGCTCGTCCATTTCTAAAAGCTTATAAGCCGCACGTGAGCGGTAACCTTCTCTTTTTGCGCGAGCGACGTAGGGATCATTTAATTGGCGTTCAAGCCATAGGGTTGAGGATAAACTTCGTTTGCGCGCTGTTTTAACGCGTGTCTTTAGCGAGCGTCCGCCCTCTCGACCGGAGCTTTTATCGCCAGAGGTCACGCGCGCGCCTTATCTTTTGGGGTAAATAAGCCATCTGCCTCGCGCGTCATTTCAATATGTCGGTCGTGATAAGCCTGCAATGTAGATCGATGCCCAATAGAAATAATTGTCGTATCGGGCAGGCGCGCTCGAAGCATTTTATAAATTTCCGCTTCAAGATTTTCATCCAGAGCTGACGTGGCTTCATCCAAAAACAGCCAATTAGGCTTAGC
>DHWC01000053.1:4076-5276 GCA_002412985.1 Methylocystaceae bacterium UBA5192 | reverse complement strand
TCTACCAGAAGAAGAAGCCGTCCGCCACTGAGCCTGGAGAATGGATAAGACCCAAAAGCGATGCGTAAATCACAGCGAAAATAAACGCATCGAGCCTGTCCATTACACCGCCATGGCCAGGAATGAGCTGACTCGAATCTTTAACGCCAAATGTTCTTTTTACAGCTGATTCAAAGAGATCGCCAAATTGAGAGATGACCGCTACGCTCAGGGCGAGCAAAAGCGTGGGAAAGCTTTCATAGGGCGTTGAGCTGAAGAGGCGTAACGCCAAGAGACCGCAAAAAGCGCCGCAAACTAGGCCAATAATTGATCCAGACCAGGTTTTCCCAGCCGAAACCGCTGGCCATAATTTAGGCCCGCCAATCAGGCGCCCGCCAAAATAGGCAAAAATATCAGCCCCCCAGACGATCGCGAAGAGAAAGGCGATTGATTCTAGCCCATGGTGGGGCGAAAGCCGCAACAGACAAACGCCTGCAACAAGTAAGGCGGCATAGACAATCCCTCCCCCCGCCCAGAGACGACTTCCCTGTTGGGCAAGGCATGCGGCGATCACAGCAACGGCGAGGATTAGGATAAAAACGCCAGCAAGCTCATGTCGCCAACTCAGCCAAGCGACAAGCGCACACCCAAAGGCGCCGAGCGCGCTTCGCAAATGCACCCGATGTGGGGAAATCAGGTTCTGCCATTCCCAACTCACCGCAGCAGCAGCAATGAACCAAAATAAAACAAATAATTTCCCACCGACGATCACGGTGACAAGCGCAGCTATGATCAAAATAATTGCTGAGATTAATCGCGGCCAAAGATCGACAAATGGCGCTGGATTGCCTTGTTTCTTGTCTGAATTAAACGTCACGAAGCGGACTTTTTGCTCAATTGCGGCGCCATTAAGCCGCCATAACGACGTTCGCGATTCATATATTCAGCGATCGCAGAAATGAAAGCTGCGCGATCAAAATCGGGCCAGAGGACAGGCAAGAAAACAAATTCAGAATAAGCAGCTTGCCAAAGTAAAAAATTCGACAATCTTTGTTCTCCTGATGTGCGAATAATCAGATCAGGATCAGGGATATCATTTGTTTCAAGTTCTGCGCCAAAACAATCAGCGTCTATGTCGTTTGAGTGTAATTTTCCTTCCATAACGCGCTGCGCCAGACGCCGCGCCGCTGCTGCAATCTCCTGTCTCGCGCCATAATTAAA
>DHWC01000053.1:0-3664 GCA_002412985.1 Methylocystaceae bacterium UBA5192 | reverse complement strand
CCTATAATTCGAACACGAACATTATTGGCGTTGAGTTCAGCAAGGTCATTGCGAATAAAAAGATGCAAGAGCCCGAGCAGGCTTTGCACTTCATCAAAAGGCCGCGTCCAATTCTCGGCTGAAAAAGAATAAACGGTCAAATAACCAATATTGAGATCAATGGCTGCGCGAACAGCACGACGCAACGCCTCCACGCCTCGCCGATGGCCCTCAAGGCGCGGCAATCCGCGCTGCGTTGCCCAACGCCCATTCCCATCCATGATGATCGCAACATGACGGGGCGACGATCCATTGTCTGGATCGCTTATGGCTCTATCCTTAGAAGCGCTTCCCGACATTACTGTTTCCAAATCGCCTGACTTGAGAGGAACCGAAACAAATTTTTTAAACTTGCATGATCTCCTTTTCCTTAGTCGCCAAAGCAGCGTCAATTTCTTTTATTGTTTCATCTGTCGCCTTTTGCACTTCAGTCTCATGACGTTTTTCATCATCTTCAGGGATCGCATGATCTTTCAGAAGCTTCTTTAAGACATCAAGCCCATCGCGTCTGACATGGCGCACAGCGATCCGCGCCTCTTCAGAATATTTGTGGGCGACTTTGACCAATTCTTTACGGCGCTGTTCATTTAATTCTGGCATCCGAATGCGTAACATCTGCCCTTCGACAGTGGGCTGAAGTCCAAGATTGGCCTCCCGAATAGCCTTATCAACTGCGATCACAAGCGCTTTATCCCAAACTTGCACTGCAAGCAGTCGCGGCTCTGGAACGCTGATGGTCGCTACCTGATTCAAGGGCTGGTGTTGCCCATAGGCGTCTACATGCACGGGCTCTAAAAGGCTCGCAGAGGCGCGGCCAGTGCGTAACCCGCCGAACTCATGTTTGAGCGTCGCGACAGCTCCCTGCATCCGCCGCTTAATATCAGCGAGGTCAAATGTCTCAGCCATAGTGTCAAATACCTGTCTTTTATTGTTTCAAATCACAAAGTTGCCCGTAGGCTTATACGCGCCAGCCTTTATGGCATGATTTTCATAAACTCGGGAATAAGGCGCAAAGTATGTTCCACAAGCTCATGGCGACACAAGGGTCGAGAGTCCCTTGCCCGCAAGGGTTTCAGTAATGGCGCCTGGCGCAGCGATGGAAAAAACAACTATCGGTATTTTATTTTCACGCGCCAGCGCAAAAGCCGCCGTATCCATCACTGCGAGATTTTGGCTGATTGCCTCATCATGGGTCAATTTTTCATAACGCCGCGCCCCAGGGTCACGCTTAGGGTCAGCGGTATAGACCCCATCCACTTGCGTGGCTTTCAACACGGCGTCAGCAGAAAGTTCAGCAGCCCGCAGAACAGCTCCCGTATCGGTTGTAAAAAAAGGGTTGCCTGTCCCACCCGCAGCAATCACGACGCGCCCTTTTTCTAGGTGGTGTAAGGCGGCGCTGCGCGAAAATGACTCACAAATAGACGGCATGGGCACAGCGGATAGGCATCGGGCCGCCTGGCCAGCCGCCTCTACGGCTTGTTCCAGGGCGAGGCCGTTCATTACTGTCGCCAACATGCCAATTGAGTCAGCCCGCGCACGCTCAATGCCACTATCAGCGCCCTTGATTCCCCGAAAGAAATTACCGCCGCCGACAACAACAGAAAGCTGGTGTCCCGCCCGTGCCGCTGCGGCGAGATCACTGGCGATGCGCGCAAGTGTTGAGGCGTCAAGGCCATGAGGCGCTGGACCTTGGAGCGCCTCGCCTGACAGTTTGACGACCACTCTTTTCCATTTCAACCCGGCTACAGCTGAGGCCAAAGCGTCTCTCCAGATAGATCGTTGCGGCAAACAGTCTGTTCATACAAAAGCCTATGGCTTGCCGGCAAGCCAAGAACGCTCAAAGGAGACAAGTTTCTGTGCGCTCTGCGCAAACGTTGACAATGTTTTAACATCTTGTCTGCGAATGATCGGCGTTCTTTAGAACCTATTAAGCATGAATAAAGCCTGATTTGAAAATTATGGGCCGTTTTGTCCACCCTAAAAATTGAAAAAAACCCTAGAATAATTATAAAAAAACGTCGCAACGATTATTTCCTAACACTTCGTTTATTCTCTCCGCCTCCAGCAATTGTGTTCGTTTAGCTAAATCTTAAATGCCTGCTGCCTATACCTAACGGGTAAGCATTCGTGTGAAGGCGTGAGTATTGTGATGCATGAGACTAATCGGCCCAGAGTAAAATATGTCATCGGTCCCGATGGAAGCCCGCTGACCATTGCGGATTTGCCGCCCACATCAACAAAACGCTGGGTGATCCGCCGCAAGGCTGAAGTTGTTGCAGCCGTTCGAGGAGGCCTCCTTTCCCTCGACGAGGCCTGCACGCGCTACACGCTCACAGTCGATGAATTTTTAAGCTGGCAGACATCAATTGACCAACATGGTCTTGCTGGATTGCGCACAACCCGGATCCAACAATACAGGATATAAATTCTTTTTAGCGCTAAAATAAAGGCCGAGGGAAACCTCGGCCTTTTCTATTTCTCTTCTATCTAAACTATAGAGATTTGATCTTATCGACCAATTTTCTACGTTCAAATAAAACAACGACTACAAGCGCCGCCAACAAAGGAATGATAAGATAAAACAGTCGCCAGACTAATAAGGCGGCCAAAACTTTAAAGCGGGGCACTTCTGGCATGAGATTAATAAATAATAACTCAAAGACGCCGAGCCCTCCTGGCGCATGCGAAACCAGCGCAGCCGAAAAAGATAAAAGAAAAGCGCCCAGCACAACGATATAGCCTGGATTGCCAATTTCAGGCAGCGCAAAATAAATTATGCCTGCCGCGCCAATTAATTCTGCTGGTGCAGCAAATAATTGACGAAACATAATCTCTGGTCTGGGATACTGAATCTCAAAACGCCCCCAACGAAACGGCGGGAGATGCATGAGTGACGCCGCGACATAATCCCCAACAAATCCCAAACAGGAAAGGCCAACAATTCGCGCGGTCGCAGGATGGGTTATCAGATCTGGTAAAAACCCAGATAACCGCTGCATCATGGACGGGTCGTAGGTCAAAAGCACGCCGCCAAGAAGAACATTGCCGAAGGCGAAAGTATAAGAACATAATAAAACGAGACCTGCGACCTGCGCCGCGGTCAACCCTTTGGTTGAATAGGCGCGATAGCGCACCATGGCGCCAGAAAATACGCTAGCGCCAATATTATGCGACAAAGCATAAGTGGTGAAAGAGCATAATGAAATGAAAATCCAGGAAATATGTCTTACGCCAAGGTGCAAAAGCGCAATTTGGTCATACCAAGCAAGAGCGGCATAAGCCAGCAGCGTGCTTAATCCGGCAAAGAGGTAGTGAGAAACAGGGATGGCTTTCAGATTTGCCCAAACTTCCGCCCCAACCGATTCACCTTGAAACTCATGATAGAGCAAGGAGAATGAGGCGACGACGGCGGCAAAACCGATAATCGGCCAGAATAATTCAGCCAGTTTTCTCATAAACACCGCCGCGTAAAATATTCAACCAACAGAAATCTCTTTATACTCTGTAATGTGATACACAATGCCACTCACCTCACTGGCATGAGGAAGGTAATAGGGCAAGTGGAAGGTAAACGGCCTTAGCGCCATCCAGAACCTTATCCTAACTCCTCTGAACTCACCTCCCC
>DHWC01000035.1:2140-2591 GCA_002412985.1 Methylocystaceae bacterium UBA5192 | reverse complement strand
GTTCATCCACAATCAATTGTTCATGGCATGGTCGCATTTTCGGATGGTTCGGTCACAGCAGGTCTCGCGGCGCCGGACATGCGTGTGCCGATCGCGCATTGTTTGGGTTTTCCCGATCGTTTGGCGGCGCCCACGCCGCGACTAGATTTTGCTAAAATAGCGACTTTGACTTTTGAGGCTCCGGATTTTGATCGTTTTCCTGCGCTTCGCTTAGCGCTAGACGCCTTAGCTCAGGGTGGCGGGCTCACGACGGTTCTCAATGCCGCTAATGAAATTGCCGTTGAGGCCTTTCTCGCTCGGCGCATTGCATTTTCAGGCATCGCCCACCATGTCGAGGAAGCTTGCGCCATTGCGCTTCGCGAGGGTTATGCCAAAGAACCTTCAACGATTGACGAGGCGCTAGATGTTGATCGATTGGTTCGTGAGCGCTCGCGTAAAAAATTAGCGATTG
>DHWC01000035.1:0-1752 GCA_002412985.1 Methylocystaceae bacterium UBA5192 | reverse complement strand
TAACGCGTCAGGAAGGCGAAAGATGGATATTCTCACGACCTTCGCACTCTATCTCATTCCTTTTGTCATTGTATTAAGCGTTGTTGTTTTTGTGCATGAATATGGTCATTTCATCGTCGGTCGCTGGTGTGGCATACAGGTTGACGCTTTCTCGATTGGCTTTGGTCCAGAATTATGGGCGCGGATTGATCGCTATGGTACGCGGTGGCGGATCGCGACAATTCCCTTGGGTGGTTATGTCAAATTTCACGGCGACGCTAATGGCGCAAGCGTAGCGGATCCTGAAGCTCTTAATGCGATGCCGCCTGAAGAGCGCGCCGTGACCTTTGCTGCACAATCTCTCAGCAAGCGCGCTGCAGTTGTCTTCGCTGGGCCTCTGGCAAATTTTCTGCTTGCGATCGTTATTTTTACTGGGCTGCTTTATTTTAATGGGCGGACTGTTTTGGCTCCGCGCGTTGGCACTGTTGTAGAGGGTGGGGCAGGCCAGTTAGCGGGTTTTCAACCCGGCGATTTGATTATTAGTATTGATGGCGTACAGATTTCCAGCTTTGCAAAAATGCAGGAAATCGTTTCTGTCTCTGCAGAGAAACCGCTCTCCTTTATCATCCGGCGCAATAATCAAGATCTGTCGCTTCTTGCAACGCCAGCCTGGAAAGAAATCAAAAATCCAGTAGGGACGATGCGTATAGGCATGCTGGGGTTGCAGGCTTCAACAATCGCGGAAGATGTGCATGACGAGCGTTATGGCTTAGGCGTCTCTTTATATTTAGCGGTCGAAGAAACTTGGCAAATCTCATCGCGCACGGGCGGCTATATGCTTGGTCTTGTGACGGGTCGTGAGAGCGCAGATCAATTGTCCGGGCCCATCGGCATTGCGCAAATGTCAGGTCAAATGGCCAAGGCTGTCACGAAAGTTGGCCTCGCGCCTTTTCTCAATCTTATTGCGATTTTGTCGGTCTCCATCGGACTTTTAAATCTTCTGCCTGTCCCGTTGCTGGATGGGGGACACCTACTCTTTTATGGCATTGAGGCTCTGCAAGGACGCGCGCTTAACGAGCGGGCGCAGGAATTTGCTTTTCGTCTTGGGTTGGCGATGGTTGGCGCCTTGATGATTTTTTCAACCTACAATGATCTCGCTCGACTCATCGCTAAATGGGCTGGGGGCGCCTCCTGAGGGCGCCGATAGGCGCTTTACTCCTCTCAAGAGCGAATTTTGCCTGTTTATGGCCGGTTGTTAACCCTTTGCTGACCATGAATCGCGGCTTTTACGCCACGTCTTCGACACATTATTAATTCATTACCCTTTCAAGATATGTAGGTTAGGTCGAAGCCTAGAGAGGGGAATCGCAAGGTTCCGCCCGCTTCCGGGGCGATTTCGGAAGAGGCGATTCTCTCAAGGACGGCGCCGAATTTGGATAAAATGCGCATATGCGCCTTCGGGGCATAAAGCATTGAGAACGAGATAGTACATGTTTTTTACACGCGGTATTTGGAAATCGACGTCTCTTTTCGCAACAGCGCTCTTTTTCGCGCTCGCGACGGCAGCGCCTGTTATGGCGGCGCCAGAAATCGTCGTGTCGGGTGACCGCGCGGACGCAGAAAATATCAAATCCTTCTTTGCTGGCACGAGCCAGGCTGAAATCGATAAGGGTTTGGAAGCGCTGCGCGCCACAGGGCGTTATTCCACAATCTCCGCCAGTCGCCAGGGCAATCGCGTTATCATTCGCGTGACGGAGGGCGGCTCGATTAATC
>DHWC01000123.1 GCA_002412985.1 Methylocystaceae bacterium UBA5192 | reverse complement strand
CTTCGGCGCATGGCTTGCCATTGGGCAAATTGACCCTGTGTTAAGGGGGGCGGCATTTTTCTTGGGCAAAACGTCTTGACGCGCGACATGATGTCTCGGGTGTTAATTTTCCCAGCAAAGGTCACAAATAGCTCATATTATCAATGAATAAAGTTATCTTCGTCGGCGCAGGTTGTGCTCGGTGTTCATCACTAAGCTTTATGAGTATATTACAAGCGCTCTCTCAATTAGTGATAAGGCGTCGCTGCCGGCGTTGACGCATCTGATTCCATCAGTGAGCAATCGACGCGACATATAGGAATGAACATGGGTTTGGATCAGGACGCTAGTAAGAAAAAAGGAGCTGAGACCAAGAAAAGCTCAGTTAAAAAAGCGCGCGATGCTAAACGCGGTGTGTCGACTAAAAAATCCAAGAAATCTTCAAAATTAATCCGCCCTGAGATAGAAGTCGCGTCGCCAGCTCTTCAAGCTGAGATAAAAGTAAAGACAAAGTCTGCAGCGCCAAAATCAGTGTCGACTAAGCCAAGGTTGACCCAACAGAATAAAAAACCAGAACCGTCGCAACAGGATACTGCGCCAGCTTTTGAACCAATGATGCCAGGTGTAGAGTTTGGCGCTTTAGCGGAAAATATGGCGGAGCTTGTCGATCAGGGAAGAAAAGCGCTTGCTGTAGCTTTAGGCGGCGTTGATGCAGAAGAAACGCGGAGTGAGCTAGCTGCAAGCGTCGCCGATGCAACAAAGGCGCTGGGAGTTGTTGCAGAATATTGGTTGTCAAAACCAGATCGCGCGGCAATGGAGCAGGCGCAGCTCTATCGCGGTTTGACGGATATTTGGCAGCAAACTTTAATGCGTTATTCAGGAGAGGCGACGCCCCCCGTTGTCGAGGCCGACCCTGCAGATAAGCGGTTTTCGTCGCCTGAGTGGCAGGAGAATCCTTTTTTTGATTGGTTGAGACAGTCGTATCTTTACACTTCTCGCTGGGCTGGAGAGCTCATTGATAAAACGGAGGGGTTAGATTCACAAACGCGCGTAAAAGCGGCTTTTTACACGCGTCTCATCTCAAGCGCTGTTTCTCCATCTAATTTTGTGCCCACTAATCCCGAATTATTGCGCGCCACAGTTGAGGCCAAAGGCGAAAATCTTGTTCGCGGCTTCAGAATGCTTGTTGAGGATATCTCTGCTGGTCATGGCATATTGAAAATTCGTCAAACAGACGAAGATAAATTTGTGCTTGGCGTTAATATGGCCAATACGCCCGGAAAAGTTATCTGGCGTAATGATGTCATGGAACTGATTCAATATGCGCCAACGACCCCTGATGTTTATGCGCGTCCGCTTTTGATTACGCCGCCATGGATTAATAAATTCTACGTATTAGATCTCAACAAAGAAAAAAGCTTTGTGCGATGGGCGGTTGAGCAAGGTCTCACTGTTTTTATAATTTCATGGATTAATCCTGATGAAAGTAAGGCGGAGAAAGGCTTCGAAGCCTATATGCATGAGGGTATTTTGACAGCGCTTGATGTTATTCAACAAGCGACAGGCGCGCCTAAGATTGCAGCATCTGGATATTGTGTTGGTGGAACTCTGTTAGCGACCACATTGGCCTATATGGCGGCGACTGGAGATGATCGTATCGACAGCGTTACTTTTTTTGCCACACAAGTAGATTTCTCCAATGCAGGAGATTTGCAGATTTTCTTCGATGAAGACCGTCTCGCTGCGATGGATGAGAGTATGGCCAAGACGGGCTACCTTGATGGCGTCAAGATGGCGAATGCCTTTAACATGTTACGGCCTAATGAACTTATTTGGACATATGTTGTCGATAATTACATGAAAGGCGTTGAGCCGGCGGCTTTTGATTTACTTGCCTGGAATTCAGATTGCACGCGCATTCCACGCGCTAACCACTCTTTTTATACGCGCAGTTGTTATGTTGAAAACCTTCTTGCGCGGGGAGAAATGGTGATTGACGGTATTAAATTGAACCTGCGTAATGTGAAAGTTCCGATTTATGAACTCGCCACTAGAGAAGATCACATTGCGCCCGCGCCTTCTGTATTTCGTGGTGCAAAGCTTTATGGCGGCCCCGTAACTTTTGTTCTTGGCGGCGCGGGTCATATTGCTGGCGTGATCAATCCGCCTTCCAAAAACAAATATCAATATTGGACAAATGGCCCTGCTGTTGGGAATTATGACGACTGGGTTGCTGCTGCGCAGGAAACGAAAGGATCTTGGTGGCCAAATTGGTTAGACTGGCTTTCTGCGCAAGCGCCACAGCGCGTGCCAGCGCGCACGCCTGGCGATGGAAAGCTTAAGCCGATTTGTGAGGCTCCAGGAGAATATGTGCGTGTGAAAAGTTAACCGCCTGCTCCTGGAAGAAAGCCAATGCGTTCTAATAGCCAGTAGCACCCAAAGAGGCCGATCGCGGTCGACGTGAGATAAACAAATTTCTCATGACGCGCGCCTTTTGTGTGTCGATCAATGTACAACAAGATTGGCACCACAGCTAAGACAATCGCTAACTGACCAGCCTCTACGCCAATATTGAAAGCAGCAAGCGCTGGGAGGACCGCGCCTTGTGGGACGCCCATTTCAGTCAAGGCGCTTGCGAATCCAAAGCCATGAATAAAGCCAAAGAGAAATGTTGTTCGCCAACGCTTATCGATATTGTGCGAAAAGAAATTTTCTGCAGCAACAAAGATGATTGAGGCAGCGATCAGAGCCTCGGTGATATGAGAGGGCAGGGTGAAAATATTAAGGGCTGCAAGGGATAGTGTTATTGAATGAGAAACTGTGAATGCGGTTACAATTTTAACAACAGGCCAAACGCCATGCGCCCAAAGGATCAAGGCAAAAAGAAAGCAGAGATGATCATAGCCGGTTACAATGTGCTCTACGCCAGCTTGTAGGAACTTCCACATTAACTGCGGCGTTGTTTCCATAGGTTTTGATAAATCAAGCTCAGGATCGTTGGGATAGAGCATGGTCTCGCCGGCATTAGCTGATCCTGTTAGCGTAACAAGATGCTTGCCTTTAGAGCCTTGGGCGGAGAGGAGTTTGCGCGCGTCATAAAAAATTTGACCCTCAGTCGC
>DHWC01000027.1:15277-20598 GCA_002412985.1 Methylocystaceae bacterium UBA5192 | reverse complement strand
GATCTATCTTTCATGTTAAGAAGTTGCTTATAGCGAAAAAGATAGATCCTTTAGGAATTTCGACTTTAAGGCGCTTCATTGGTTGCGGCTAAAGTTTAGTCTGGTTTCAGCAGGGGATTTTTACAGCTACATATCCAGTAAAGTCCCCCCAATCATTGTATTGGGGTGTTTTAGATTTACACAGGCGTGATTTTTTTCCGAACTCTTTATTAAATTTTAAGTCTTGGTCAGAGGATCCTCTCTCTGCATCTTTCATATTTTCATAGCCACCGTCCCAACCATCGCCCTCACAATTGATGCCGCCACAACCTTCCCCACCAGCACCATAACCACTGCCATATCCCCCGTATCCCCCGTAATAACCGCCGGGTCCATAATAGCCCCACCCCCACTGCGCAGTGGCCGGGGTGACAGTCAAACAAGAACCGATGAGCACGGCGTAGAGGGCGTTGCGATTAAAAATAGCGATCGTATTTTTCAAGCGAACCTCCAAAAGGAGAGCGTTATAGAGCGTTAAGAACTATCTACTGCAAAGTTTCGATATTTTGCAATGATTTTAAATTTTATCTTTGTTTTGTTTGATACAGTCGATGTGGAGGTTGTATGGCTTCTGCTCGATCAGGATGCGGGTAGCCATTTAAAATATCAAGATTTTCAATGTCTCCATCTTTGAAGTCTTGTGAGTTCCCTAAAATGCCATCTGAGAGGTTCCCTATTTCTAAATTTTGTTCAATTGACTCTTGTGCAATGACAGCTGAAGCTGAAATAAATTGGAGAAATAAGCCGCAGATGAAATAGACAGCATATTTATTCATAGCCCGGCCTTTCCTTACAGATGCAACCGCAATATAATCCTTCTCGATCATAAAAGTTGCAAGCGATAATTAAGGGAATAACAAATATTGAATAAGCTTGATAGCTATCATATGATCTTTTAGTTTGTTCAATTTATTGCTGGGATACTGTGATTAAGGGCTCTGTCTTTGACAAAAGAACCTATTAAGTCGTCACAAATGATCGCCTTTTTCCGATTAATTGGGATAATAATCGGATCAGTTTGGGCGCTCTCATTCTCTGTTGTTTTTTATGAAGCTGATCTGCAAGTTAAGGAATGTTTTCATCAAGCTCAGGATGTTACTGGATCAGAAAAAGCGCGCTCGCAAATACTAATGAGCTGTGAAGAAATCGCAGAACATAATACTCTATCTGGCCGCATCCAGGGTGTTGTCCAAATATTGCATAGTAATCAACCTTTATCCACAAAAGTCTATGTGTTTATAATGTCCTTTCTACCGATTAAAATAAGATGATTAGATTAATCTTTAAATACATTATAAATGAAAACCTATAAAGTTTCTTAAAAGATTATGAGACTATGAATTAATTATTTATGGGCAGATATAATCAATTGGTTAGATAAAAATATAATTGAATTTCCTAGAATTTCTCTCTCATTTTAGAAGCGCTAAGCCTCACGCTATCTCATCAGCCGATAGGGATTTGATGTATAAATCTCCAAATTTTAACGGACTTAAATGCTTAATAGATTATTAATGTGTTTGTCGTAGGCATAGATAGTCAATAAATAGTGAAAATACAGGTCTGCTTATAAATGCGCGCATTTGTAAAATTTTCGACTGTTTTTTTATCTCTAGTATTAATTTACAGTGCAACCTGGTTTGTTACGCAAAAATTTGCACCACCAGAACAACTCAAACCAAGAACTATGATTGATTATACCCCCCTTGGCAGTATTAAGGATTTTCCTGAAGAGCGCATGGCAATAGAGAAGAGTTTTCATAACGAAACAAAAAATTTAACCTTCAATTCTACGGAAGGGGGCAAAGAGAGCTCGAATAAGGTCAAGAGTCAACAAGCTGGCAAGAAAGTAAAGCGTCAGGAAATTCATAAGGATTTGACGGTTACCCGTCCGATCACAAATATCGTGAGTTCTGGCCGTGCACAGCCAAACATGTTCGACTCTAACGATCCAATTTCAATGTATTTGCATGGAAAATAAATTAATTATCGAAAAGTTGTTTGAGGCTATAGTTTAACTCGTTAACAATCTTTTGCTTATGCAAATAAGTAAATTTACAGGGCAGGGAGTACATGCTGTTTCCTTATGTGTTCTAGCGCACATTCTATGCACATATCTTTGTCTATTCTCTTCCTAGAAAATAGGAGAGAGCTATGCAGTTATTTGATAGATTATTTGATTTTTTAAAACAATCGATTGTTGATTATTACGCTTCTGTTGCGCCAATGACTGGAGAAACTGAATTTCCTCGAGATTAAATCGATTATCTCAAGCGCTCATCATCTATGGGGTGCGGATAGACATAAAACTCAAATGAGTTAGTCATTGGACTTTTATGTCTTACTCAGGCCAATGATCTCCATCTAGAATTACTGTAAAACTTTTTGTCTTTTTTTGATTTGACCGAGTCGTTGGCTTTAAGGTCTTTGCTTCTTGATAATTAAAATCATCATCTTGGCGGTCATCAAAAGTTTCATTGAGGCTAGGGTCTGAAGTTTCTGTAAATCCGTCAACTGGCATATTAAACATTAAATTGCTTTGAGCATTGGCGCTCAAATCAAAGAGAATCATGAAGGTCATCAAGCCGAGTATTAATTTTATTTTTTTCATTTCGGTAATTCACAGTTTGATCATGCTTTAAGAATGGAGGGGTGTATTTTTGAACAGCTCGTTGGCTGGTCTATAACTCTTCATAGCTTAGCTTTGATGATGAGAAATAATTATTAAATAAAAAACCCAAATATATTGGGTTTTTTGTTCGTTTTTTTTTGTGAGCAAAGAGGGTATAATTAGCTAATTAGCGAGTTTTTTTAGACACTCTCCAGCCGGTTGGGCCGTTGATTTTGCGTTGAACAGGCTAAGTTGGCCTGCGTCCACCATGCCTTTTACGATACCCTGGACGAGCGCTTTATTGTCCGCGCCAGGCTTTACCTGGCCTATAGCAGCGTCATAAATTGCTTTTGATCCTGCGGGAAGATTTGCGGCGCAGGCATCTGCATCTTTTCTGTCAGCCCAGGCTGGAGATGATATTAGAAGAGAAGCTAATGCTATATAGCATAATTTCATCGAATGATCCTTTCTAAAGTTGCTACCTCAAGCTTTATTATTTTATATGCTGAGACGCAACTTTTATCTGCTCTTTAGTGTGTTATTCAATATAATTCAAACTGCTCTTTATGAAAAACACTTTGACGCTGTTAATTTAATAGTCTAACGATCTCTATCGCAATATTATTTCTATCGATCATTTTTAATCTAAGTAAAGTAGCGTGCTGCATTAAGATTACAAGGTTAGTGTGCTCTCAGGCGATTGACTAAATATTTTAAAAAAACTGAATCATTTCAAATCTAGCGCTTGAGTGATTTATAACTAGCATTAGCGAAATTAAAAAATACGCTTTTTTCTCATGAATTAAATCATTAAGATCTTTTGCTTTTTCTATATGTTCGGGGCGCCTATAACCCTCTTTCAAAAAATAGATGATATAATTATCTCTGCTTTTTTAAATCATTTGGAGCAATTGCAGCAAGATAGATGGCAATATGCCAAAATATGATCTGATTTTTAATGTGATGATTCTGGCTTCATGCTTTCTTTTTCATCCGGACAATTAGATGCAAAGGGAAGGGATGTTGAATTTTTGCAGACGGGGTTGACATGATAATTTACGGCGCAACTATTCATAATCGTCGCTATTGCGAATATTACACTGGCTAGAATGATTTTACTTGAGTTAGCGAATCTCACTTTTGACTATCCTTAAATGTATAGCTCAAAGTATTTATTGAAGAATCTCTGCGCTTTATACTCTAATTTCAGAGCCTTAAATATAGTTTCAATAATCAAATCTTAAATTGCTGACTAGGTAGATTTTATTTATGTTGAAGGGCGCTATCCGCATGACGAGTGTGGGGATATTTTTTCTATATTTATAAATTGCTAAATTTTTTATCCTGAGAACTCTGTTGTTTGTATTTTATTTATGTCGATTTTTAAAAATCAAATAGGTTCTGTGAATCTTCTATTTTAAGGGTTTTATTTTTTTTGCGATTGCTTGGCATGGTATTTGGGAGCGGTTCTACTGATCGACGGTTCTCAAGTGCGCGTTCTTGTTTAGATCTCTCCTCAAAAGTTGGATCAGTAATTTCGAATTTCTCATCATAATTTTGCGCGGTGACCAAATTTGGTGAGCCGATCGCGAAAAGGGCGAGCAAAGCTGCGCAAGATTTTTTGTTCATTTCAGGGTCTCAAGGTTTAACGATAGTCTACATATGTTAAGTTAAATATTATTCCAAACAAGCGATAAAATCCTAAAGCTGAAAATTTATCTCATTGGCTTTGCTTAGACCAGGCAAATGATGGATAGGTCTGATGAGAAGCTTTTTAGCCATATTGAATTGGATGAAACGAGTAATTGGAGGAGATGAATTAAGTTCTGGAATTTTCTCTATGTGATTGAAATTTTTATTACTTTCTAGATGTCCTCGGTTCTGTAGAGTATAAAATCATAAGGCTGTTTGGGTTATTAACTGTGATTGCAACCATTGCTGAAAATTATTCTAAACTTATGTTATTACGTACGCGTAGAAACAGAGTAACTCGCCCATCATGGCGGCGTTCGCGTTGACAATTGTTTCCGGTTATGGAGTAAATTAGATGAAGTCTCTCGTTATTATCGCAGGCGCAGCGCTTCTCGCTGTAGGAACTTTGCCAGCCTATGCGCATAAATCCGCTCACCATCATCATCATTACCGCCCATTAGAAGAAAAATATTTTCCGATTGCCGATGAGCTTTCTCTTTCGCGCGCTGTCGTCGAAACCTGCTACAAATCCGATGGCGCAAATTTAAATAAGAGCTATTGGGATGGACAAATCGCCCAAATTCCTCATCGTGAGTTACATTCATTCAACAAAAGAGTTGATAAGGGCACAACAGAAATAGAGACCGCTATTCCGGCAGGCAAAGAAGCGCTTTGGTGCGATGACCGCCTTGATGAATTCGCTAATAAATATAAAACAACGCTCAAGCCGCCTTTTGACAACGGCCCAGCCGGACATCCAATTTGCTGGAGCGACCCGAGCGGAATGTATGGATGCACAGGCACAGGCTATGATGACGCTCTTGCCGGGGTGAAAGCGATTATTCAAGATCCAGCAGAAGCCTTTAAGTAAAGATTATGGAGCCGTCAGTATTTGCTGACGGCTCTTTTTTTTCATGAGTCTAGATAAATAAATCATCAATTTGCATTACTTAAAAAATTATAATTTCTCTAATATTCC
>DHWC01000027.1:0-14877 GCA_002412985.1 Methylocystaceae bacterium UBA5192 | reverse complement strand
GCAACGCCATCTTACCTAATAATCGAAACAAGTCTGCAGCTGCAGATTTAACGCGACGATTTTCACGAACGAAAAAAGTCTTAAACGACTTGTTCCATCCGAAGGAGGGGAGGCTTAGACACTGAGCGATTTTCAGCCTTTGCGTGGCCGATGACTTCGTTTGGCGCGATAAGCAGCAAGATCAATAACCGCAGCAGGTCGCGCTTCGCCATCAATCTCCACAACGGACCATTTCTCGCCATGAGGTATGGTGATCGCAGCAAGTTTCTCAGCTGCTGCCTGGGTAGGATAAGATCCGATTATGATATCGCCGTCAGGGGCGTGAACGATTAATTCATAGGCCATGGTAGACACTATAGTGGATAAAGCGGCCTTTGTCGTTCTCTTCCCGAAATACCGTCTGTCTGATTAACAAGCGCTCCTGAGCTGAGATCTATTGTCCTCTTGCGGCGACGCAAGGCGGGAGCACCGCAACAGGGCAGCTATGTGGATTGGGGCTAGTCTGTCTTTTGATCAAAAAGAGGAGGCTGTTAATAAAATAAATTCATTTAAAAACAGATATTTAAAACAATATAATGGCTCCCCGAGTAGGACTCGAACCTACGACCTAGCGATTAACAGTCGCGTGCTCTACCAGCTGAGCTATCGGGGAACGTGAGGGGCCTATACTAGGCGCCTCGCCTTTTGCCAAGCCCTATTCGGGAGATAATATAATTTTCTCCAGAGGAAAATTCTTTTTCGTCAGTAGCTTAGCCTTATTCTCCTTCAAGATAGGCAGAGCAGGCGTTTAAAATATCCTTTTGTGAGGGGAGACCAGCCTCATTGCCAAGGTGCTGTATTTTATGTGCAGCAGCTGCTCGAGCAAAAATGAAATGGTTGCGCCAACGATCATCTGGACGCTCTAAATAGGAAGCGCAATAAGCTCCGTGAAAGACATCTCCCGCTCCCGAAGTATCGATAATTTTTTCTTTTGGAACCTTTAAAGACGGTAAATGTTGAACATCTCCGTTTTCATCATACCAAAGCATGCCCTTTGATCCTGTTGTTACGCCTCCAATTTTTACGCCTTTGCTTTTAAGAAAAAAAAGCATTTCATTGTGTGACAGGGACATTTGTTCGCAGAGTCTTTCGGCGACGATTGCAACATGAACAAATGAGAAAAGTTCTAACAAACCAGGTCGTAACGCTCCGCCGTCGAGGGACACGAGACTATTTTGTTCATAAGCCTTTCTTGCATAAAAAATTGCCGCATCAGGCATATGTCCATCCAAGTGGAGTAATTTGAGTGCAGATAAATCTAGGATAGGAAAATCTTCTAAATATTCATCATCCCGAGCGCGCAAGATAGCGCGCTGTCCATTGTTGGGAAGGATGAAGGAAAGTGAGGAGCGTTTAACGCTCCGCCGATGAACTTCTATGCCGTAGTTTTGCGCCATATCTAAAAACATATGGCCCAGCCAATCTTGTGCAACTGAAGTTAACAAGTGGACGCTTCGACCTAGCTTTGCGCAACTGAAACCAGCGGTAACTGCGTTGCCGCCAAAGCTTACAGCATAATCTTTAGCAACTGCTTTTTCATCCCCTTTGGGCATGCAATTAGTTTGCATTGTTAGGTCAATATAAGCATGACCGAGGAAAAGCGCTTCCAATTTATGTCTTCTTCTTGATCCGTGACGAAGCGGAGAGGAAAGTTAAGATCCAGATGAGTGAAATATTCTTATCACAAAGAGAAACTAGTTCCGCATCCACAAGAGCTTTTGGCGTTAGGGTTGTTTACACGAAATGATTGACCCATGAGATCATCGACAAAATCAAGCTCCGAGCCCGTAAGAAAAGCCATTGATGTTTCATCGATCACAACTCTTACGCCGGGCTCATGAATGAGTACATCTCCCGAGGCTGGTTGATCACTGATAGCAAATTGATATTGGAACCCCGAGCATCCCCCCCCTTCAACCGCAATACGAAAGAATGAGTCGGCAGGTTCTTTGGCTAAAAGCGCACGGATTCTGTTACAGGCGCTGTGGGTTAGGATAATTTGAGGCGCCTTTTGGCTCGACATTTGATCTTTCCTGCCTGCTAGTTGCCTTGACCGTGATTAAAGGTTTATGCGGCGGAACATAGGCTGCTTAAGCCGGTCGTTCAATGAGAGGATAACGAATTGGCGATACGCCTGCCTCTGGCACCCTATGCATCCGACCCAGGTCAGTCACGTGGAAGGATTTACCCCGCCTCATTTTCACCCACTCGCTCGGCGTTCCAGAGAGATAGAGATCGTATAATACACTCTACGGCCTTTCGCCGGCTGGCGCATAAGACGCAAGTTTTTGTTCCCCTAGATGGCGATCATTTCCGAACGCGTCTCACGCATACCATAGAAGTTGGCCAAATCGCTCGGGCTCTGGCGCGGGCTTTAGGGCTAGACGAAGATTTGGCTGAGGCGGTCGCATTAGCGCATGACCTTGGCCACACGCCCTTTGGTCATGCGGGCGAAGAGGCGTTAGAAATCTGTATGCGCCCATACGGGGGCTTTGATCATAATGCCCAAGCCTTAAGAATTGTCACTAAATTGGAGCGACGATACGCAGATTACGATGGGCTAGATCTGACGTGGGAGACACTCGAGGGCATAGTTAAGCATAATGGCCCGCTTCTAAACGGCGCGGCAGGCAACCCGCTGGCAAATTTTATTGCAGAGTTTAATCAAGAATTCGATTTAGAATTACACACATTCGCTAGTCTTGAGGCTCAATCTGCTGCGCTTGCTGACGATATAGCCTACATTGGCCATGATATTGATGATGGTTTAAGAGCTGATCTATTTAGTTTAACTGATTTAGCGAATGCGACTACATTTATTAGTCAGATCCTCGGAGACATTGATAAACACTATCCTGGGCTGGAACGGCAAAGAATCATTCACGAATTAGTGAGAAGAGTGATCACGCTTTTTGTTGAAAATGTTATCACGACAACACGCTCAAATCTTACGCGATTTAATCCGAAAAGCTCTCATGAGGCGCGACACGCAAAAGAGGTGATTGTTGCTTTTTCTGATGAAATGAACATTGCGCAAAAATCTATAAAGAATTTTCTTTTCAAGCATATGTATAGACATGAAAAAGTTATCGGCGTGTGGGAACGCGCCAGAGATGCTATATCTAAACTATTTCCCAAATTTATGGCGGAGCCCCACCTCATGCCGCCAGACTGGGAGAGCCTGGTTAAAAATTCAACAGAGGAGGCGCGAGCGATTGTTGTTGCTGATTATATCGCTGGCATGACAGATCGATACGCATTGGGCGAAGTCATGAGACTTTATCCTATGGACGCAAACCCCGCTTCGGATCGCTTGTTTTAATCGATCCGGTCATAATTATCTTAAAAAAACAATTAATCAGGAGAAGTCGTTTCTTTCTGCATGTATAGGTAATTACTTATAAAAACAGGTGGGTGATGATTTCGTGTAGATAAAATGCTAAGCCCCAAACGCTCATTTTCCTTCTTATTCTAGCTCAGGTTCATATGAATATCTTTGATATCTTCCACCAGCGGATAGCCGCTATTCTCGCAGATCTCCACACCGCTGGGAAATTGCCTAGCTTAGACGCCGCTCGGTTTGTTGTGGAGCCGCCAAAAGATATTAATTTAGGCGATTTGGCCTGTAATGCGGCGATGGTCTTCGCTAAGGAGGCGAAAACTAATTTTGAAAGCCCCCGTCATTTAGCTCTAGAAATCTGCCAATCTCTTAAGGAGTTTGAAGAGGTCGACAAAGTTGAAATTGCTGGGCCTGGTTTTATAAATATTCACCTCAAGCCAGCAATTTATTACAAGCTTTTAAGCGCTGTTTTAGCCAAGCCAGAAGAATATGGGCGAGTTAACAAAAATCAGACCAGGACGTTGGGTGGCAACGTCAATGTTGAGTATGTCTCTGCAAATCCCACTGGCCCGATGCATGTTGGACATGGGCGCGGCGCAGTCTTTGGCGACGCGCTTGCCAATCTATTGGCTTTTTCTGGATGCCAGGTCACCCGAGAATATTATATTAATGACGCAGGGGCGCAAGTAGATGTCTTGGCTCGTTCAGTCTATCTGCGTTATCGCGAAGCTTTAGGAGAGAAGATCGCAATTCCTGAAGGCCTATATCCTGGCGATTATCTCAAAGGCGTTGGTGCGATATTGGCGCAGCAGCATGGTTCTGGTCTGTTAAATAGAACTGAATCGGAATGGCTGCCAATAGTTAAGGATGCCGCTATTGATGCAATGCTTGATTTGATCCGCGATGATCTACACGCATTGAACATTAAACATGATTATTTTTTCTCAGAACGTACGTTGCATAAATCTACCACTGGTTCTTCATTAATAGATCAGGCGATAGATTATTTAAAAAATAAAAATCTTGTCTATGAAGGCCGTTTGCCGCCCCCTAAAGGGCAGCTCCCAGACGATTGGGAAGATCGAGAGCAAACTTTGTTTCGATCAACTCTTTTTGGAGATGATGTTGATCGAGCCTTGAGAAAATCCGATGGCTCGCCCACATATTTTGCTGCAGATATTGCCTACCATAAGGATAAAATAGATCGTGGCTATGACGTTCTTGTAGATGTTTGGGGCGCTGATCATTCTGGTTATGTGAAGAGAATGAGCGCGGCAGTCAAAGCCTTATCAGATGATAAAGTCATGCTTGATGTAAAGCTCTGCCAACTTGTTAAGCTGATGCGCGATGGGGAGCCAGTAAAAATGTCAAAGCGCGCTGGCGACTTTATAACTTTAAGAGAAGTTGTTGATGAAGTTGGCGTCGATGCCGTGCGTTTTATGATGCTCTATCGTAAAAATGATGCGCCATTAGATTTTGATCTTGCAAAGGTTATTGAACAATCCAAGGATAACGCTGTTTTTTATGTCCAATATGCTTATGCTCGCGCGCAATCTGTATTGAGGCAGGCGCGCGCCGCTTTTCCGGACCTAGACAACTCGCCGACATCTTTAACCCAAGCGCCCCTTGAGCTGCTGATAGATGACGGCGAAAAGGCGCTCGCGCGGATCATAGCTCAGTTTCCCAGAATGATAGAAGCCGCCGCTGCAGCGCATGAGCCCCATCGTGTGGCCTTTTATCTTCACGAGCTCTCCAGCGCATTCCATTCACACTGGAACCGTGGAAAAGATTATCCGCAATTACGTTTTGTTAATGCAAACGAGCGAGAGTTAACCTGCGCCCGGGTCGCTTTGGTGGTATGTTTGACCATCGTCCTGGGGTCGGGCCTGAGCCTTCTCGGTGTGAGCGCCCCCGACGAAATGCGCTAAGTTGTTGGTTTGACGCTTTTTCTCAAACTGCAACGCGCTTTTTCGCTCTTTCACGCCAGGTTGCGTGGTTAGGGGTGTGTAATGCGTGAATCCGCTGTTCGGGGCCAAGCCATTGATCTTGGAGATTTTGAGCGCCGGTTAAGAGGCGAGGCGACAGCTGATCGGGAATATCCCTCTCCCTCCAAGCGCGATCCTCTTACAGAGCTCGCGCGCTTGATGCAGGAGCAAGAGTCAGCATCCTATGATCCTTATGCAGATTTGCTGCAGGTTCATCCAAGCGAACAAGCCGCTGCGTCTCAGCATAATCATCCCTATGTCCAGCCTGAAACAGATATATGGCAAGGACGCGCTTGGGAGCCGGAAACAGAACATGTTTCACTGCGCGGAGCGCAAGAGGATCTTCCCCAAGACGAACGCTATTCTGATTATTCAACACTTCCTCAAGAATATGAACAGCCGCCTTTTGCTCAAGACGACTATGAGGATCATTCGGCTCACTATAATCAAGATCCGCGTTCTTACCATCAAGATTCTTCAACGATTGGATACCCGGATCAATTTGAAGATCAGTATTCGAGCGATCAATTTGATTGGGATACAAGATCGACTGCTTCTACATTATCTAGTCGTTCCGCCCATATGCGTGAAACGTTCCTTTCGCTCCTTGGCGGTCGGTTACGCGCGTGGCATGCAGTCGTCTTGATTGGTTTTATCGCGGTTATCAGTATCGGTTGGGGTTTCATGCACCGCAGCCGTATTGGTTCCCATGAAATTGCAATTATTCAAGCGCCAGAAGGCCCAATGAAAGTGAAGCCGAGTATCGAGGCAGATCAAGATGCGCCGCAAACAGGCGGGGCCACGGTGCTAGATCGTAAGGAAACAGCCGCTGTAAAACAGGTCGTCAATAATCAGGAACAAGCGGTTGATCCCAAGGTCCAGCCTCAGACGCTTAAGATTGGTAACGATCCTGTCAATGCGCCTCATGAAGCGCCATCTCTTGCCGAGCCACACCGCGTCAAATCTGTGACCGTTCGACCAGACGGCAGCCCTGCGCCCGGCGTCAACGCATTGCCGCCTGCGGCCGTTGCAAAGTCTGTGTCTCCTGCAGATGCAGACGCCTCTCAGCAAGGCGGAACCCCTAAAACACTTGCGCGTCCAGTAACAACAGCGCAGATCGTTAAACCAAAAGCGCTAGCGCCAGTTAAACCTTCAACGCCAGCTGTCAATGACGCCGCCGCTAAGGCTGCGGAGACAACTGAAGCGCCGACGCCCGCTAGCGGCGGGTATGCAGTTCAGTTTGGCGCCGCTGGAAGTGAAACAGAAGCGAAAGCCATGGTGAAATCGGTCATTGCAAAATATGGCGCTGATCTTGGCGGTAGAAAGCCCAG
Organism: Methylocystaceae bacterium UBA5192; assembly: GCA_002412985.1. GTDB lineage: Bacteria > Pseudomonadota > Alphaproteobacteria > Rhizobiales > Beijerinckiaceae > Methylocystis. Next base: position 8,182 of record DHWC01000027.1, on the reverse strand, counting down.
CTATAAAATGGCGACTGTTGGGGAAAAGACAGTCTATCGCGTTCGTGTAGGCGGGGTAACAAAAGATTCAGCAGCGACCATTTGCGCTAAGGTCAAAGAAAGCGGTGGCTCTTGCTTTGTAGCAGGTAATTAATCCCCATGCGCCCGAGATCTAGCTACTTCACACGCTGCTCGGGCGCATTAAAAGACTAAGATACTCTCGAGGGATTACAATTACGATGCGTGCTTTCATTTGTGGCTTAAAGGGCCTTGCGCTTGAGCCGGAAGAACGTTCATTTTTAAAAGAAACCTCGCCGTGGGGGATCATATTATTTCGACGTAACATTGAGTCCCGCGATCAACTTATCTCTCTTACGACAGAAATTAGGCATGTGCTTGGCAGGCAGGCTCCTATACTTGTTGATCAAGAGGGCGGCCGGGTGCAACGACTGAATGCGCCACAATGGAAATCTTATCCAAGCGCTGCGAGATTTATTGAAGTTACGTCGAATTTAGAAAACGCCAAGCGGCTTGCCTGGCTTGGCGCGCGTTTGATTGCCTATGATTTGCGTGAGGTCGGGATAGATGTGGATTGTTTGCCCGTCTTAGATGTTCCAACTGACGGGGCGCATGAAATTATCAGCGACCGCGCCTACGCCCGAGATTGTCAACAGGTTGCGCAACTTGGTCGAGCTGCTGCTGAGGGGCTTATGGCCGGTGGCGTCGCTCCAATCATGAAGCACATTCCCGGACATGGACGCGCACTTTCTGACAGTCATCTTGAACTCCCAACGGTCAGCGCTCCTCTCTCGGAACTTGAACAGTTAGACTTTGTCTCTTTTCACGCCAACGCCGACTTGCCAATGGCGATGACGGCGCATGTCGTCTACTCAGCGATTGATCCTGAAAATCCTGGCACGCTCTCCAAAATCATTATTCAAGAGATTATTAGAAAAAATATTGGATTCAATGGGTTATTGATGACGGATGATCTGTCGATGAAAGCTTTGTCAGGTGATTTTCGTTCGCGGGCGGAGAGGGCGATCGCTGCGGGGTGCGATGTCGTCCTCCATTGTAACGGAGATCTAGAGGAAGCTCGCCAAGTAGCAGAAGGCGCGCCTCTGTTAAGAGACAAGAGCGCACATCGGGCGGAACGCGCCTTGGATGCCATCACGCGCATAGCGCCTTTCGATGTATCGAAAGCCCTGGCTGAGTTCGATGCAGCTTTTATAGGAAGCTAATGCGGTCTATTTATACTGTTTTCTCTCATGGTTCTCCTGTGGACGGCGTTAGGATTATCCTCCAAGCGCTTGCAGGACGAGCGTAAACCGACCATTCTCCCGGCCAATTCTGGTAAAGTAGCGTTGAGTCGCCCGGGGAACCTATGGCCCAAGAACTCTCCTTCGATCTTGATGATGAGCCGCGCGCGGAAGGAGAAGCCTTTTGTGTTGACGTAGATGGGTTTGAGGGTCCGCTAGATCTGCTTTTGGAGCTTGCGCGCAGACAAAAGGTCGATCTTGCGCGAATCTCAATACTCGCGCTGGCCGAACAATATCTAGCTTTCATTGAAGAGGCGCGGCGCACGCGCCTGGAATTAGCCGCAGATTACCTCGTCATGGCCGCCTGGCTTGCTTTCTTGAAGTCTCGTTTGTTGCTGCCAGAACAGCCAAAGGGCGAAGAGCCTTCAGCGGCAGATCTTGCCATGGCGCTTGCCGAACGCTTACGTCGTCTTGAATTAATTCGTATTGCCGCTGATCGACTGACCCAACGCGGTCGGTTGGGACGTGACATGTTCCTGCGTGGCGGCGGCGAGGGAATTGAAACAATAACTCAGTCGCGGTTTCAGGCTAAGCTCTTTGATTTATTGGCTGCCTATGCCCGTCAGCGTCAAAAATCCGTTACTTCTCGCGTCGTCGTTCAGCAACGCGCTGTATGGTCTTTGGCGGAAGCGCGGGAAGCTTTGGAGCGTCTCGCCGGCATTGCTGCTGAGTGGACTGTTCTTGATGATTTTCTTCTCCATTATTGTGTAGATATGCAAACGGCGCGGACAATTCGCGCCTCTGCTTTCTCAGCATCGCTTGAAATGGTTCGGGAAGGGCGCTTTGACATGCGTCAGGATCAAGCCTTCGCGCCGCTTTGGGTGCGGCGGCGCGCTGAGACTATTCAAGATCAAAACAACGATGTTCTTTAGGTTTGGGCATAAATAAGGAGTTTGCTCATTGGCGCAGGCGGCGGAAAAAATTGAGCTCTTTGACGTCGATAGCGATGAGGCGCTCGCGCGAAAGGAAGCAGCCTTGGCTGAAGCGGAACGTATTGTTGAAGCGCTTCTTTTTGCCTCGTCTGAACCCCTCGAGGAAGCCGAGCTTAAACGGCGAATTGATGAAAGCGTTGATCTTGACGCTGTTTTAGAAAAGCTTCGAGATCATTATGCTAACCGCGGGGTAAATCTCGCGCGCGCAGGAAAAAAGTGGTTTTTCCGTACTGCGGTTGATTTGTCGTGGATCTTGGCGCGCGAGAAAGTTGAAGAAAAAAAGCTCTCCCGTGCTGCGCTCGAAACTCTGGCGATCATTGCTTATCATCAGCCAGTCACTCGGGCCGAGATAGAAGAAATTAGAGGCGTAGCAATTTCTAAAGGCACGCTCGACGTGCTGTTGGAGACAAGCTGGATACGTTTGCGGGGCCGTCGCAAAGCGCCCGGTCGACCCATAACATATGGGACGACAGATGCTTTCTTGATGCATTTTGGGCTTGAGCAAATCAGCGATTTACCAGGTCTGGATGAGCTTAAAGGCGCTGGCTTGTTTGATGGTCGCTTGCCAAAAGGATTTGGCGTGCCGCAGCCTTCAGATGATGTTAATTTACGCGATGACGAAGATCCGCTTGAGGATGACGCCCCGACATTGCTTGAAATGGATTTTACCGAAGAAACTCTTGAAATCGACTTTGATGAGAGCGCAGAAGCTCAAGAAGAGGAATAAAGTTTTGACGGACTTTTCCTTCGGTTTGTGCTGCTGACCTTGTTTTTGCAGAATTGCGGGCTTAGGTTTCACGGGGAGAGCCGGGACACTTTGGCTTACATCCATTTTGGAGGAAATTGGTATGGGCGGTCTGTCGATCTGGCACTGGATCATCGTTGGCGGCGTTGTCTTTGTGTTGTTTGGCGGCAAGTTCAAGATTTCTGACGTGATGGGGGATGTTGCTAAAGGCATTAAGGCTTTTAAGAAGGGCATGTCGGAGGACGATGAGCCTTCGAGTAGTGCAAAATCTTTAAATCTTGATCATCAAGAGGCTCGCGCCATTGAGGCTGAAAAGTCAGCTGAAAATCGCAAGCTCTAACGCGCTAATACGAGTTAACGCATGTTCGATCTCGATCCTGGTAAGTTGATCGTCATCGGCGTTGTTGCACTTATTGCCATTCCATCAAAAGATTTGCCGAGAGTGTTACGCACCCTTGGCCAATATTCTGGCCGCATGCGGAGAATGGCGGCGGAATTCCAAGAACAATTTATGGAAGCGCTACGCGAGTCTGAGCTAGAAAATATTAAAAAAGATATGGCGCATACGAGCGAGAGCTTGAAAGAGGCCGTTGACCTAGGTGGCGCATTTGATCCGATAAAGGATGTGCGCAAACATCTCACCCAGGCTATAGAAGGATTGGCTTCTGACGAAACTCCTAAGCCATTATCAAAAGTGGATGCGCCTCAGTCGCTTGGTGAGAGTGAATGATCGAAGATCCTGAAGGTGACATCGACGCCAGCAAGGCTCCGTTAATTGAACATTTGATGGAATTAAGAGAGCGTTTAATTAAAGCCTTAGCTGCATTTGTCGTTATGTTTATTTCTTCGTTTTTTTTTGCAAAAGATATTTACAATATACTTGTTGTTCCCTACACGCGCGCAGCGGGTCCAGAAGCTAAACTAATATATACTGCGCCACAGGAATATTTTTTTACTCAGATAAAAGTTGCGCTGTTCACCGCAGCTTTTTTAGCGTGCCCTGTGATCCTATCTCAAATTTATGCTTTCGTAGCGCCAGGATTGTATCGTCACGAAAGGGCGGCGTTTCGACCTTACCTGTTTGCAACGCCTTTGTTTTTCGCTTTCGGGGCCCTTGTTGTTTATTTTATTGTTATGCCAAACTTATTAAACTTCTTTATTGGTATGCAGCAAGCCAATGAGCCTGGTAAGGCGCAGATTGAACTGCTTCCTAGAGTTTCTGAATATCTCTCCCTCATCATGACGCTTGTCTTAGCGTTTGGAATAGTATTCCAAACACCAGTAATTTTAACGCTTTTGGGTCAAGTTGGGATTGTGAGCTCTGGATTCCTTGCCGAAAAGCGGCGCTATGCGATTGTTATTATATTTATAATTGCAGCAATTCTAACCCCGCCAGATGTCTTTTCGCAACTTGCGCTCGCTCTTCCAGGAATGCTGCTTTATGAAGCTTCAATATATTCAGTTCGACTAATTGAGAAAAAGAGGGAGAAGAGTGAATAGCGCGTAGGCCTATTCATCTTAAATCGTATGCATGACATAAAACTGATCCGAGACAATCCAGACGATTTTGATAAAGGTCGCCTTCGACGAGGCTTAGACCCGCTATCAAAGGAATTGCTCCGGCTAGATGATATCAGACGTGCGGCTATTTTAGAATTACAAAAAGCTCAGGAACGTCGTAATGCGGCGTCCAAGGAAATAGGGATAGCTTTAAAGGCGGGGGAGGGACTCCGTGCTGATGCGCTCAAGGCGGAAGTGGCGGAGATTAAAGAAAAATGGGAAAGTCTAGAGCAGGGCGAAAGGGAAGCTGTAGCAATTCTTGATGACTTGTTAGCCAGTTTGCCAAATACCCCATCAAACGAAACTCCTGACGGCAAGGATGAGCAAGATAATTTAGAAATTTTAAAATGGGGCGCTATTCCATCATTTGATTTTAAACCGAAAGAACATTTTGAAATAGGTGAATCTCTTGGGCTAATGGATTTTGCAATTGCAGCTAAGTTATCAGGCGCAAGGTTTGTTATTAACAAGGGAGCGCTGGCGCGGTTAGAGCGCGCGCTAGCTCTCTTTATGCTCGACAAGCATACTGCTGAGCATGGCTATATGGAAATTAATCCACCATTGCTTGTTCGGGATGAAGCAATGTTTGGAACAGCTCAACTTCCTAAATTTCGTGAAGATCAATTCTTAGTTGATAATGGCTACTGGCTAATCCCCACAGCAGAGGTTCCATTGACTAATTTGGTCAGGGAATCGATTGTCGAGGAAGGCGATCTCCCACTGAGGTTCACTGCAGGCACCTATTGTTTTCGAGCCGAAGCAGGAGCTGCGGGGCGAGATACGCGGGGTATGATAAGACAACACCAGTTTTATAAAGTTGAGTTAGTTTCAATTACGACTCCTGAACAAGCACTCGCAGAGCACGAAAGAATGACAGCTTGTGCGGAGAAAATTTTGCAAGATTTGAATTTACCCTATCGTAAAGTTTTATTATGCGCCGGCGATATGGGGTTTGCTTCCAAAAAGACCTATGATCTTGAGGTCTGGCTGCCTGGTCAAAACATGTATCGAGAGATTTCATCGTGCTCTAATTGTGGAGACTTCCAAGCTCGACGCATGGGGGCGCGTTTCCGCGCTGCTGGTGAAAAGGGAACACAATTTGTGCACACGCTTAATGGTTCCGGCGTAGCAGTCGGACGTTGCTTAGTCGCAGTTCTCGAGAACTATCAGCAATCAGACGGCTCTGTTATCATTCCAAATGTATTGCAGCCTTATATGAACGGGTTGGATCGAATAATTCCTATGGCATAGAGTATGATTGATGCGTATTTTGGTTACAAATGATGACGGCATACATGCTCATGGGCTGAAAATTGCTGAAAAAATCGCCCATGATCTAACCGATGATGTTTTTGTCGTAGCGCCTGAATATGAACAATCTGGCGTGGCGCACTCATTGTCATTGAATGATCCGCTGCGGCTTCGCGAGATTTCTCCCCGTCATTTTGCAGTAAAGGGCACGCCTACAGATTGCGTTATCATGGCTGTGCGCAAGCTTTTACTTGATCATCCCCCGGATCTTATTCTTTCAGGCGTCAATAGCGGTCAAAATCTAGCTGAGGATGTCACATATTCTGGGACGATCGCGGGGGCGATGGAAGGGACAATTCTTGGCGTTCCCTCGATAGCGCTCTCACAAGTTTACGATTTTTTTGCAGGACGGGAGACAATCATCTGGAGCTGCGTTGAGCGCCATGGCAGGGATGTTGTTAAAAAAGTAATGGATGCCGGAATTCCAAAAAATGTCTTGATCAATGTAAATTTTCCTAATTGTCAGCCAGACGAAGTTGCAGGAATAGCGATAACCATGCAGGGCAGGCGGAGCAGCGACCTTATGAAAATCGATACCCGAGCTGATGGTCGCGGCAATCCGTATCACTGGATTTCGTTCCAACGTAGCGCATTTACGCCAGCGCCAGGTTCGGATCTATCAGCGATTGAAGAGCAAAAGATTTCCATTACGCCTCTACAGCTTGACCTGACAGATCATCCTTCTGTTACGCATTTATCGCTGGCCTTTGAAGGAAGCAGATGATTGCTCCGCCGCTTTTACAAAATACTCCAGAAGAACGTGGCTTGCTCTTATTAAGCATACGACAAGCCGGCGTTCGGGATATTCGAGTATTAAGAGCGATAGAGACGACGCCAAGGGATGAATTTACTCCTTTTCGTTTTCGCGATTTAGCAAATAAAAATATCTCAATTCCTATTGGTTGTGGTCAAACAATGACACGACCAACTGATCTAGCTCGCAGTTATGAAGCGCTTGAAATTGATCACTACCATCGTGTGTTAGAAATTGGCGCGGGAAGTGGTTATGGAACGGCTATTTTGGCTAAGCTTGCCAGTGAGGTTGTTACATTTGAGCGTTACAACAGCCTGGCAGGCGCAGCGCGTGAAAGATTAACGTCGCAGAATATAGATAATGTTTTACTGCACGCGTCAGATGGATTTGAGGCGTCGATCGATATCGGTCAATTTGATCGAATTGTAATTCATTTAGCGCTTTCACAGACGCCGCAAACATTGACTTCTTTTCTTAAGCCAGGCGGGATCATAATTTTTGGTAAACGTGAGCCTGGCTCAGTCGTACGGGACGCTCGGGAACGATTGGTTAAGGTTAATTTGAAGAGTGATGGTCTTTCTGAGCAAATAGATATAGGGCCCGCTCGCCTTGGCGTCCCATGCCAAGGTCCATCTAAGTATATGTAATAAAAAGATTTAGCGTCTTTATAAAATTTTATATTTATTACTAAGGCCTGATTCACCTTAAACATCTCTTTAACCCAACTCAGGATACAAGGGGAGTGTGGAGTTTGAGTGCGGGTGGGTTGCGTCATGTTAAAAGAGCATCAATTTATATCCTCAAGAGTGGCTTCGCGGCTTATGGCGGCTGTAGGGCTTGCGGCTCTTATGGCGGGTTGCGCAGACTCATCCCGTCTCTCGGATCCATTTTCCGATCCTTTCACAGGACTAAAAAAATCTGTCGCTTCTCGTAGCGTCGATCAATCGCCGACGGGGACCATACAGCAAGATCTCCCATCACGCAGCGCATCATCATCGCCTGTCGAAACGCGTCCCCTCGCTGCTCCTCAACAGGCGGCATTAAGTCCTTCTTCTCAGCCCGTATCTGCGCCCACACCACAAGCTTCGCAGTCCGTTAACTCAATTAGCGGCGACCCTCACTGGACAGCTAATGGCGGCACGCCAATCGTAATCGCGCAAGGAGATACCGCTGCTGTTATCGCCAATCGTTATGGTGTTCCGACTGATGCGCTATTAAAATCCAATGGCTTTACGAGTGCTGCGCAAATGCAGCCTGGTGCGCGTATTGTTATCCCTGTTTATCGCGCAACCGCTGTTGCTTCAAACAAGCCAACACAAGAACCAGTAAGCAAGCCCCTGACGAAAGCGGAAAAGATTGCGATTCATCAAAATGAATTGAAATTAGAACGAGAACGTAAGGCTTTAGAGCAGCAATCTTTGAAGCAGAATAATGCAGATAAACTTGTTTCTCGCCGTGAAGAGTTAAAAATTGAGAAGGATCGTAAGGCTAACGAGGCGCAGGATAAAGCGCTGAAACAGGCCGATGCTAAATCTCAACTTGAAAAATCTAAGTCATCACAGTTGGCTAATCTAAAGACTGG
>DHWC01000007.1:3852-32040 GCA_002412985.1 Methylocystaceae bacterium UBA5192 | reverse complement strand
CTTTGGCGACTCCCATCACATTATAATGCGGCATCCATTTTTCAGCGCCGTAATACGACAGGGTCAACAACGAACCGCCGTCATGCATGAGTTTTTCAGCTCGTTGCGCGAGCGCGGTAAAAGAAAAACAAGAGATCAACATTGTTTGGGAAAAATTCTCAGCAGATGTGTCGACATAGCGCCCATCAAGCTGGTCTTTGTCTGAGAAAGCGAGACAATGCACAACGAAGTCAAGCTTTCCCCATAGCTTCTCCACTTCAGAGAAAATGGCGTCGATTGTTTCCACTTCTGAGACGTCGCAGCGACCCAATACATGCGCCCCGAGTTCGGCGGCAAGCGGGCGGACTCGTTTTTCAAGCGCCTCAACTTGGTAGGTGAGCGCAAGCTCAGCGCCTGCGTCTCGAGCAGCTTTGGCGATGCCCCAGGCAATCGAACGGTTATTCGCCACACCCAATATGAGCCCCTTCTTTCCAGTCAAAACTCCGGCGAAGGGAATGGCGGACGCAGCAGGCTCAGTCATTGGGAAATCCGTCGAATGTAGTATTGAAGGGTCCGCGCCCTTTAGCCTGGTTTACCAGCGAAGGAAACCCTCGCCTCATCTAAGGGTTCTTCTTGTCTCAAAACTGCTGTGCTGAAATCCTTGGTATATTGCGCGGCTTTCATCTATCATCTTATAGAGAAAGTCATTGATGAAGAATGAGGCTGCTCTTCGCAGGAAAATACATGAGCAATTATGCGGACATCCTTGCCGAATTAAGCGAGGCGACCCCCGTTTTTCGGCGCTACGCCAGGGCCTTAGGCGCGGGCGTTGGGTTGGTTGTGGCGGATGGGCTCGTGCACAGCGCGCTTCAAGGCTTAGGCGCAAGACTGCGGGCGCGCGAGGTGACGCCAAACGATGCAGAAGCGGCCCGGATTGAAGCCTATAAGGCGATCACTTCGCTTGCAGCCCACAAATATCAAGTCGCTTCTGGTCCCGGTCCCCGCCACCCGCCAATTGTCCATGGGCTCGCCGCTCTAGATTTTACGGATCGAGCTGTCCTGTTGCTAGTGTCTTTAGAGGGATTTGGATATGACGCCGCCGCAGATATTGCGGGTATTTCCCGAGAGACAGTTTTTATGCGACTGCAGCGCGCGCGCGCCCTGCTAGCGAACTGGACAGCCAACTCAGGTGGTATCCCTCAAGTCAGCGCAGCGCGTTCCTCAGCTCATCTGCGAGTTGTCAAATAGGTTGGTGCGAATGTGACAACACCTCCAACAGGTTTTCTTGAGGAAGCGGATCTTCACGCCTTTGTAGACGGAATTTTGGACCCCGATCAGCGTCGTCGCGTTGAGGAACATCTCGCGCAACATCCTGAGGATGCGGCTCTTGTTGAAAGCTGGCAGCGGCAGAATGCCGCTATCCGCGCGGTTTATGAGCCGATTTTGCGAGAAATACCCGCGCCCTCTTTGCGCAGCGCCGCCGCGCAAGTCGCTGCGCCTTCCGGCACGATTGAATCGGGCGCAACGCATTGGGGTCGGCCCGGCGTATTGCCGCGGGTCAGGCGGCGGGAAGATATTCTCGCGCAGCAAAGGCGCCAGGCGATTTTCGCCTCCGTGCTGGCCGTTTTATCTGTTGCAGCAGTTGCGGCGCTGGCGACATTTATTTTTGCTGGCCGCGGTGAGCATCGTCCAATAACCGCTGCCAGCGCGCCGCAAGGCTACGTCGCGCGTGCAGGCTTAACCTACGCGACCTATGTCTCTGATCAGCATCCAGTAGAAATAGATGCGTCTCGATTGGAGGAGCTTTCAAGCTGGCTAAAGGCCCGCGTTGGTTTTTACAAAGTGCCGGATCTTTCCCAACAAGGGATGCGCTTGATTGGCGGCCGCGTCGCCCCCGGCGTTGCGGCTCCTGCTGGATTTTTAATCTATGAGCGTCCAGATGGCGGACGGGTTGGATTATATTTTGAGCGATCCGTTGCGACCATCTCGCAGCAGGCATCTAAATCTGGTTCAGGCGTGACGGCAATTGAATGGCGGACAGCGGATTTTGCATTTGTATTAATTGGTCCTCTTTCTTTGGATCTTATGCAAGTGGCTGCTGAAAAAGCCGCTGCGCAAATTATTGGCGCAAGTCAGCCGTAATAAACGCCTTTCTTGTTATCCGGACCACGTCAGATGTTCGTCAGACGTGGCGGATGCATTTTATTATGATAAACCCAGATCGAATCGGCGTGATCGTGTGATGGCGCTAAGCCTGGTTTCTCAGCAATCCGAAAAGTGAGTTTTCTATGCGGCTCGACGCTATTCCAATCGGCTCCAATCCGCCACATGAGGTAAATGTGGTCGTTGAAGTGCCGTTGGGAGGCGATCCAATTAAATATGAGCTCGATAAAGCTTCTGGAACGCTCTTTGTTGATCGTTTTCTTTATACGGCGATGCGTTATCCGGGAAATTATGGGTTCATCCCACATACGCTGTCCGATGATGGAGATCCCTGCGACGTGTTGATTGCGAATACAACGCCCGTAGCGCCAGGCGTTGTGATGGCTGTTCGACCAATTGGCGTTTTGCGGATGACGGATGAAGCTGGCGGCGATGAAAAAATTATCGCTGTTCCCTCAGCGCGCCTGACGCCGCGATATACAGATATTGAGAATTATACCGATCTTCAAGAAATGACATGGCGTCGAATAGAGCATTTCTTTGTGCATTATAAGGATTTAGAACCAAATAAATGGGCTAAAATCACAGGCTGGGGCGATGCTCAAGCAGCGCGCGAATTGATCGGTAAAGCTATCGAGCGCGCTAAAGCGAGTAAATGATTTATCTCGACGGCGTCTTTTTTTAAAGCGAGCTCAATGGCGGGGTTCGAGAGAGCACGCCTTTTTTGAAACATTCTGGACGCTCTTTCCAGGGCACCAGCCCATTGTCGCTAGCGCCATAGCGAAAGGCGGCGTCGATCAATTCATCGATATGTCGATCGGCGTCTAGATCGCCGAGAAGATAGGTCCATTTATTTCGTGCAGCAAAAGCGACCGTGATCGGGCGTTTGCACACAGCAAAACATTCTATCTCCTCTACGGGGATAGCAAGATGTCGTTCTGTAAGTCGCTTCCTTAGAAGATCGCTGAACGCTGGGCCCGGCCGGTCATTCGCGTTATCCTTGGCGCGGCAGGAAATGCAGACAAGTATTGAGACGCTCCCAGGCGCTGTCTCTTGCTGTGAAAAATCGGTCATCTGTGAACTATTGGGAGCCGGCGGCGCTAAAAGCAAGCGGCGATAAATGTTATTTTAATTCACCCTAGGCCGCATTATCTCGAGACAGGGGCGTATTGGGGCGCGCAAGCAAACCTTGACCGGCGTTACTAACGTCACATTGAGCCTTAAGGCGAGAGACGCTTTCAACCAGTATGTCGCGCGTTTCTGTGCGAACCCCTATTTCACGGAGCTTGGCGAAAGCCCGCGAGAGCGTTTCCTGTTTAACGCCTAATTGCGCAGCGATTAAACGCTTGTCATAGGGGAGTCTAAACCGGCAACGTTCTTCGTTTTGAGGACATAATTTAACAAGAAAATGCGCCAGCCGTTGATCGGCGTTTTGCGATTTTAACGCTTCAATCTCATAAACCAGCGCCGCCATCTTTTCTTTAGCGTCTTTCATAACTGCCAGATTCAAAGATGCAGAGTCTCGCAGGAAGCGGACAAATCGCGTCGCTGGTATTTTTACAAGCGTAGATTGACCAATTGATTCAGCGGAAACGCCATAGAAGTCAGTTGGCTCTGTGCAAGGTTCAATCAACGCTTCGCCGTCTGTGCGGATAGCGATTAGAGTTTCATCGCCATTAGGCGCGATGCGCAGGACTTTAACATATCCGCTTATAATTAAAATTACCGCTGTTGCTGGATCATCCTGCCTAAATATTGTCGCTCCTGGCGCATAAGACTCAATTTTAGACTCTGAAGTGAGTTGTGACAGAGTCTCTTCATCGATGGATGCGAAAAGAGAGAGATCGCGCAGAGAGAAGCTTTCAGTGTTTTTAAGGCGGTCATTGCGCCGCGCGACACGCCCTTTTCTCGGCGTAGATGTAACGCTGGCTAAAGAATTATGCATTTGCGTCGCCAAACTTGGAGCCTCCTACGCGCCGCTACAAAATGGATCTCGTCTTGATAGCTCCGCCGGAATTAAAAATTCTACCGCTTCTTCCGCAGGAGAGCCGTCGCCTCAACTGTGAAGCTGTTCTAACGATCAATTTAAGGCTAACGCGAATATTAGGACGATGAAAGCGAACTAAGCGGGACAAACCGTCGCAGGATTGTGCTTATTTTTGCGGCGCGCGGCGCTCCAAGAGAAAAACGGCTTGTTCGCCCATCAAATTCCAGATCCACCATGGCGCATTTACGCGAATGGGAGACCCATACCGGTCCAGGGCGGCGCCATGAGCGATATGCGCGCCAAGTTCGTCAACGAGTTCCACGAAATCTCGGATCGTGCAGAGATGAATATTTGGGGTGTCATGCCAGCTATTGGCTAAATTTCCCGTCACGGGCATGCGGCCTTTGATCGCTAATTGCGTGCGAACGCGCCAATGGCCAAAATTTGGGAATGAAACAATTGCGTGGCGCCCGATCCGAAGCATGTTACGCAGCGCTTCACGCGGTCGCCGCGTCGCCTGGAGCGTTTGGGATAAAATAACGTAATCAAATCCATCATCTGGATAATCGGCAAGATCTGTGTCGGCGTCGCCTTGAATGACTGAAAGACCTTTAGCCACGCATTCATTAACGCCGCTTTGAGAGAGTTCAACGCCGCGGCCATCGACATTTTTTGTTTGAGCGAGAAGTTGCAACAACGCGCCGTCTCCGCACCCAACATCTAAGACGCGCGAACCTGGCGTTACAAGGTCTGCGATGACGTCCAGATCAAGACGCGGGTTGTGGGGGTCTTGTTTCATTTTCGGCTATCTCTGAGCCCGCGCGCCGCCGCGGCGGATTCCAGAAATCCGCGTGTTGTCGCATTAAACATCGGCTCATGGAGTAAAAAGGCGTCATGACCCTTATCAGATTCAATTTCAACAAAAGAAACTGAAGCGCCGCCAGCATTGAGCGCATGCACGATGGATCGGGAATCAGAAGTTGGGTAAAGCCAGTCGCTATCAAAGGCGACGACACAAAAACGTGTTTTAGTTTCTTTAAAAGCGCGGGCCAGAACGCCGCCATAGTCCGCCGCAAGATCAAAATAGTCGCATGCGCGCGTAACGAAGAGATATGAATTGGCGTCAAAACGCTCAACGAACGCCAGTCCTTGATAGCGTAGATAATTTTCAATTTGAAAATCAGCGTCAAAAGAAAAGGTCGGCGCGCTCCGATCTTGTAATTTGCGTCCGAATTTACGTTGTAAAGCGGCTTCCGAGAGATAGGTGATATGGGCGGACATACGGGCGACCGCCAATCCCTTTTCGGGCCTCACGCCCTGTTCCAGATAACGACCGCCGCGCCAATCAGGATCCGCCATAACTGCTTGTCGACCAACTTCGTGAAAGGCGATATTTTGTGCGGAATGTTTTGCAGCTGTGGCGATTGGCATGGCCGAAAATACCCGCTGCGGATAGCTCGCGGCCCATTGCAACACCTGCATGCCGCCCATTGAGCCGCCCGCGACACAAAATAAAGTATCAATACCAAGATGATCGATCAGCATTGACTGCGCGCGGACCATGTCGCGAATGGTGACAACCGGAAAATCAAGGCCGTAAGGCTTATTTGAGCGCGGATTAATCGATGCGGGCCCCGTTGAGCCCATGCATCCGCCAACGACATTAGAGCAAATGATAAAATATCGGTCTGTGTCAAAAGGTTTGCCGGGACCCACCATCGCATCCCACCAACCAGTCTTGCCGGTGACTGGATGAATGCCAGCGGCGTATTGATCGCCCGTCAGCGCATGACACAATAGGATCGCGTTGCTTTTATTCTCATTCAGTTTTCCATAGGTCTCATAAGCCAGAGTGAGTGGCGCGATGGCCCCGCCGCCGTCGGTCAAAAGTCCTTGCTCGGAGGAAAAAGTCACGGTTTTCCCTGCCGATCCGCTTTGTTCTTGTTGCGCATGGGAAAAATTGGTCACGAAGCCCTCAGCAAACCCAGACGGTCACGGCGCGTTCGGTAGGAAGAACGATTTGTTCGGCAACATCGATGTCTCGAGCGATGCTGTCAAGCCTCTATTCCTCTCTAGCAGTCTGCTCCAGGGAGGCGATCATGTGATCTAAGGCGGCGCCCAACTGGGACAGGTCTTCAGGGCGCGAGAGGCGGTGGTCCCCGTCAGCAATACAGCTCAAGGTTACAGGATCAGCGCAGATATGGTCGAGTAAGTTTAAGACATGACGCCAAGGAACATCTGAGTCGCGCAATCCGTGGATAATATGCACTGGCGCATGAGTCTTGATTATATCGCCCAGTAAGAGGTGGCGGCGGCCATCTTCAATAAGGAGACGGGTAATCGGCGTTGGCTGAGCACCATAAGCGTTAGGGCGTAACCACTGACCTTGATCGATGATCATGCGTTGCGTTGGGTTATCGAGCTGAGACCAGATCAGGCATTCCGTGAAGTCAACGGCCGGCGCAAGCAATATCAGTCCAGCTAATCTTTTAGAATTTTCAACTAACCCAAGTCGACGCGCCATTAGCAGCGCAATCCATGCGCCCATAGAACTCCCTATTAAGATCTGAGGGCCTTGCGTGGATTGATGAAACAGAGAGAGACTTTGTTCCAACCAATCGCTGATAGAACCGTCTATGAATTTTCCTTTTGACGCGCCATGTCCAGAATAATCAAATCGTAAAAACGCCTGGCCGTTTTTTTTTGCCCATTCATCGACGAATTGGGCCTTTAAGCCGCTCATGTCAGAGGCAAAGCCGCCAAGCCAAACGAGACCGGGCTTAGTGATCCCCTCCCCCTGCGCGGGACGCAATCGACGGGCGATAGACCAAGATTTGGACCCTGCGCTACGGGGCGCGTCAACATAGTCTAAAGGAATTTCACACATACGCCGGCCAGTTTTTACAGTTTACGACAACAAAAATAGATCAATGCTCATAGTTGATAAAGGATTATGCTTCAGACTGAAATCATGCACTCGGCATCTTCGTTGCTTCATACAGGCTCCATGATAAATCCAACTCGTTCGCTTGACCTGTCGGATCACACCCTCGCGGGTCGTACGATTCTACAGATTTTGCCCGCCCTTCATTCTGGAGGCGCTGAACGAACATGCGTTGATATCGCCGCCGCCCTGGCAAGTGAGGGCGCGCGCGGGCTTGTCGCAGCCTCGGGTGGAAGATTGGTTAGTGAACTACAGGCGAAGGGCGGGCTATGGGCGCCCTTTCCTGCAGCGACAAAAAATCCAATTGAAATCATGCTGAACATCTCTCGCCTGACGCAGATTTTAAAAATGGAGCAAGTCAATCTGATTCATGCGCGCTCGCGTGCGCCTGCATGGGCTTCGTATTACGCCGCGCGTCGAGTTGGGATAAAATTTGTGACAACTTATCATAGCAGCTACGCCGCTTCATCGCCGATAAAGCTACAATATAATTCTATCATGGCGTCGGGCGACATGATCATTGCGAATTCACATTATATGGCGCGTAGGATCAAGGAGCTTTATCCAGCCGCTCAAGATAGAGTTACTGTAATTCCGCGCGGGATAGACTTAAATCTATTTTGTCCCCAGCAGATAGAACCCGCGCGCGTTCAACGCTTAAGAGATCAATGGGGCGTTGCGCCTCACGAACGGATTTTACTCATGCCTGCGCGACTTTCAGCGCGTAAGGGTTTTGAGACGCTAATTGACGCAATAAAATTACTCCTTAGTCGGGGCTTGGCTAAAGATTTACGCGTTATTCTTGCAGGAGATGCACATAGTAAATCTTTCCGTAAAACACTGGAGGCGCAACTGATGCGCGAAGATCTCGCGTCATTTGTTCGCTGTGTTGGACATTGTGAAGATATGCCTGCCGCTTATCTTGCCGCTGCATGTGTTGTGGCTCCGGCGATTGTGCCTGAGGCGTTCGGACGCGTTGGCGTAGAAGCGCAAGCGATGGGGGCTCCCGTAATTATTTCTGATATCGGCGCTGCTTCAGAAATTATTCCAGGATCTTCAAGGCCGCCTGCGCAGATGGCTACGGGGTGGCGTGTGCCGCCTGGAAACGCTGAGGCGCTCGCGTCAGCCATTGAGGAAGCCTTATCCATGCGGGCGTCAGCGCGCCAGTCTCTGGCGCATTATGCGCGCGAACATGTTCATAAAAATTTCTCGATTGAAAAAATGCAACGATCAACCCTTGATGTTTATCGAAGTCTCCTGAAGAATTTTTAGTCAAGTCTATTCCTGATGTGATAAAAACTTTAGCCGATATTTGCTTTCTATCTTAAATCCCTGTTTTAAATCCCATCAGCTAAGAATTCATGACAAATTCCCTCGATTACGAATCCTATCGCATTGCAGTGGTCTTTTTGACGACGGCAGGCGTCGTCGTGCCCGTATTTCATAAGCTCAAGGTAAGTCCAGTTTTAGGTTTTCTGATCGCGGGCGCGGTTCTTGGCCCATCTGGGATTGGCCGATTAGCTGGTGATTATGAATGGGCTGCAAGAATCTCAATTGCAGATGTCGAAGGCGTATCGAAGCTTGCTGAATTAGGATTGGTGTTTCTTTTATTTATGATTGGTTTGGAATTAACCTGGGAACGGTTGATCCGCTTACGCCGGCTGGTTTTTGGGCTTGGACTAGCGCAGCTTGTATTTTGCGCCGGCGTGTTGGCTTTGATTGGTCATTATTGGTTTAAGGTTGATTCCGCTCCGTCAATCTTGATGGGCGTAGCTCTTGCAATGTCTTCAACAGCCGTTGTTATGCCTGTTTTAGCGGAAAAGCGTCGTTTAAATAAAATGGCCGGACGTGTCGCCTTTTCAGTCTTGCTGCTGCAAGATTTGATGGTTGCGCCAACGCTTTTCTTTGTTTCAGTGTTAGCGAATACAAAAAACGGGTTCAGTTTAGCGGATGCGTTTTGGGCCTTAGGCCCAGCGCTGCTTGCCTTGACGGCGCTTATCTTGCTGGGGCGCTTGTTGCTTCGGCCGTTGTTTCGATTAGTGGCCTCGGCGCAAGTAACAGAGCTTTTTATGGCGACGTGCCTTCTGGTCATTGTTGGGCAAGCCCTCGTGACGGCCTGGGCTGGTTTATCAATGGGTCTAGGCGCATTTGTTGCTGGATTGCTCTTAGCTGAAACAGAGTTTCGAAGAGAAATAGAAGTTACGATTGAACCTTTTAAAGGGCTTCTTCTTGGACTTTTTTTCGTCTCTATTGGCGCGGGTCTGGATATCGCCGCGGTCATCTCTGATCCACATCTTATTTTTATCAATGCGCTCGGGCTGATTGCCGTTAAGGCGATAATCGTTTTTTTGCTAGCTTGGATTTTTGGCGTCGAACGCTCTGCTGCATTAGAGGCGGCGATGCTCTTAGCGCCTGGAGGAGAATTTGCTTATGCGCTGCTAACATCAGCAATGGCTGCTGGCGTTTTACCAGGTCATTTTGGCGCCGATGCAATGGTCGTTGTGACGATAAGTATTTTCTTTATACCGCTCTTGGGTCGGTTTGGCGCGCGCCTGACGAAACCTAAAATCAAAAATGACGACCTAACGCGTCATGCAGATCTTCAACCGGTCGCGCAGATCGCTGAAAATAGAGTGATGGTTGTTGGATTTGGTAGAATTGGCGGGCTTGTTGGCGAGATGTTGACGCGTCACCAAATTCCTTTTGTGGCGGTTGATGATGTTGTCTCGATTGTTTCTACGGCGCGTCTCAATGGCGTCGAGATCTATTGGGGGAATGCGCAAAGACGCGATTTTTTAATAAAATGTGGCGTTGCACAAGCTAAAGCCCTGGTTGTTACAATTGAAAATCCGCCTGCGACTGAAGAAATCGTTCGGCTTGCTCATGAGCTTCGTGAAGACCTCATTATTGTGGCGCGCGCGCGCGATGCGCGTCATGCCACAGAGCTTTATCGATTGGGTGCAAGCGATGCAATTCCTGAAACGATTGAAGCAAGCCTTCAGCTTGCGGAGACAGTGCTTGTCGATATAGGCGTGCCAATGGGACATGTCATTGCATCGATACATGAAAAAAGAGACGAATTTCGTAAAATGCTCCAGCCAAGAAATGAACAGGCGCGCGCGCGTCAGCGGGCGCGCCGCAGCAGTCCCCGGCGCATGCATAGCCAGCAGGCCGCATCCTCCTCTGAGGCGCAACATTCTGACTAGGTCGTTTTGCGCTGAGTTGAACTCTGAGGCTGGGCCTTGCGGCAGACGGAATGGGCACAATGAAGCCCGCGGGAGGGGCATTTTGGTCGCCAAAGCGCCTGCGCGGCGGCGGAAACATGCTATAAGCCGATTCAAGGTCTAGTTTATCTGAAGCAAAGGTCTCTAAGATGCGGATTAGCACATTCCTTCGCCTCGCGGCGGCTCTCCTTTGCGCTGTATTGAGCGCGCATTCGGTTCAGGCGGAAGAGACGCTCAGGGATCAGGCCAGAAAACTATTCGACCCTATTCCCCAAACGGCTCCAGCAACGCCAAATGATCCCGTCACGCCTGAAAAGCTTGCTTTGGGCAAAATGCTGTTCTTTGAGCCAAGGCTATCCGACACGCATGGCATCAGTTGCGCAATCTGTCACAACATTAGCATTGGCGGCGTCGATGGCGGCGAGCTGTCGGGAGATCGTAATGTCAAATTGGCGGGACGAGAGGTGCAAACAGTACTCAACGCAGTTTTCAATAAATCACAATATTGGGACGGGCGCGCCAGCGATCTTAAAGATCAAGTTGTGAATTCTGTGATGGCCAATCCCAAGGCCCTACTGAAGTCCCGTGGCGGACCCATGGCGATCAATCCAGTTGAACTCACAGCGTCGAAGCAACATGCAATTGATCAGTTGCGGTCAATGCCAGCTTATGTCGACGCCTTTAAAAAAGCATTTCCAGAGCAGCCTGATCCGCTAGTCTATGAGAATATTGGCCGAGCGATCGCGCTTTTTGAAGCGACGTTAATTACGCCAGATGCCCCTTTTGATCGATGGCTTGTTGGAAATGACACTGCCTTATCAGAGGAAGAAAAAACTGGCGTGAAACTTTTCATCGATAAAGGCTGTGCGTCTTGTCATAATGGAATTAATTTAGGCGGCGGGGCTTATGCTAAATTTGGCGTTGTGACGCCCCCGGCAGTCGAACATCTTCCAGCAGATGATCAAGGTCGATTTGGCGTGACTAAGGACATAGCTGATCGCTATGTGTTTAAAATCCCTGGATTGCGAAATGTCGAATTAACGGCGCCTTATTTTCATAATGGATCAACATTTGATTTATCGAAAGCGGTGTCTGTTATGGGCGCCAGTCAGCTTGGCGTTGCTTTATCGGATGATGAAACCAGGAAAATCGTCGCTTTCCTAAAATCTTTGACGGGACGTCAGCCTGAGGTGACATTGCCAATTCTCCCGCCGCGGAGTCACTAACTCTAGGAAGAATGCTCAGGAATTTTTCTAGACGCTTTTTCATTGATCGTGGAATATTCTCAATTTGAGCGCGTGATATAAGTCTCTAGCGGTCAACTCAGGAAATCTCTGCATGGCGGTTGTGCCATGCCGATTATGGGCGCAAAGCGCATGTGGCGAGAGCAGCTAGATTATTTTTGGGATGGACAAGATCGTTTGACGATCGGTCGTCTAAATTTACCGGCTGATAGCGCCTTACCCCATCTCACTATTGTCTCAGCGTCAGATGAATTCTTCCGCGACAATGCAATGCTTGTTGATGTCATAGACTTTTCGCGTTGGAGCGCTGACATCCTCGTTGTCGTTTTGCCAGAGAGCCATCGCTTTTTAAGACTGACGTCGGGCGATGGTAAGACCGTGACCATTCGCTTAGTGGCCGAGAGCACACTGCCAGCGCAACCGGAAACTCAACTTCTGATGGTGCGAGAAGAACAGCACGAGAGAAATGGAGATAAGTCACTTGAACTAAAATCCCTTGAAATTAGAGGGGATGTTATCAGCGAAATTCGTCAGCAAATTGGCCAACAGTCTTCAACCCTCTTATGGGCGATCAGCCAAAGTTATGTGCGCGAGCGTTTTGAGCAAAATGATTGGCTGTTATGGCTTGCACCAGCAACACGCGTTCATCCTAGCGCGCAAGCGCGTATTACAATTCTGCCTCAGCCATTGGACTTGCGCGCCAGCGTTGATATGCGTCAGGCGCCCTTTTCGATCATGCAGCATTGGCTCAATGAAAATGGCGCGCCTCGGGCAATTCTACAGATCCGCCTACCTCAGACATTGGAAGATACTAGCCACCTCTTGCGCCGGGTATATGCCTTTATCGCAATGCGGCAACGCCAACGGTCGAATATTTGGAACCAGTTACAAAAGCTTAATGGCGCACCTCAAATTGACCCGCTTAATCTCACCGATCTTAGAACGGCAACAGGTAGAATGGATGAGTGTCCCGATGCTGTCGCCTCAGATGCGTCAGTCAGCATCGTTAATCTCTTGCGCTTAATTCTAGATCCAGAAAAATATGCTGGACATGGCATTGCCGTGCGGAGATTGGGGGTAAGCAAAGGCAATCGCAAAAATGGCGAGATCATAGAAGTAGATTTTTTTGCAGCAGCTCTGGGCGATGATGTTGGTCTTGTGTGTCCAACCGCAATGTTGGGAGATCTGCTTGTCGCGCCTGTAGATCCTGGAGGGCTCGAAAAGCTTCGGTTATTGCGTTTTGGTTCAGATGGTCTCTACCCATTACGCGCCAAAGAGGATGATCCGCTGGTTGGTGAAATTATTAATCAGGCGACGCGATTGTCTCAAACAACGCCCCTTCACTCACACCTCCGCAAATGTCGAGAACGGTTCATTGCTTTACTGAACAAATCTCTAGCAGAAATTTCAACTCTGGCTCTATTCGATCAGTTAGGCGCCTGGGAAGGATTAGGTCCGCTGATACAGTTGAGTTACGCGCGTTTAATTAGACAGATTGCGCCAACGAGCCGTCAGAGACTTTATGCATTAGGCGGATATTTAGCCTATGCGGCTGATCCTGGCTTGGTCACGGCAGTAGCAACAAGCGGTGCATTTGGTGAGACAGAGTCGCCAAAGACTTTGTCCGAATTATCCCAGAGCGGGTCGCTCCTTGAGAGATATTTAGCTGCTTGCGATGCGCGCGGCATGTCAGCAAATACGCTGACTTTAAGGCAACAAGCGCGTGCTTTGCTTGCTCTGAAACAAGATGAAGACCTGTTAGCATTGCGTCAGGCGCGAATATCATTGCCTGATGAGATAGAGGGACTTTCATCGCTCGTCAGGGCGGCGCAGAAGTTGAACGACAGGACCTTACTCAGGCGCGCGTTGAATTTTTTTGAACAAAGCAATGATAAAAAATCAGCAGCGGAAATTGTCAATTACCTTGCTGGTTATGAGCAAGGACTTTGGCTTCCGCCTGATCGCGCTGAGGCGTTAAACAATTTGCTAAATTATGATGCGTTACCCGATGTTCCACGCTATTAATTCATGTTTTTTTGCAATATTCTTTGTCAAAGATTAAGAAAATACACTATCTGATTATCAAAAAGGCGCATTTTTTAACGAGGTAAGAAGTCTAGAGCCGCTGAATTTATGCAATACCGCAAGCCAGTCGGTTTTGGTCCATCCGTAAAGACATGTCCAAGATGCGCATCGCAGCGTTTGCAAGAAACAGCAACGCGTCGCATGCCAAATGAATTATCAGAGGTTTCAATAACATTTTTATCTGAGATTGGCGCCCAGTAGCTCGGCCAACCAGTGCCTGAGTCAAATTTTGTGTTAGCGTTAAAGAGCTTTGTTCGGCAGCCAATGCAAAGGTAGAGGCCCGCTGCGTGATTGTCCCAATAAGCGCCACTAAAGGGACGTTCTGTGCCTTCTTTGCGTGTAACCTCATAGGCTTGGCCTGAGAGTTCATCGCGCCATTGAGCGTCTGTTTTAATAAGCTTGTTTGTTAAAATAACGCCTTTGCTAACGCCTGCGTCATCAAAATCCTCAATTTCAATTTTTGTTTCACTATATGCCGGGCAAGACATACACAAACTAAGCGCAGTTCCTAAGATAAGTCTGCGGCGAGACAATTGATCAGACATGAGATATCTCCGATTATGGATGAAATGATAGTTTTTTTAATAAATAGCAAAGCAAATTATTTGCGGCCAAATAATTTTTCAATATCGCTTAGTTTTAATTCTATATAAGTTGGCCGACCGTGGTTGCATTGGCCGGCGCCGGGCGTCGTTTCCATTTCTCTCAACAGAGCGTTCATTTCGGGAGCGCTGAGTCGTCGGCCAGCGCGAATAGAGTAATGGCATGCGCAGGTAGATAAGACCCGATCTAATTGACGCGAAAGCCCGCGCGTGTCGCCTTCTTCCGCCAGAAGATCAGCTATATTGGCGATGAGTCTTTTATGATCAATGTCTCCCAGGATCGCTGGGCTTTCGCGAACGAGAACGGCTCCTGGTCCAAAAGGTTCTAACACCAAGCCTAAGCTCGCCAATTCTTGAATCACAGTTGAGATCGCTTGCAGTCGAACGCTGTCGAGTTCAACTACAACTGGAATAAGAAGCATTTGTTTTGCTACGCCATTTTGTTCACGCTGACGTTTAAGATTTTCGTATAAAAGACGTTCGTGAGCTGCATGCTGATCAACGATAACAAGCCCATCATGTGTTTGAGAAATAATATAGGTTTCGTGTATCTGCGCGCGCGCGGCACCGAGCGGCGCATAATCAATTTCTGGTGCGTTGCCTATATCTTGTTTTATTGCTTCATGCGGTCGAGCGTCAGCAGAGGGCGGAATATTAAGAAAAGCTTCTTGGTGATTTTGTCCAAAATCTCCTGGCGCTGAGGGGGAGTTATGAATATCCCAATTTGCTGGCGCAGCGTTTCGATGAGCGTATTTTCCCGCAAGCAAATTAATGGCGGCGCGTGCGTTCGTGCTCGTGCTGCGATGACTTTCGCGCGCCAACGCCTGCTTTAACGCCCCAATGACAAGACCGCGGATCAATCCAGGGTCAGCGAATCTCACCTCCGCTTTAGCAGGATGAACATTGATATCAACAATTCTCGGATCGCAATGAAGATAGAGCGCGAGTGAGGGATGGCGATCGTGAGCTAGAAAATCCATATAAGCCGCGCGAATTGCGCCAGTAAATAACTTATCTCGGATTGGTCGGCCATTCACATAAACAAATTGCATTTGCGCATTGCCGCGATTATGGGTTGGCAAACTAGCAAAGCCTGTTAGCGTAATATCATCGCGTGCAGCGTCGATCTCTATAGAATTGGCGCGGAATTCCTCTCCGAGCACTTGCGCAATTCGCCGCCGCTTCCCTTCAGGTCCATCCTCGCAGGACGCATAATCAAATGACGTTCCCGCATCAGCCGCAAAACTAAAGCCAACCTGAGCATGAGCCATTGCTAATCGTTTGATGACATCAGCGACAGCTGCAGTTTCTGTTCGTTCAGTTTTTAAGAATTTAAGTCGCGCAGGCGTTGCTGCAAAGAGCGCTCGCGCTTCAATACGCGTACCCCGGGGCCAGTTGCTGGCCACAAACTCTTTTTTCTGTCCCGCCTCTATGTGCAGTTTATAACTATGGGGCTGATTATTGCTACGCGTATCAATCGTCAAATCTGTTACAGCGGCGATTGAGGGAAGCGCTTCCCCGCGGAAACCGAGTGTGAGGATATTGGTCAAATCGCCATCAGGAATTTTCGACGTTGCATGGCGCTCGACAGCCAGAGCAAGGTCTTCTTTACTCATTCCGTAGCCATCATCGATGATGCGAATGAGCTTGCGTCCGCCTTGTTCGATGGCGATATCGATTTGTCTTGCTTTAGCGTCGAGCGCATTCTCGACAAGTTCTTTTACTGCAGATGCGGGACGCTCTATGACCTCGCCAGCGGCGATTTGATCAATAAGAATTGGGTCAAGTCGCCTCACGACCATTTTATTTTTTCTCTCGGCGAGTCATTGTCGCTGTGCAGCGCTAGAAGATAAATTCATCTGCCAGCTTTCCAAGGTTGGTCCAAACATGGGCGTGGCGTAGCGGGGCGTTTGCGCTGGATGAACGATAGCAGCCGAGTGGGCGTTCCATTGTTCAGAGGCATGAAACAGAGGCACAACATAAAACCCTGAGAGCAAGACGCGGTCATAGGCTCTTACAGCAGTGATAAATTCATCATGCGTTTGAGCGGCGAGCAAGGCCGATATCATCGCGTCAATAGCTGGCGAACTCGCGCCTGCAAGATTAAAAGAAGCCTCCTGTGTCGCGCTGGCGGACCCCCATCGATTTCTTTGTTCATTTCCTGGAGAGGCTGACGCAATCCACTGGCCAATCATCATGTCAAAATCAAATTTCTGACGTCGACGTTGATATTGAACTTCATCAACTAAACGCACCTGCGCCTCAACGCCAATCCTTCGCAAAGAAGATGAGAAGTTTAGCGCTAGGCGTTCTTGATTGCGATCCTTCACCATAATTTCAAAACTTACTGGCGCCCCGTCTTTGGTTAAGACGTCGCCTTTGATGCGATAGCCAGCCTGAGCAAGTAGCTCGAGCGCCTTCTTGGCGATTTCACGATCGCGTCCCGATCCATCATGAATGGGAGGTCTCCATTGACCGTCTAAAATATCCTTTCTGACTTCGTCCAAATATGGCGCAAGGAGCTTCAGTTCCTCTTGGCTGGCGACCTTGCCGGAAGAGGAGAGTTCTGACTCGTCAAAAAAACTTTTCGTGCGCGTGTAGAGACCTGAGTATAAATTTGCATTGACCCATTCAAAGTCGAACATTAAGCCAAGCGCTTCGCGCAATTTTATATCTTTGAAAAGCGATTGGCGTGTATTGAATACAAACCCTTCCAAGCCTTTGGGCATATCATTTTTCAACGCCTCTTTAACGACCCGTCCGTCTTTCGCTGCAGGAAATTCATAACCTGTTGACCAGCGTGTCGTGCTTGTTTCATCTCGATAATCAAGCAGCCCTGCTTTGAAGGCTTCAAAAAGAGAATTGCCATCGCGAAAATACTGAATATCTATTTCATCAAAATTATAAAAGCCGCGCTGGCTTGGCGTATCGGCGCCCCAATAATTTGGATCTCTTTGCAAGAGAAGACGGGCGCCAGGTTTGACGTCAGCAACGACATAGGGGCCAGATCCCAATGGTTTTGCTAAACTCGCGTCAGGAAAGCGCTCTAGATCCGTCGCGTGTTTTGGCAGGACGGGCATAATCGCCAAGATCAAAGGTAACTCTCGGTCGCTTACGCCTGTTAGATCAAAGCGGACCGTCATAGGATCCGGCGCGTCAACCCTTTTAACCAGCGAGAAGGCGCCTCGTTGCTGGGGACGGCCTTTCGTTTTGAGCAAATTAAAGCTGAAGAGAACGTCTGCGGCCGTTATGGGCGCGCCATCTGAAAAATGCGCGCGAGGATTTAAGTGAAAAACGATAAAGCTGCGGGCAGGATTAAGCTCAATCGAGGCGGCGATGAGCGGATAAAGCGTAAAGGGCTCGTCAAGCGAGCGCGCCATTAAGCTTTGAAAAACATTCCCCACCAAACCTTGAGCGGCGGAGCCAGATTTGAGATTAAATGGGTTCAGACTGTCAAAGGTTCCAGAAAGGCCAATTCTGAGTTGTCCGCCTTTTCGAGCATTGGGATCGGCGTAAGGGAAGTGATGAAAGCCTTCAGCTAAGGCGGGGTCGCCATGCATCGCGAGGCCATGGGCCTGGCTCAGTTTGAGTTCCTGTGACGGACGAATGGGCGCAGAGGGGTCGGCAGCCAGCAGCCGAGAGCTGAAAATGCAGGCAAGCAGCACAAGACTGAGCCCAAAATAGGAAGAGTGCCTGAAAGCGGCGGCTTGCCGGCGAATCGCAACGCGTGTCATGCGGTAACAATAGTCAAAGCTAAGACCTCTTTAAGGCGCGGAAGGGTCCAATCGTCGAGTAATTTCAGTTTTTTCAGTGAAAAGGATCACAAGCAGCCCCGGAAGGCTCCGGACAGTCTGGAATTTACCCGCGCGACCATGTATGAGCAGTCTGTCGTTCCGGCAGCTTGGCCTGTCGGAAGCAATCGCGGTTTCGGGCTAATTGTCGCCCTCGCAGGAGAGTAGCGTCCGCTCGTCGGACATGCGCTGTGAGAAGGAGGCAACATCGCCTGTTTGTGGCGCCTCCCTGGCGTCGCCGAGCCGAAAATCGAAAGGATTTCCGATGTCGATCCAAGTTTCGCGCCTTAGCGCGATCGCCTTTGCGGGAGCCTTCCTGCTGGCTGGCGCGCAGGCGCAAGCCCAGGCGCCTGCTGCTGCTCCCGCTGCTGGGGCGCAAGCGCCCGCCGCCGCGCCTGCTGGCGTAGCGCCGCCTCAAGGCGCCGCTCCGGGTGGTCCTGTAGCCGCGACCCTAACGGCGGTTCAGCCAGATTGGACTAAAATCTGCGGCGCTGATCCGGCGACAAAGAAAGAGATTTGTTACACAACCCGTGATTTTGGCGTCCCCGGCGCCAAGCCGGAAGATCCTCCGCAGCCTCTGTTGGCTTTGGCCGTTTATGACCCAAAAGGCGACGATCAAAAGCTCATCAGACTGCTGTTGCCGCCGGGACTTATGCTAAAGCCTGGTTTCCGCTTTGCAATTGACAAAGGCGCAATGGAAACTGGCGCTTTTGAAATTTGTTTTCCAAATGGCTGTTTCGCTGAAGCCAAGGTGAAAAAGGCTGTCATTGACGGAATGAAAAAAGCAGAAAAAATGACCGTCATTGTCAAGAACCAAGCTAATGCAGAAGTAACGTTCTTCTTGCCGCTTGATAATTTTGGCAAGGCGTTTGACGGTGCCCCGATCGACCCAAAAGTGCTCGAAGAGCAGCAGAAGAAGCTTCAGGCTGAGCTGCAGAAAAAGGCCGAAGAAGAGCGCAAGCGGCTTGAAGGCAAGGGTCCGGCTCCAGCGGCGAAATAATAGTTCGCCGATGCGTGTCGGATGACGCTATAAAAATTAAACGCCCACACAATTTGTGTGGGCGTTTTGTTGTCTCTATCAGATTTGATTTTTTAATTTAGTGGCGAATGGGCGCGCGTACCCGATAAACGCCATCTGTATCTCGTTCAAATGTTTCTTCCACTTGAGGATGGCGGATAGGATCTCCAGAGGTGTCTGGGACAAGATTTTGTTCTGAAACATAGGCGACATACTCTGTTTCAGCATTTTCCGCGAAGAGATGATAAAATGGTTGATCCTTGCGCGGCCTCAGCTCCTCGGGAATGGAAAGCCACCATTCTTCTGTATTCGCGAATTCAGGATCGACGTCATAAATTACGCCGCGAAAAGGATAGCGACGATGTTTGACGACCTGTCCAATCGCAAATTTAGCGAAACTCTCTCGCGGCATTCCACTAACGCCTATCAACGCAAGAACAAAACGCCCGTGTCGTAACCCAGCCTTGCCAGAGTCGTCAACGCCGCAGGGGAACTTGTTTATCTCTCAAGCGCCGCGACGCCGGGCAAGGTTCTGCCTTCTAGCCACTCCAGGAAAGCGCCACCGGCAGTCGAGACGTAGGAAAATTTCTCGGCCGCTCCTGCTTGACTCAATGCCGCTACAGTATCGCCGCCTCCAGCAATTGAGCGTAATTTTCCTTCAATTGTGAGCTGTGCAGCGCATTGCGCGATGAGTTTTGTGCCTTGATCGAAGGGCGGCAATTCAAAAGCCCCAAAAGGTCCGTTCCAGACAAGCGTCTTGCAGTTGCGCAGGAGCGCATCGACATGGGCAATAGATTTTGGGCCAACATCCAAAATCATATCGTCGGGGCCAATTTTATCTATGCTGCAAACGCTACTGGGCGCATGCGCTTCAAATTTTTTTGCCACAACGACATCAATCGGCAATATGATTTGGCAATTAGCCGCTTTCGCTTTTGCAAGCACCTCCCGTGCAATTGGGGCAAGGTCATGCTCGCAAAGCGATTTACCTACATTGACGCCTTGCGCCGAAAGGAAAGTGTTCGCCATGCCGCCGGCAATGACAAGATATTGCGTCTTGCTAACAAGATTGCCGAGCAAATCCAATTTCGTTGAGACTTTAGCGCCGCCAACGATTGCGATGACAGGACGCTGCGGATTGAGGAGCGCTTGGTTTAGGGCCTCAAGTTCTGCTTGCATGGATCTTCCGGCAAAAGCAGGCAAGACGTGGGCGAGTCCCTCTGTTGAGGCGTGTGCGCGATGAGCCGCGGAAAAGGCGTCGTTGATGAAAATATCGCCATTTTTTGCTAAGTCTGCGATAAAAGACGCATCATTTAGTTCTTCTTCTTTATGAAAACGCGTATTTTCTAATAGTGCGATCTCGCCGTTCTTAAGGGTATCAACGACCGCAGAAGCGGATCGACCGACGCAGTCGTCTGCGAATGCGATTGTTTTTTTAAGATAGTGTTCTAAAGCAGGTAAAATTTGGCGTAAGGAATCTTCTGCAACTCGGCGTCCTTTTGGGCGGCCAAAGTGAGCGAGCAAGATAACTTTGCCGCCTTTTTCGCTGAGTTCTTGGATCGTTGGGAGAACGCGTTCAATGCGTGTTGCGTCGCTGACGCGGCCGTTTTCCATGGGCAGATTTAAGTCAACGCGTAAAAGTAAGCGTTTGCCTTTTACATCCACTTCATCAAGCGTATGTAGGTAGGCCATTAGCGCGCTCCTAGAATAATTAGCCTATACGTCTAAATTCAATTTTCTAATTGTTTTTAGATCAATTTTCCCATCAGAGCGGCTGTATCTGTCATTCGGCCTGAGAAGCCCCATTCATTGTCATACCAACTGAGAATGGAGACAAGATTGCCGTCCATCACCTTGGTTTGATCAAGATGGAAGCAGGAAGATAGCGGGCTGTGATTGAAGTCAATTGAGACAAGCTTTTCAGAGGTGTAGCCTAAGACGCCCTTCATTGGGCCGTCGGCTGCCGCTTTAATCGCTGCGTGTATTTCTTCTTTTGATGTTGGACGTTTGGAAACAAACTTGAGATCAACTGCGGAAACATTGGGCGTCGGTACGCGGATCGCGTAGCCGTCAAGCTTGCCGTTGAGTTCAGGCAAAACAAGACCGACTGCCTTTGCTGCGCCTGTTGACGTCGGAATCATTGATAAGGCTGCAGCGCGGGCGCGGTAGAGATCTTTATGATATGTATCAAGCGTAGGTTGGTCGCCTGTGTAAGAATGGATTGTCGTCATAATCCCTTTCTCAATGCCAATAGCTTCATTGAGAACCTTTGCTACGGGCGCAAGGCAATTCGTCGTGCAAGATGCGTTGGAGACAACGAGGTGCTCTTTAGCCAGCTTATGATGATTGACGCCATAAACAATCGTAATGTCTGCGCCTTCTCCTGGCGCTGAGACCAGTACCCGCTTAGCGCCCGCATCAAGAAGAGACTTTGCTTTGTCCCGCGCTGTAAAGAGACCAGTGCATTCGAGCGCGATGTCAACGCCGATCGCGCTATAGGGAAGCTCGGCTGGATTTTTAATTGCGGTGACTTTAATAGGCCCCTGGCCCACATCGATCGTGTCTCCGGCGACTTTGACCTCATGCGGGAACCGGCCGTGAACAGAGTCAAAACGCAATAAATGCGCGTTAGTTTCAACGGAGCCCAGATCATTGATCGCCACGACTTGAAGATCGGTGCGGCCAGACTCAACGATAAAACGCAGGATGTTGCGGCCAATGCGTCCGAAGCCGTTGATCGCCACTCTCACGGTCATTTGAAAACTCCTTGCAACCGCTAAACGGAAAAAGGTAGCGGCATAGTTCCTACTGCAGGCGCGAGGCGCCGGGGCTAATAAGGCGTGGGTGTGATAGCACCTCGCGCCCCCCTGTCAACGCGTCGTGGCGTCTCACAATATTAATCTTAAAGGGATCGGCCAAAGAAATTGGGATTTAGCCAAATCGTGCTACCAAATGCCTATTGTCGAATCGGCCCCTTCGATTTTGGTCGTGATCCCCTTATTTTCAATCTAGGCGACACCCGGCGATGACGGATCAAGCAAATTATGAAGCGACGCTGTTGCGGCTCAATCGCGCTTTAGATCAGCTCGAGAGCGCAGTGGCGGCGCGTCTGGAAAATGATTGGACGGGCGCGGAGCGAGAAGAAGAGCTTGCGATCATGCAAGATGATCGTGCGCGACTAGCTCTGGATCTCGACTCAGCCTTGGCTCGGGCGTCAATTTTAGAAAAAACAAATGATGAAGTATTGCGGCGGCTGGATGTCGTTGGCGCGCATGTATCCGCAGTTCTGGACGCGGGACGCGCGTCGACGGATAATTAGGAGCTAAGATGGCTGCGCTTGTCGTCTCCATAGCTGGAAGAAGTTATCGTATCGCCTGTGGGGATGGAGAAGAAGCGCGGCTTGAAGAGCTCGTGCGTTATGTGGAATCGAAAATTTTTTCGATGCATGAAAGTTTTGGTGCAATAGGCGAGCAGCGGCTCAATGTGATGGCGGCGATCGCGATTGCTGATGAGGCGGCTGATGCGCGGGATAGAGTCCAAGCGCTGGAAGTAGAGTTAAAAGAAATCCGCGAGAAAATGTCTAGTCTTGAAACTCTGAGACAAGAAGAGGTGGCGCGGCATATGACAATCATTTCAGAAACGACCGCGCGAGTAGACCGCGCCATTGCCGCTTTGACTAAGCAGGCAGTGGCGCGAAATGATTTTGTCTAATTTTATTTTCCCCAGTTCTCAATACTCGGGTCTTGCTTCGCTTTTTCAAGATTGTCCGCTTGTTCAGAGAGTTGGTAATTACGGTTTTGCGCCGCCATTGCCTCATTGCCGTCTTTAAGAATAGCAATTTTCATTTGCTCTGTCGCTAAACGATTTAACTCGTTAATCCACTGATTAAGATTAAGCATTAACTTATTTTTGCGTTCAATTTGGATTTCATGTTGGGGATCGGCATTGGTTGCAAGCGCAAGTTCTGTTTTCGTATCAGCGATTGCCTTGTCGATTATCTTTATTTTTTCTTCAATTGCCGCAACTTGATCCTGCGCGCTGCTTTTTGCTTTTTCAAGATTAGCGTCAGCCTCTTTGCGGGCTTTAGAAAGATTGTCTAGGCCGTTTTGAAGCCATGTGGACTGAATGTTAAGTAAGGCGTCTTTAGCGACGCCAGTAAGGTTGAAGCCGTTGGGAAGCGGGAAATATGGGCCGATAGCGGCTGCTCGAGCCGCGCTAGTGGCAAAAACCGCCGTGCCGCACAGGAGTGTTGCAAAAAGGAGCGCACGGCCCGCAGCTGTCGCCTTAGTCAGATTCATTAGTTTACTCCTAGGTGGATGCGCGGGTAAATCAAAGCGCACTAACAATAGCTAGAACTGGTTCACTTAGGTGGATCTGGCAAGGTCTGGGCCTCCTCGGTATGGCTGCGCTTGACCTTAGAGCGGCTTTAGCGCAACCCTCGCCGAATAAACCGGGGGAGCCCTGCCGGGAATTGACGCAGGGAGCGTCGACCAGGGGCTGAGAGGCGGCAAGCGCGTCACACGAACGCGGGCGCAGCGACCCTTTGAACCTGATCCAGTCTCAAGCTGGCGGAGGGATGGTGTCGTCGATCTTCCAGAGTCAGGCTCAATGATGCATGTCCGCGTATTAGGCGCTGGCGTGGCCGGATTGTGTACGGCCTATGTGCTTGCGCGCGAGGGCCTTGGAGTTGAGTTGATTGAGCGCATGCCCCAGCCTGGCGCTGGGTGCTCACGTTTTGCCGGCGGGATGATCGCTCCTTGGTGCGAGCTTGAATCTGCAGAGCCAATCGTCGCCTCGCTTGGCCAGGAGGCGCTCGACTTTTGGGTAGAAGAGCTTGCGCTTGCTACGCGCGCTGGCACGCTGGTCGTCGCGCCCCCGAGGGAAGGCGCTGAGTTAATCGACTTTGCGCGCAAAACAAAGCGGTTTGTAAATTTGGACGCCGCGGCGCTAAGCCAATTGGAGCCGCAGCTCAGCGGACGTTTTGAAACAGCGCTGCATTTTCCGCAAGAAGCGCATCTTGATCCAAGACAAGCATTAAATTTTCTAGCGCAACAATTAAAAAAAATGCCGAATGTTACCCAGCAGTATGGCGTTGACGCTTCAATGCTTCCGCCGGCTCAGGACTGGACGGTGGACTGTCGCGGCTTTGTCGCCAAAGATCACCTTCGACAATTAAGAGGCGTGAAAGGAGAGATGTTGATCTTGCGTAGTGAGGAGATCGCATTGTCTCGTCCAATCCGCATGCTGCATCCGCGTCGGCCCGTCTATATTGTGCCGCGAGGGGCGGGTTATTTTATGATTGGAGCGACAATGATTGAAAATGAAGAGCGGGCGCGTGTGACCGCTCGCTCAATTGTCGAACTCATTAACTCCGCATTCGCCATCCACCCCGCCTTTGCCGAGGCTGAAATCGTTGAAACTGGTTCAGACCTTCGGCCAGCATTTAGGGATAATCTACCGCAGCTTATCCGACGTCAAAAAACTCTATACATCAACGGTCTCTATCGTCATGGTTTCTTGCTTGCGCCAGCATTGGCGAAACGTGCGGCGCGTGTCTTGTCAGAAGATGCTTTTTTCCCGGAGGTAATGAATGCGGATTCTGGTGAATGGGCTTCAGTGTGATGTGAGAGCGACGACATTATGTGGGTTATTAAACGAGCTTGGCTATGAAGATCAGAAAGTTGGGACCGCAGTGAATCAAGAGTTCGTCCGCAGCAAAGATCGAGAGATGATTAAATTAAAAGAGGATGATGCAGTTGAAATTGTTACACCCAGACAAGGCGGCTAGGAATTTAAATTATGTCTGATGCGGACCGTCTGCGCTTGTATGGATCTGAATTTGGATCGCGATTATTAATTGGAACTGCGCGTTACGCATCTCCTGCGGCGCTTGAGGACTCCATTCGCGCATCTGAGTGTGAGATGGTGACGGTCTCTTTACGTCGTGAAGCAGGAGGGACGCGCTCGGGAGAGAGTTTCTGGTCGCTTATTCGTAATCTAGGCGTAAAGGTATTGCCCAACACAGCGGGCTGTCGCACGGCCAAAGAAGCTATCACAACAGCGCAAATGGCGCGCGAGGTTTTTGCTACAAATTGGATAAAGCTTGAGGTCATTGGCGAAGAAGATACGCTTCAGCCTGATGTGTTCGGCCTCATTGAAGCTTCGCGCACGCTGATTAAGGATGGGTTTTATGTCCTGCCCTACATGACAGATGATCTCGTTGTTGCGGAAAAGTTACTTGATCTTGGGTGTCAAGCGCTTATGCCTTGGGCGGCGCCAATTGGATCGGGTCGGGGTGTCAATAATCCTTTCGCTTTGCGGGCGCTACGCGCTCATTATCCCAATACGCCATTAATCATCGATGCGGGTATCGGCGCGCCCTCGCATGCAGTCGCAGTTATGGAAATGGGTTATGACGCGGTCTTGCTGAATACAGCTATCTCCCGTGCGGGCGATCCTGTTGCAATGGCGCGCGCGTTTGGTCTGGCGATAAAGGCGGGGCGCAGCGCTTTTCTCGCTAAGCCCATGACCCCACGCGATATGGCCGAACCCTCAACGCCGATTATTGGCAGGCCCTTTGATCAACTACTTTAAAAACTTTATAAGCATCCACGGGTTGCGGCGTAGAGACAAGGTTGCGCTAAGTGACTACTGTCGCATCGGATCGGCGGATTGCTAGGGAAAAATAGCTAAATGACGCTTGATCCATTTTACCTCATTGTTGATCATGCCGAGTGGTTGCCCCGGCTCGCGCCGTTAGGGGTGAAGCTTGTCCAGCTACGTATAAAAAACCGCAATGAAGAAGATATCAGGGCGCAAATTTCCTATGCGCGCGAATTTTGTCATGCAAATAATATTCAGCTCATCATCAATGATTATTGGGATCACGCGATCGATTTAGGATGTGAATTTGTTCATCTTGGACA
The DNA here is from genome assembly GCA_002412985.1 of Methylocystaceae bacterium UBA5192. Classification (GTDB taxonomy): domain Bacteria; phylum Pseudomonadota; class Alphaproteobacteria; order Rhizobiales; family Beijerinckiaceae; genus Methylocystis. The sequence continues at coordinate 6,077 of DHWC01000007.1, read as the reverse complement.
GTCTGATTTAGAGACAGCCGATGTGAACGCGCTACGCAGACATGGCGTACGCATTGGCGTGTCAACGCATGATGAAGAAGAGTTGGAACGGGCATTATCCTATTTGCCTGACTATGTCGCGCTGGGTCCGATCTGGCCAACTGTTTTGAAAGAGATGAAATTTGCGCCACAGGGGCTAGGCCGGCTTAAGAGCTGGAGGAAGCGCATAGGCTCCATTCCTCTGGTTGCAATAGGCGGATTGTCTCCAGCCCGCGCATGTTTGGCGCTAGCTTCTGGCGCCGATAGTGCGTGCGTTGTTACAGATATATTGAATAATCCAGACCCTCAGAGCCGAACAAAAGAATGGATAAGCGCAACAACTCCCTGGCGCGATACGCCAGAATTATGTGGTAACTTTTCGCCTGACTACATTGACGCATGCGTTCTACCCTCTCCAAACCATGGAGCGCGATCCCGTTCAATTTCAACCTTAGTGATGCATTATACGGGCATGCCGACTGCTGAAAGCGCCTTAGAATTATTATGCTCTCCCCTTGCTCAGGTTTCGGCCCATTACGTTGTTGAAGAAGATGGAAAAATTCTTCAGCTTGTACCCGAAGAACGGCGGGCCTGGCATGCTGGCGTGAGTTACTGGGCGGGAGAAACAGATCTAAACGCGAGCTCAATTGGCATTGAGATTGCGCATCCTGGCCATAGAGACGTGCGCCCCTTCCCAGCAAGACAAATTGAATCAGTGATTAAGCTCTCAAGTGATATTTGTCGGCGCCGAAATATACCGCAGCATCGTGTTTTGGCGCACTCCGACATTGCGCCAAAACGAAAAATCGATCCAGGAGAATTTTTTCCATGGGATGTTTTGGCTCAAGCTGGCGTGGGGAGTTACGTAGAAACAACGCCGCCTGACGATAAGCGGTTGCTAAGCATCGGCGCACAAGGTTCTGATGTCAGCGAGCTACAGAAAAAGCTGGCGCAATTTGGCTATCGATTAGAAATAACCGGGATTTATGATGAGGACACGCGTATAACCGTTTCGGCCTTTCAACGTCATTTCCGTCCAGCGCGCGTCGATGGGCAAGCTGACGCATCAACATGCGAAGCGTTGGATCGGCTTCTAGAGCATCAGGACGTTTCATGTCATCCATAGCAGGTCGGGTGATTTTAGTTACTGGCGCATCCACAGGAATTGGCGCAGCTTGCGTTGATAAATTGATTGCATCTGGTTTTTTTGTATTCGGTTCCGTGCGTACAGAGGCAGATGCTGAGCGGCTACAAATACGCTATGGGAGTAATTTCTCGCCTCTGATCTTCGATGTAACGAATGATCGAGATATTTTGCAATCAGTAGAATGTGTTGATCGAAAATTAGCCGGCGCTAAACTTGCAGGCCTTGTAAATAATGCAGGTATGGCGGCGCCTGGGCCTCTTTTACACATTCCGATGAGCAAGTTTCGTGAACAGATTGCTGTTAATCTCACCGGCCAGTTGCAGGTCATCCAGGCTTTTGCGCCGTGTTTAGGAGCCGGTGAGCAAAATAGAAGCGGCCCGCCCGGACGCATTGTTAATATGAGTTCAGTTGCAGGACGGTTCGCCGCTCCTTTTCTCGGGGCCTATAGCGCGTCAAAATTCGGCTTTGAAGCGCTGTCAGACGCCTTAAGGCGGGAATTATACCCTTTTGGCGTCAAATTAACCGTTGTTCAACCTGGTATGATTGCGACGCCGATATGGGACAAGGCGGAAGAAGTCGACTTCTCGCCTTATGAGCATACGATCTATGCAGCGCCTGCGCAGCGAATGCGGGAGTGGATCATCAACAAAGGACGCCTTGCGCCCTCAGCAGATAAGGTGGCGAATGCGGTATTATACGCCTTAGTCGCTAAGAATCCGCCAACACGCATCGCCGTTGTGCAAAATAGTCTTATTGATTATTTCTTGCCGCCGCTTCTCCCAACGAAATTGGCGGATTGGCTCGTAGTTCGCCAGATGAAATTGGAGGATATGAATAAAAGCGATAGCTCCTTATCCTGAAGCGGGCCTCAGGCGCTCAATGAGTGGATTCGCGCAGATATATTTAGAAGTTATGAATACGCCTGATCTCAATTTTGAGAAAAGTATTTATAGAAATTTATATAACCAATCAGATGTTTAAAGTTTTCGGATCTTTTTCTATTGTTTCATGCGTGAGGAATTGCCGATCAATAATGATTGCTTCATTATTTCCCGGGGAA
>DHWC01000007.1:0-3465 GCA_002412985.1 Methylocystaceae bacterium UBA5192 | reverse complement strand
GCAAATTGGATTTGGATCTATCAACCGATTAAATTGAGTTAATTGTTCTTCTGATAATTTGATCAAAACATGCTCTTTTTTATCATAAAGCTTTTTTGTTAGGCCTTCGCTGTAGCCATTTGAATAAGTAGATAGGGGGGCTAGGTTTGTTTTAGCGCTAAATTTTAGATTTTTGAAATATAATTTTGCATTTTCGTGAAATGGTTCGCTGGCGATCAATGCGCCAAGGAGCCCAACACAGAGAAGTAAGGATTTTTTCCTCTCCTCGAGAACTTTAAATAAGGATAAGGTTTTCGCCAAGGGCTCCTGCGTGGTGGTGGGCGTGGACAGATCTATAGATCGTTCTTGATCTGCGCTTCGGCGAGCGGCGGCGATAAACTCTTTTTGAATGGATGAAGAACTCTTAGGCGTAAAATCCTCAGCTTTTGTACAAGCGCTTTTTTCGAGTGACATCAAATCAGCAACTGGCTCTATTCCCATAATAGATTTATGCGGCGGGTCGGAGGCGGCGCCCAATAGAGATGTTTGTTTCTGATGAAGTCCTGACAGGGTTGCTTGAATAAGTTTAAAACCCTCTTGTACTGCGTGAGAAGCGTCCATTTGCGTGGTTTTTATATGATCTTTTAGCTCCGCAAACTGCGCATCAAGAATATTCCTATCCTTGCCATTGGATTCTTGGGTTTGGATTTCCTGCGCTAAGCTATCAATTTCCTTCTTAAGATTTTCCAATGAGATGGTCGTATTTTTATCCTTTTGGCTAATATCAAGCTTCTCGTTTAGATCGCCAATTAATTTTATCAGCGCAGTGAGCTGGTTTTCAGCTAGTTCTGCGGTTTTTTTATTCTGCAATACTTCAGACTTTATTTCAAAATTCCCCTGAAGAATATCGTTTAGAATAGAGTTATCATTATTCTGATTTGCTAGTATTTCAATACGACCAATAACTTGATCGATTTTTTGAGAGATTTCGTCAAAAAGCGCCTTTGTCGCTGCATTATTTATTGCATTATCTGATAAAGACTGGCTAATTTTTTTATCGAGGCAAGATATTTCTTTATTCAAAATATTGAAGCTTGACATGGCTTCATTGTTTTCTAATTGGTATTTTAAATTAGAAGATAATATTATTTTTTGGGCCAGTTCAGCTAGTTTTGACTCCAATTTCTCCCATCCGCCTGCAGACCTAATCTCAAGCCTATCTTGATCGCATATTGTGTCGAGCTGAATGTTGGCTTCTTTGAAGGCTAAGATTTGGTGTTTCTCTGGCGCGGCGATCCTTTCTAGGCGGCTTTCAATTGCTGCGAGTTTTTGAGATAAATTTTTTAAGATAGGACTTAAGTCTTCCTCTCTCAATTTTGCTATTTGTTTTGACGAAAGTCGGTTAGGAAAAACCTGCTGATGCGGAGAAGTAATTGAGTCCTCTGTTTTTCCGTGATCTTTATCGACGTGCGGGATTTCTCGTGGATCAGGGCGCTGAGTAGTTTTTAGCAGTTGATCTTGCAGCGCGTTTACTGTCGTGAGAAGAAGCGCGAGTTTTTGTCTTTTTCTCGCCCTGTCTTGGTCATGTTCAGTTGGCGCTTGTCGCGTCCGATCAAGTTCGCGATGCAGTTTGCGTAACGTGTGATGTAGGTTTTCTTCTTGCTTAGACGTTGAACGATATGGCTTTGAAAAGCTATTAATCCTTCGTTGCCCCTGCCAAGCAGGGGGCATATCTGTGGACGTCATTTTTGTAGCGGATAATTTCGCCTGCGTATTAAGCGTAAGTCTTCGCGTAATTTCGGAGAGTCTTTGCTCAAGCGAATTCCCTAATTCAGGATTGTTATGATCGGTTTTTCGTAAGGCCTTTGATCGGATCGTCTCATCAAGCCATTGACTGAGCGTTTTGCCTTCACGCCGAGCGGCGTCGAGCGCGGCATCGCGCGTTGCGGCGTCTAACTGAAATGGATGGCGCGAGGAGATAGGGCTCATACGTGTAAAAGATCTGGCTTATCGGCCATTAAAAAACTAAAACAACACGGCGGCTCCGCTCTAGGAGCGCCAGTGCCGCCGAAGAGCCTTTGACGTTGTTCAATCGTCGCTGCTCAGTCTGACTTTCTGTCAATCAAGGTAAACAGGGCGTTAAATTTTTAATCTCAGGCTCTTTTTATCTTCCAGATCAAGCCTCATCTCAGTTTCATACCTCATTCACAAAGAGCTAATGGGGAGAATTCTAGGTCTTAAGGCTATTGTCCTAATTGGCTGACCGACTAGCTAAAGAATAGAAGTGATTCGTCGGCTAATTTTGGGGCTGTCGGAGTTTCATGTTTGAGAGGGTGCGCCAATGCCGCATTATAAACCCCCAGTAGATGAAGCCGTTTTCTTGCTCAATGATGTTTTCGGCCTGAAGGCGTTGCAGGCTTTGCCGGGCTTTGCAGAATTAACCGAGGATCTGATTGAGCAGATACTCATCCAAGCGGCCAAATTATGTGAAGAAACGCTCGCGCCGCTTAATGCTTCGGGGGATCGGATCGGTTGCGTGCGAAATGCTGAGGGCTGTGTCGTTACGCCGCCAAATTTTAAAGCGGCCTACGCCGCCTTTGCCGAAGGCGGATGGGTTGGGCTGCCCGCTCCAGAGGAATATGGCGGTCAAGGTTTACCCTACACTTTGTCAATGCTGGTTGATGAATTTGCCTCCTCAGCCAATATGGCGCTCGCTATGTACCCAGGATTGACGCAGGGCGCGCTAGCCGCCCTATTGCGTCATGGCACGCATCAGCAGAAGCTGCTGTACGCGCCAAAACTTGCACAAGGTCGCTGGACAGGCACGATGAATCTGACCGAGCCTCAGTGCGGTACAGATCTTGGGCTTTTAACAACAAAAGCCTCACCGAGAGCGGATGGTTCTTACTCAATCACAGGACAAAAAATTTTCATCTCTGCCGGTGAGCATGACCTTGCGGAAAATATCATCCATCTTGTGCTCGCGCGAATTGATGGCGCGCCGGCAGGGGTAAAAGGCATCTCGCTTTTTATCGTTCCAAAAATTCTTGTTAATGAAAATGGCGAGTTATCTGCGCGAAATAAAGTGAGTTGCGGCGCAATTGAAGAAAAAATGGGAATACATGGCAACGCTACCTGTGTGATGAATTACGATGGTGCGCAGGGCTTTCTTCTCGGCGAGGCTAACCGCGGCCTAAATGCAATGTTTGTCATGATGAATGAGGCGCGTTTGGGCGTTGCTGTGCAAGGTTTGGCTCAGTCGGAAGTGGCGTATCAAAATGCAGTAGCTTACGCCAAAGATCGTCTTCAGGGCCGCGCATTAACTGGCGCTAAAAATCCAGATAAAAACGCTGACCCAATCATAGTCCATCCTGATGTGCGGCGCATGCTGCTTGAGATCCGATCCTTCAATGAAGCCGCGCGCGCATTAGCTTTTTCGACGGCGATTGATAGCGACATTGTCCATCATTCAAATGACCCGCAGGC
>DHWC01000099.1 GCA_002412985.1 Methylocystaceae bacterium UBA5192 | reverse complement strand
GTGGCTTCATAAAGCGAGGCTATGCCGATTTTATAATGAGGCGGCGCGCCCGGAGGGCGGCGGGTACCTTCAGGAAAGATGAAGAGCTGTCGATTTTGCGAAAAAAGCTTTTTCGCTTTTTCAATGAGTTGGGGCAAGAGTTTGCTGCCTTTAGCGCGATCAATGGCGATTTGTTGCGCGGCGAGTAGATACCAGCCAAAGAAAGGCAGCCAGATCAGTTCATGTTTTAAAATATAACTAAAGTCAGAAAAGTGAATGGGTAGAACAAATGTCTCCCACATGGATTGGTGCTTTGCCGCAACGATAAGCGACCCTTGCTGGATATGCTCAACGCCGCGACGTTCAATTTTCAAATTACAAATCTTATCCAGAAGCCACAGACTTGTGCGTCCCCAGGTGCGGCCGAGCTCTTGAGAAATCTGCCGTCGCATAAAGAGACCGGGAAGCCAAATCACTATCAAAAGGAACATGTTGAGGAAAAAGATGATTTGAAAAATCAATGAGCGAAGAAGAAGCATCGGCGATGTCAGGGGTAAGATGTGGGTGCGGGATAGTCATAATTGAAAGCGCCTTCGGCAGGAAGAAGATTTCTTTCCTTCCGCCGCAAATCTCCCAGGCCGTCTATTGGTCGCGGGACTAATTTGGTTCGCTCTCGCTGATTTCAGGGTCTAAATGAATGCGAATAAGCGCGCCTAAAAATTTAACATATTCCCCCCCAACGAGCCGGGCTATTCGTTTGTCGCGCCACCATAGAGAGACATCGGTATGGTCGCTGACGACAGGGAAGGGGTAGAGGGTCATATGCGGCAAAGCGGCGGAGAGCTCAAGGAGCGCGCGCGGCATATGATAATTAGATGTGACGACGATTAAGGATTGGGTGAGATGATATGTCTCGGCCCAAAGCTTTGTTTCAGCGGCATTGCCTGCGGTATCGACAGCTTGATACCCTAAATCAACGCAGCACTTAAAGAGTTCATGAGAAATTGGTAAGATGCGCGCGAGAACAGAGCTGCGCGTTGCGCGATTGACGCCTGTTATGAGAAGTCTTTTAGCCTGGCCTCGGGCAAGAAAATCTGCAGCGTCAACGACCCGATCTGCGCCGCCTGTGAGCGCAACAACGCCTTCAGCTTTAAGCTCAAGATGGGGTTCAGTGCGCGCTAGAGAATTCGCAAAAATAAAAAAACCACCGAGAAAGAGGCAACCAAAAAGCATGAATAGACTAAAGAACGCGACAAAAATGCCGCGTCCATGCATAACGAGCTGGTCAATATATTGGCGGAGTTGCGCCATGCTAAGCTTTCTTTTTTATTCCGCCGAAGAAATGATCATTCACTATATAAATTGGTTCTTTGATCTTATTCATTCAATCTCTGCAAATGACGAAAGACAATTTTCTGTGAGAGATAGCCTGTTAATCCTGCAACGCAGGCAATGAGCAGCACGACAATGCCATAGCCTGTTAGGCTAAGCGTAAAATCTCCAAAAAGGGCTTCTGTCTGATCGCCTCCAGCGGTTGCGCGCCAAGAATTAGACAAGAGTTTAACGCCAGCAAAAAACACAATTGCGCCGCCCCCGCCCAATATTGCTCCGCTAAGGCCCAGCGAAAAAAATCTTCTGCGAAATTCTCTAGCGATAAAACGATCTGTGGCGCCAACAAGATGGAGCACTTCAACAATTTCTCGATTTGTCGCAACGGCGGCGCGGGTAGCGGAGGCTACCGCAATTCCTAGGGCAATTAAAACGAGGATAAAGATAAAGAGCGAGATCATTGTCGCAGCGCGCGCCATATCTCCCAGGCGGGAGATAAAGATATGATGGTCGTCTAGGCTTGCGCCAGGCACAGCGGAGACAATCTCAACGCCAAGTTTTGAGAGATCGGGTCGCTCTTTTGTATCTAATTTCAAAACGATCATTCGGGGAACTGGCAATTCTTGCAGATCCAATCCTTGACCAAGCCACGGGGTGAGCAATCCTTCAGATTCCGCTTTAGAATAGATTTTTACAGAAGCGACGCCGCGCGTCTTTGCGGCGATATCAGCTGCTGTTTCTAAATCTGCTTCTATGTCGCGTCCCTGAGCAGGGCGTAATTGGATGCTTGCTTCGCTGGCTGCTTCGCCTCGCCAATCGCTTGAGGCTTCTGCAATGAGCGTCGCCGCTCCCGCCGTGAGCGCAGCTAGGAAGGTCATAATGGCGATCACCATGACGAGGGATCTGCCCGCAACAGAGTTTGCGGGCACAAGCGGCGTTTTTATTGAAAAGGCGTTATCTGCCTTTATCATTAAACGCGGTCTATTTGGCGCAAGTAAATCGCGCAAGAAGTCGAGCATTATTTCACTCAAAAATATGAAGACGCCCGTCGGCGAGCACCAGCCGACGAGCTTCATCATATTGGTCCATAAGAGTCAGATCGTGGGTTGCGATAACGACAGCGGTTCCAGATTTATGAAGTTCGACAAAGAGGCGGAGAATACGTCGGGCCATCGTTGGATCGACATTTCCGGTTGGTTCATCTGCCAATAAAAGTCTTGGACGTGAAATCAAGGCGCGGGCAATGGCTGCGCGTTGTTTTTCACCGCCCGAAAGCACGCTGGGGGGCGCAGTGACGCGTTCGCCAAGACCAACCCAGCGTAAGAGCTCAGTGACTTCGGCGCGGTAGCTACTCTCTTCGCGTCCTTGCACTTGCAAGGGCAAGGCGACATTTTCATAAAGGGTGAGGTGATCTAACAGTCGAAAATCCTGAAACACGATGCCAATGCCGCGTCGCGTTGCGGTAACTTCTTCCTGATTCAGTCTCTGTGTGTCTTTGCCAAATATATTGATTATGCCGCGCGTTGGTTTCAGCGCCATAATAATGAGGCGCATGAGGGTTGTTTTGCCAGCGCCTGAGGGGCCTGTTAGAAATTGAAAAGAATGCGGGGCGATTTCAAAAGTAATATCGCGCAGCGTCTCAGGGCTGACGCCATATCTCAGGCCGACATTTTCAAAGCTCAACATAGACGCTTGCCGTTTGTTTGATGACCTGATCTTCAATAAGGCGCAAAATCCAGCCTTTCATGATAGCAATTCATAGGCTCTAAACCATCCGCGCCGTTAACGGATTGTTGTTTGTAGCATTTTTAAAACTCTAAAGGGTAAAGCGCTCACTTTTTCTCGCTTTTACCCTGAAGCGATTCGTTATTTTAGATCTTCGCGGGCCAGTTTTGCTGAAAGCTTTGTGAAAAACACAACGCTTACGCGGCAAAGGATGAGGCTGGTCTTATTTTGTTTTGCAGCTTTCTGGATTTCTATCCATTTTCAATCTGCGGAAAATGGCCTAATCAAGTCCTATGACCGTGACCCCTGCCTCTGCGCCCCTCTACTTCGTCAATGCCCGATTAATTGATCCCGCTTCGGATCAAGAAATTTTAGGCGGACTGCTCGTGGTTGATGGAGTGATTGCGGATCTTGGCCCGCATCTAACAGCCTCGAGCGCGCCACAGAGCGCGAAAGTCATTCAGTGTAACGGGGCTGCGCTTGCGCCCGGCTTGATTGACATGCTGGCTTTTGTTGGCGAGCCCGGAGCTGAGCATCGCGAAACAATCGCGACGGCGTCATTAGCGGCTGCCGCGGGCGGCGTAACCACGCTCATCGCCTCTCCAGCGACAATGCCAGCTATTGATGATCCGGCAGTCGTTGATTTTGTCTTGCGCCGAGCGCGCGACACGGGACGGGTGCGCCTCCATCCAATGGCTGCATTGACGAAAGGGCGAGAAGGCAAAGAAATTGCCGAGTTAGGGCTTCTGCAACAGGCCGGCGCCGTTGCTTTTTTTGATGGGCCGCATCCCGTAAAAAATTCGCTCGTCATGCGGCGCGCAATGAGTTACGCGCGCGATTTTGATGCGCTCATCGTTCATTTCCCGCAAGATAATGACCTCGCTGGCGCTGGCGTCATGAATGAAGGCGAGTTTGCTTTAAGACTTGGTCTGGCGGGCGTGCCGCGGGAAGCTGAAGCGATTATGGTTGATCGCGACATGCGTCTCGTCGCGCTTACCAATGCGCGCTATCATGCGGCGATTGTCACAACGACACTGGCGTTAGAGGCAATTAAAACTGCAAAAGCGCAAGGCGCTAAGGTGACCTGCGGAACCACCATTAATCATCTTACGTTAAATGAAAATGATATTGGCGATTATCGTAGTTTCTTGAAATTACGGCCGCCGCTTCGACATGAAACAGAGCGAAAAGCGCTGGTCCAAGCATTGGCGGATGGCTTAATCGACGTGATTGTCTCTGACCATGATCCGCAAGATGTGGAGACGAAGCGGTTGCCGTTTGGCGAAGCGGAGTATGGCGCCATTGGCGTTGAGACAATGCTTGCAGCGGGACTTCGACTTGTGCACTCAGGCGATATTTCATTGCCGCGATTATTGGCTGCAATGACAATCCGACCTGCAGAAATTTTGGGATTGCCGCAAGGGCGGCTTGAAAAAGGCGCGCCTGCCGATCTCATCCTCTTTGATCCGGATGCGCCCTTCGTTGTGGATCC
>DHWC01000003.1 GCA_002412985.1 Methylocystaceae bacterium UBA5192 | reverse complement strand
AAGTCAGGGGTTTAGGATGCTTAAGGCGCGTGTTATCCCCTGTCTTGATGTCCAGGAAGGTCGCGTCGTTAAAGGTGTCAATTTCGTCGATCTTCGCGATGCGGGTGATCCAGTCGAGTGCGCAATGGCTTATGACGCTGCAGGAGCTGATGAGCTATGTTTTCTTGATATTACTGCAAGCCATGAAAATCGCGGTATTCTACTTGATGTTGTGAGTCGAACTGCAGAGGCGTGCTTTATGCCGCTTACGGTTGGCGGTGGTATTCGAACGCTTGAGGATATTCGACAGCTTTTACTCGCAGGCGCCGATAAAGCGTCAATTAATTCAGCGGCTGTTTCAAACCCAGATTTTGTGCGCGAAGCCGCAGAGAAATTTGGCTCACAATGCGTTGTCGTTGCGATTGACGCAAAACGTGTTCAGCCTGGCGTATGGGAGATCTTTACGCATGGCGGGCGAAGATCAACTGGAATAAATGCTATTGAGTTTGCCCAGAAAGTTACAAGTCTTGGCGCAGGTGAAATTTTATTAACCTCTATGGATCGTGACGGAACTAAAACGGGATTTGATCTTGAGCTTACCCGCAGCGTTGCAGATGCTGTGGCTGTGCCAGTGATTGCTTCGGGAGGTGTTGGCAATCTCGAACATTTAGTGGCGGGGATTAATGAGGGGCGCGCCACTGCAGTGCTAGCTGCGTCAATTTTTCATTTCGGAGAATATTCCATACCACAGGCAAAAAGATATATGGCAGCCGCTGGCGTGCCAATACGCATGGATGGACTGGAGGGGCAATGAGTTTTTCTCTTGGTAGTCTTGCGGAATTGATTAAATCCCGCCGTAATGACCATGCATCAAAATCATACACAAAAAGTCTATTTGATGCTGGCGTTTCACAAATTGCAAAAAAATTTGGTGAGGAGTCGGTAGAGGCGGTCATTGCTGCGATTGAGGGAGATAAAAAAGCGCTGACAGCTGAGGCAGCTGATGTGCTTTATCATTTACTTGTTCTTCTCGAAGCCAGAGATCTGCCGCTTGCGGACGTGTTAAGCGAATTAGAGCGTCGAACTCATCAGTCTGGTCTAACAGAAAAGGCTTCGCGTGGAGTTTCACAGTGACGCAGGCTCCATCCCCTGAGCCTGGCGTTGCACTCTCGCCGTATCGACACTTTACACGCGCCGATTGGGCTCAATTAAGAGCTGACACGCCCTTAACCTTAACGATTGATGACTTATCTCGCGTAAAATCTTTGGGCGATCCAATTTCACTTGAGGAAGTGATCGAGATTTATCTTCCGCTTTCGCGCTTGCTCGCACTCTATGTGGCTGCAACTCAGGGGCTTTTTAAAGCAACACAACGTTTTTTGGGCGCGGAAGATGGCAAGGTGCCTTATATCATCGGCGTTGCTGGTTCTGTTGCGGCAGGCAAGTCGACGACGGCGCGTGTTTTACGAGCGCTTCTTTCTCGTTGGCCTAACACGCCAAAAGTAGAATTGATCACAACAGATGGATTCTTGTTGCCTAACGCTATTCTTGAGCGTGAAGGGCTTATGGAAAAGAAGGGTTTTCCAGAAAGTTATGACAATAAAGCCTTATTGCGATTTCTGTCAGCTGTAAAAGCTGGACAACGTCAGGTGACAGCACCGGTCTATTCTCATCTTGTATATGATGTGGTTGAGGGCGAGAGAATATGTATTGATCGCCCTGATATTTTGATCGTTGAAGGGGTAAATGTTTTAGCCGCAAGAGCCTCGCGACATCCCCGAGATATTCCATTCGTTTCTGATTTTTTTGACTTTTCAGTTTATCTTGATGCGCCAGAAAATGTTTTAGAGAAATGGTATATTGATAGATTTTTGAATTTGCGTGAAACAGCCTTTCGTGATCCACGATCTTATTTTCGTAAATACGCAGAGCTCAATGACTCAGAGGCGATTGCAATTGCCAAAAATATTTGGACAACAATTAATCTTGAGAATTTGCGTCATAATATCGCCAGCACGCGTTCGCGCGCTAGTCTCGTTTTAACTAAAAGCGCAGATCATCATATTGAAGCTGTCGCTTTGCGGAAGTTATAATTGATCTCTGCGTGAAGTTTGATCGCGCAGAGATCTTTAGTTTTTAGCTTACGCATTCCCTGCTGTTTTAAGAAACAGCGGAGTATCTCTGTCCGCTCGGCGTGTGGGCTTACCATCAATTAAGAGACCTTGAGCATCAGCCGATACGCTGACGTTTGCCCCATCGATGATTTCGCCAGCTAGCAAGCGTTCAGCGAGGGCGTCTTGAAGTTCTTTCTGCATGACCCTTTTGAGCGGTCTTGCTCCATAGGCCGGATCATACCCCTTATTTGCAAGCCAATCTCGCGCGTTGTTGTCTGGTTTGAGAGTAATCTTTCGATCTTCAAGCAGTTTAGCCAGTCGTAGGAACTGAATATCAACGATTGCGCTCATATCCACGCGCCTCAAGCGATGGAATAAGATGATCTCGTCAATGCGGTTCAGGAATTCTGGCCTAAAATGACCGCGCACAACATTCATCACTTCTGAATGCACAGCGCTTGAATCCTCTCCTTCCTGCTGCATGACTAATAAATCAGCGCCTAGATTGGATGTCATGATGATGAGCGTGTTTTTAAAATCGATTGTGCGTCCTTGCCCATCCGTCAATCGTCCGTCATCTAAAACCTGCAGCAGTATATTGAAGACATCAGGATGCGCTTTTTCAATTTCATCGAAGAGAACGACCTGATACGGTCTTCGACGGACTGCTTCAGTCAACGCGCCTCCCTCTTCATATCCTACATAACC
>DHWC01000022.1:9182-9622 GCA_002412985.1 Methylocystaceae bacterium UBA5192 | reverse complement strand
AGGCGTCGCCTTCGCTCCCCATGATGAACCATGACGAAAATTGCGCCCGGAGCGACAATTGGCATTTTAGGCGGCGGACAGCTTGCACGCATGCTTGCCCTGTCCAGCGCCCAACTGGGATTAAAAACACACATCTTCTCGCCTGCAGGCGATGACCCCGCTTTTGACGTCTGTGCGAAACAAACACGCGCAGAGTTTCTAGATGAATCTGCGCTCAATGATTTTGCAAATTCTGTAGATATTATAACTTATGAATTTGAAAATGTTCCAGCGCGCACTGCTCAAGTTCTTGAGTCTCTTCGTCCCGTTAGACCAAATCCTAAAGTTCTAGAGCTAACGCAAGATCGATTAATAGAGAAACAATTTATTCGACATCTTGAGGCGCAAACAGCAGAATTTTCCGACATAACAGATATTCATAGCTTCAAAAAAGCAGTGAG
>DHWC01000022.1:0-8790 GCA_002412985.1 Methylocystaceae bacterium UBA5192 | reverse complement strand
AAAGTAACGGCTCAAACTGATCTAGAAAAACTCTACGCCTCTTTCAATGGCGCTGCCTGCATTCTTGAAGGCTTTGTTAGTTTCAGCAAAGAAATTTCCGTTGTCGCAGCGCGGAGCCTTGATGGCGTATTTTCTGCTTATGATATTTGTGAAAATATACATGAAAATCATATTCTCAGCACAACTCTTGTTCCTGCGTCGATAAAGAAAGCAACCGCACAAGGAGCAATTCATATTGCGCAGAAAATAGCCGAAGCGGCAGACTATGTCGGTATATTTGCAGTAGAAATGTTTGTTGTTGGCGATCATGAAGCGCTTATTGTTAATGAGATTGCGCCGCGCGTGCATAATTCTGGGCATTGGACATTAGGCGGCGCTGTTACGTCACAATTCGAGCAACATATCCGCGCCATTGCTGGCTGGCCCCTGGGCTCAACGCAGCGTCTTGGCGGGAAAGTGTCTATGCAAAATTTAATTGGCAAAGACTGTGAGCAGTGGAATGAGCTTCTCAGCAGTGAGGGCAGCCTGCACCTCTATGGAAAGAAAGAAAGCCGCCCGGGACGTAAAATGGGGCATTTCACTAAAATTCACCTTTAAAGTAGCCGCCAAAAAAAATCACGCCTGACCTCAAGCCCCCACTAAAAAATCATTTAAAACAAATGGTTAAACTAGATATACCATGTTGATGTGAAAAATCCCTCAAAACTCCTTGGACCTTTGTTGCGCAAATCCTGATAAATCGATAAAAAAACCCAACCAAAAGGGGATGGAGTTCCCCGAAAGCGCCAATGAGGCTGATGACTCCTACGACGCATTTATGCGGACGGAGGAGTCTTTTGGAAAAATACCCCCAAATTCATTGGCGATCAGCCACCGGCCTGGCGCAGCAAGACAAAAAAACTGACACGCGCATGGGTCTTCCAGAGACTGACGAATCGCGCGCATCTTCATTACTCTCGGCGGCGCGCGCTATTGGCCTGAAGAAAAGCGTCCTTTTCCACTGGAAACCCGGATTTATCTGGATTTTGTCTAAATTTTTTGCGCGACTCATATATAAAAAAACCAACACTCTTTGGAACTTAACGCCCATCAGAAGCGCAGAAACGTTTCTCACATTTCTCGCGCTGAGAGTTGTTTCTGCACTGGCGTCTCGATGTTGGAATATTCCAGATTGGCAATACGGCACACATCAAAATTATTTGCAAAGGTCTAGAAGGCGCGTCAACTTGACCCAAAAAGTTTTGACAGCTTTCAGCTCTTTATCTTCTAAATTGAAGACTAGGACGAGCTTAGCCTATTTTCAATTTTCTGGCTTTGAGCGTTTTAGCCGCGCCTTTTTCTTTATTGCTATAATTCCATCGCTTGTTTCAGCCTGTGGACCAACCAATCAAAGTGAGCGCGCACATTTTATTGAGCCCCCAAAAATGCAGCAAACACTTGCTGCCTCAGGGTTAAAAATAAACCATGAGGAAGCTTCATGGCCAAAGGAAGAGTGGTGGCACAATTATAGAAACCCTGAACTGAACCATCTCATTGCTAAGGCCCTTGAAGACAACCAAAATCTAAAGAAAGCCGCCGACACACTACAAGAAGCTGATGCAAGCGTTCGGGTGGCGGGGGCTAAACTTTTACCCGCCCTCCAGTCCGATTATTGGGGAAGACAATCTCGAAATCCTATCAGGGGCGTTGTCGCGTCTTATAACCCCTTACAAGGCGGCCTAGAAAAAACGGCGTTCTTCTTAACCCCCTTCGTCATGACGTGGGAGCTTGATTTTTGGGGAAAGAATCGCGCTGCGCTTGAAGCAGCAATTGGCGCAGCGACAGCCCAAGCAGCAGAATTTGAGCAAACGCGCCTTCTCCTGACAACAAGTGTAGCGCGAGCCTATGTCAGAGGGTACGCCTACTCCAAACAACTTGAAATCACCAATGAGCTTGTTTCCATAAGAAAAGAACTCCTCAATCTTGCTGAGACCCGTTTCCAGACAGGACTTGATACTGCTGATGGCATTCAGATGGCCCGTAGCGACTTTGAGAGTGCAATCAGACGTGAAGCAACGGTTCGCGCTGCATTAACAATCCAGCAAGACGCTCTCGCACGTATGATCGGTGAAGGGCCAGATGCAACAAGGGGAGTATTTACCAAGCAAAAGGGTCTGGTTTTATCCATCCCAAAGTTACCTAAACATCTCCCAATTGAATTGTTAGCCCATCGACCTGACCTTGCAGCCGCTCTCAGCAGAGCCGAGGCTGCTGCTGAACGCATTCACCTTGCAAAGACACTCTTTCTCCCATCGATAGATCTCTCTCTGGCATCCGGAATTGAAGCATCGGTAACAACAAGCAGTATGAGTTTACTCTCAAGCCGGCTCTTCACACCTGGAGCGAGTGGCTTTTCAGTTGTTCCGGGCTTCCATCTGCCAATTTTTCAAGCCGGTCGCTTGACTGGAACATTAGAGATTCAACGGGCGGAATATGATCAAGCTGTCAATAGCTATAACGAAACCTTACTGCAATCAGCACAGCAGGTTGCAGATACCCTGGCAAACATTAAACGCGCAAATACAGAATTCGAAGCACAAAGTCATCTCGTTCAAGCCGCCAATAATCAACTAGAACTTGCGCAAGCGAGATTACGGGATGGACTTAAAGATCGCCGTGAAATTCTACAGGAACAAATAGATCTCCTGGAAAGTAAATTTATCCAAAAAACGCTCGATGGGGACAGAATGGTCGCAAGCGTCGATCTTTATCAAGCTTTGGGAGGAGGATATTCAGACGGCCCCAACCCACTAAAACCAAGGCCGGCGCCCGAGAGCGATCCTTTAACCCCTGTTGTCGACAAAATTCAATCAATTACTGGAGGATAACCAATGCCATGCTGGCAGCTTGCACCAAACGTGACTTAAACGACTATTGTCAATGATTATCAGCCGTAAAACAATTCGGATGCGTCGTGAAATGCTGTTGAAGATTGTCTTCACTGGCGTTTGCGCAGCTTTCGTCATTGTTTTTTTTAAATGGCTTTTATTTGATCGAAATTGGATCATTACGGATAATGCCTTCGTAACGGGCAATATACTTCCAGTAAATGCCGATGCGACTGGTATGGTCGCCCGCGTCTATTTTGATGAAACACAAATGGTCAAGAAAGGAGATGTGATTGTAAGCCTAGATGGACAACGCGCTAAAGCCTCTCTTGCTCAAGCCGAAGCAGATCTTGCCCGAGCAGTAAGAGGCGTTGGCGCTCTATTTTCATACCGCCGTCAGATCTGTGAAAAACTCATCTCACGAAAAGCCATCAAAGATCGCTCACTTCATGACTTTGCGCGCTATAAAAAAGCTGCCACCGCAGGCGCCACTTCAGATCAAATATTACAAAACACTCAAGATCAACTTGTCGCACAAGAGGCAAATATCCAAGAAGTTCGTTCTGAGCTTCAAGCTGTTGATGCAAGAATTATGGGCGTTACGCGAACAAATCATCCGGATATCGAAGCTGCTAAAGCACGTTATAGTGATGCATATGTTGAGTTTTTACGCCAAAATATACGCGCCCCAGCAACAGGTTTCATCGCCAAAAGACGCATTCAGGTTGGGCAACGCGTAAGACCTGGCGATCACCTTCTCAATATTGTGCCGCTTGACCATCTATGGGTTGAAGCCAATTTGTGGGAAAATCGTATGAAATACGTTCGCCCTGGGCAGGAAGCGATCGTAAAAGTTGATCTCTATGGCTCTAGCCATCAATATCACGGTGTGGTTGAGGGCCTTGTTCCTGGTTCTGGCAGCGTATTTGCCACACTTCCACCCGACAATGCGACGGGAAACTTCATCAGGATTGTTCAGCGTGTGCCTGTCAGAATTGCACTCAATAAAGATGAAATTGAGAAAGAACCTTTACGTCCTGGACTCTCTACGGTGACATCAATTTACGTCGGTAGTTCTAAAACCTCGCCTAACGCATCAATAGTCAAAACAACGAGCAATGAATATCAAACAGAGGTTTATGATAAAGATCTTACTGAAGCTCAAATCCAAGGAAATAAAATTATTAAGCAGAATCTTGTCGAGACATCTTCTGATGAGGACCTAAAATGTACTGCAGAGGATTAAGCCAACGGTCCCTCGTGGGCCACAATCAATTACAGCCTGGCGACACAATAAAAATCATGTTGCTTGTCTTACTCGCAATCATTTTTGTCCCCGTCGCCGCTAAGGCTCAAAATACAGGCGACATCATGAATTACGTACCCAACCCAACAATTAATCCCTATGCCGGTGGAACGATCTTTCAACAAAATGGTATAAATAATCCCTATGAGTCCTACGGTAGCTCAAACACCTCTGACTCATTCAATAACCCGAGCACAACGGAAGTACCAAAGTTATTTGATGAATATGGAAATTATAGAGGACCTTAGAGTTTGTAGGAAAACTATTTTTTCCTCTCAAGCAAACTCCATAATAACAGCATCAACAGCCAGACTATCTCCAGCCTTTGCCAATATTTTCTTGATCTTTACGTCACGTTCGGCGCGTAGAACATTTTCCATTTTCATCGCCTCAACCATGCATAAAGCCTCACCTGCTTTAACATCTTGGCCTTCCACGACATCAACCGTCTTCACAAGACCCGGCATTGGGCAGAGTAAGTTCTTAGATATGCCCGCATCTTTTTTCTTAGGCATTAAAGCAGCGAGTTCAGCCTCACGCTGCGTATAGACGCGCGCTTCTACACAAACGCCCTGATGTGACAGCTCGTAGCCATTTAGGATCGCACGCGTTTGCACATACACAGTATGACCATCGACATCTGCTTTAAGAACAGATTCACCTGGACGCCATTGAGATGAAACGCGATGCGCGCGCTGATCTCCCTCGGAGAACCGCACAATCAGCGCCTCGCCCTGCTCATCTATCGACGCATCAAAACGTTGATCGCCAAGCACACAAACGCGCTCGCGAGAAAACTCAACCGGCCGGCCATTTCTGAGTTGACCAGTGATCTGCCTTTTACGTTCGTTGCCGATATGATCCATGAGCGTGGCGACAGCCGCAAGCGTAAGGGCAAGGTCGCCTTTTGGTTCCGGGGCTGAAAAACCTTCGGGATATTCCTCAGCAATAAAGCCCGTGGAGAGCTCACCAGAGCGCCAACGAGGGCTTTGCATTAAAGAGGAAAGAAACGGGATATTATGTCTTATGCCTGCTATGACAAATCGATCTAAGGCATCTGCCTGGGCCTGAATCGCCGTACTGCGTTCAGGCGCATGAGTTACAAGCTTCGCAATCATGGGATCATAGTGGATCGATATTTCCCGACCTTCCGTGACCCCTGTATCATTCCGGACTGTAACGCCTGCTTCTTTTTTCTCGCTGGGCGGCTGATATTTTACTAATCGGCCAATTGACGGCAGAAAATTACGCGTTGGATCTTCAGCGTAAATACGACTCTCGACTGCCCACCCTTTAATTTTTACGTTTTCTTGCTTGAGTTGCAGCGGCTCTCCTGCTGCTACTCTAATCATTTGTTCAACCAGATCGATTCCTGTGATCAGCTCAGTTACAGGATGCTCAACCTGCAGTCGGGTATTCATTTCTAGGAAATAGAAGCTCTTATCCTGACCAGCAACAAATTCTACTGTGCCAGCAGAGTCATAATCGACAGCCTTTGCAAGCGCTACGGCTTGCGCGCCCATTTCTGCTCTGGTTTTTTCATCAAGAAGAGGCGACGGAGCCTCTTCAATAACTTTTTGATTACGTCTTTGGATAGAACATTCACGCTCATTAAGGTGAATGACATTACCGTGTTTGTCGCCTAACACCTGAATTTCAATATGACGCGGATTGACAATAAATTTTTCGACAAACACGCGATCATCGCCAAAGGAAGACGCAGCTTCGGAACGAGCGCGCGTAAACCCTTCAACAACCTCACCATCGTTGAAAGCGATGCGCATACCCTTACCGCCGCCGCCTGCTGAGGCTTTTAGCATGATCGGGTAGCCAATATCTTTTGCGATTTTAACCGCCTCTTGCGGCGACTCTATTACCCCAAGATAACCCGGAACAACATTAACATTTGCCGCTGAAGCGAATTTCTTTGACTCGATTTTATCGCCCATCGCCTCAATTGCGCGAATATTTGGGCCAATAAATGTAATTCCAGCATCCGCAAGCGCTTGCGCAAAAGCTGCGCGCTCAGAAAGAAAGCCATAACCTGGATGAACGGCCTCTGCTCCAGATTTTTTACAAGCATCTATGATTTTATCGATCAATAAGTATGACTGAGCGGCGGGCGGCGGACCAAGGTGAATAGCTTCATCCGCCATTTCAACATGGAGCGCGTCAGCGTCAGCGTCTGAATAAACTGCTACGGTAGCAATACCCATGCGTTTAGCAGTTTTCATGATACGACAAGCGATCTCACCGCGGTTCGCAATTAAAATTTTTCGAAACATATTCGCCTCAGCTGTCTTAATTTTATTCTAAGCTTGCTTAACGCCCATCAACCAATGAAATTCTTGGTTTCATCAAATCAGCTTTTAATTTCAGCTTCATCATCTGGACGTTTTTCCTGAACACTATCGATAATTCCAAAATTTTTAGCTTCTTCTGCAGTCATAAAATGATCGCGATCAAGCGTTCTTTCGATGGTGTCATAATCTTTGCCGGTATGATGCACGTAGATATCATTCAGACGTTTTTTAATTTTTAAAATATCCTCTGCATGTCTTTGGATATCAGAAGCCTGACCTTGAAAACCACCTGAGGGCTGGTGAAGCATGACGCGCGCGTTTGGCAAAGCAAATCGCATCCCTGCCGCGCCTGCTGCAAGCAATAGGGACCCCATGGATGCGGCCTGCCCTACGCAGAGCGTGGATACTTTTGGTTTTATGAATTGCATCGTGTCGTAAATGGCCAATCCGGATGTAACGACGCCGCCAGGAGAGTTTATGTAAAGCGAAATTTCTTTTTTAGGATTTTCAGATTCAAGAAAGAGTAATTGGGCTATAATAACTGAAGCCATATGATCTTCGATTGGACCGGTTACGAAAATAATCCTTTCGCGCAAAAGCCGCGAATAAATATCAAATCCACGCTCCCCTCGAGAAGTGTTTTCAATAACTTGCGGAATAAGATACTGGCTGTAAATCTCAATCGGATCGCGCATCGCGTTATCTTCCCCGCATGTTATAAACAGCGGCGGAACGTCGAGCGCCCGCCGCCGAATCCGTTATGGATTTGTCATATGCCCTAGATCAATACGATGCAATCTGACGCTACGCGTCGTCGTCATCGGCGAAAAGCTCCTCGCGAGAAACTGTTTTATCGTTAATTTTAATGAGCTTTGAAATATGGTCGACGACGCGCTCCTCATAAATTGGCGCGCGAAGCTGGGCCATGGCTTGCTCATTATTACGGTAATAGTCCCAAACCTGCTTTTCCTGGCCTGGAAACATTCTTGCGCGCTCAACCAAAGCGTCCGTTAGGTCTTTGTCTTCAACTGTAACATTTGCGCTTTGGCCAATTTCAGCCAGCACAAGTCCTAAACGCACGCGACGTTCTGCAATCTTTCGGTATTCTGCGCGGGTTTCTTCTTCTGTTTTACCCTCTTCGGCTACAGTTCGATTTGCGCGTCGGCTTTCTTGTTCATGCTGAGCCCAAATATTGGAAAACTCCTGTTCGACAAGCGTCTCTGGCAAGTCAAAAGCATATCGAGAGTCTAGCACATCGAGTAAAGCGCGCTTCATTTTGTCCCGCGAGGCCTTTTCAAAATCCGCCTCTAAGTTTCCGCGCACTGCTGTTTTCATCGCGTCATAGGACTCAAAGCCGTATTTCTTAGCAAGCTCTTCGCCGATTTCTACAGTTTTTGGGGATGAGATCGATTTAACGACGACATCAAATTCGGCATCTTTGCCGGCAAGGTTTTGAGCGGAGTAATCTTTTGGAAACTGAACTTTTACGAGCCGCTCGTCTCCAGAACCAGCACCTTCGAGCTGTTCTTCAAATCCTGGAATAAAGGATCCAGAACCCAGGACGATGTCGACATCGCCGCCGCTTCCACCTTCAAAAGGCGCACCATCAAGCTTGCCTGTAAAATCAATGGTAAGCTTATCGCCCTTTGCAGCCTTTGCGCCCTCAGTTTTGGTCTCAAATTCTTGGGACCGCTCTGCAAGCGATTGCAATGCCTTTTCAACGTCTGAATCTTCGACTTTAGCAACAGGACGTTCAATGACAATGCCGTCAAAAGAACCAACTTCAAACTTTGGCAATGTCTCAAATGTAACGGTAAAAGCTAAATCTCCTTCCGCAGCCAAAGCGCGCTCTACTTCTTCTTGCCCGCCGGGAAAATCTAATTTTGGCTCAACGGCAATTTTGAGTTGATGATCGGCGACGATTTTACGATTAGCTTCGTTGACGGCCTCCTGCAAAACATCTCCCATGATGCTCTTACCATAGAGCTTTTTAAGATGTCCGATTGGAGCCTTGCCAGGACGAAATCCTTTGATCTGAGCTTTTGATTGAACTTCAGATAATTGCGCCGCTAACTTTGCGGCCAGATCGCCAGCTGGCAACACCACACGAAATTCCTGTTTCAAACCCTGCGAAGAGGTTTGCGTTACTTGCATTTCAATCGCCTTCCACAATTCAAAGGTCGCCGGCGGTGGCGACTTTTCCTATAATTTTCCGCGATAGTGCGGTATTGGTGCGGGCGGAGGGAGTCGAACCCCCACGACTTTCGTCACCGGAACCTAAATCCGGCGCGTCTACCAGTTCCGCCACGCCCGC
>DHWC01000019.1:1654-4555 GCA_002412985.1 Methylocystaceae bacterium UBA5192 | reverse complement strand
AATGCAGCCTTAATTGAACTAATGGCTAGGTTTTTGCGTGTTCCAAAAAAGCTGATCGTCATTCGTTCAGGTGAAACGAGTAGGCTGAAGAAAATTTTCGTCGCAGGCGATGCGGCGCAATTTCAAAATAGGCTAGCTGAGCTAGCAGCTAATAATGGTTGAGAAATGAGCAAATCAAAAATCAATGTCGGTAACTTTTTTGAAGATTTTAAACTCGGTCAGCAGATAAGACATGCTGCGCCCAGAACGATCACAGTCGGCGAAGTTGCGCTCTATACAGCGCTTTATCTCCCGCGCTTTGCTGTGCAGTCGTCAAAAGCCTTTGCGCAAGCGATTGGCTATAGAGATGCGCCAATTGACGATCTGCTGGTTTTTCATATGGTTTTGGGAAAAACAGTCCCAGATGTTTCGTTAAATGCCTTGGCTAATCTTGGGTATGCGGATTTTAAATTTCTAAATCCTGTCTACCCGGAAGACACAATTGACGCCGTCTCTGAAGTTATTGGACTGAAAGAAAACTCCAATAAAGAGACGGGTGTTGTCTATGTGCGCACCACAGGAAAAAATCAGCGTGGAGAAGTTGTCTTATCCTATGCGCGTTGGGTTATGGTGAAGAAACGGGACAAGGCTGCTGTGGTTGGTCCAGATGTTATCCCTGATTTACCTAAATCGGTTTCCCCCGCGGAACTCGGACGCGCGGCGCCAAAAATCAATGTCGCTGCTTATGATACAGCTTTGTCGGGCTCGCCCTTCATTTGGGGGGATTATCAAAAGGGTGAAAAGATTGACCACATAGACGGTATGACGGTTGAAGAAGCTGAACATATGCTTGCAACGCGTCTCTACCAAAATAATTCCAAAGTTCATTTTAATCAGTTTTATGAGTCTCAAGGTCGATTTGGGAAAAGAATTATTTACGGTGGCCACGTCATTTCAATGGCGCGCGCTTTGTCTTTTAATGGTCTAGAGAATGTCTTCCACATATCGGCGATAAATGGCGGAAAGCATGTAAATCCATTTTTTGCCGGCGGGACAATATTTGCCTGGAGTGAAGTCTTGGACAAGGCGGAGATCCCTGGCAGAACGGATATTGGCGCCTTGCGGTTAAGACTTGTCGCAACGAAGGATAAGCCGTGCGCAGACTTTCCCTTAAATGGCGCGGATGGTAAACCAGATCCGTCTGTGCTTCTTGATCTCGATTATTGGGCGGTTTTGCCAAGATAAATGCACGTTCTCTCACTTTTTCTAACAAAGAGGTTACGCATGTTTAAAGCCCTGTTGCTTTCTCTCACTTTGGTCTTTGCCGCAGCTTTTGCGCCAACCGCTTATGCTGAAGTGCAAAGCATTGATGTCGTTGTTGTTCCCTATGAGAAATTGCCAAGTTACGGTTCGGTCGTTTCCGCCTGGTATAAACAACCTGTTTATGATCCGTCCGAGAAGAAGCTTGGCGTCATCGGCGACATGCTTTTTAGTCCAGATGGCACAATTAACGCCGTTCTGCTCAATGTCGGAGGTTTCTTAGGTATTGGCAGTAAACATGTGGCTGTGCCGGTCTCTGCAATTACAATTACATCAAAAAACAATAAATCCTGGCTGACGATGAATACGACGAAGGATATTCTCAAAAAAGCCACAGGCTATAAATTCGACAAGAAAATGGGTGTTTGGAATCCTGAATAATTCTAGTTTGTAATTTGCTTGCTCGAGCGGATGTGTCTCTGAACAGAAACATCATCAGGCTCGAGCAGGTAATTTATCCTCATCGGCAAGATTGGAAAAACGCGTAACTTCAGCCTCAAAGGCGAGGCCAACAGTACCAGTTGGACCGTGGCGCTGTTTTCCTAAAATAGCTTCAGCCCGCCCATGAGCGCGCTCCATTTCGGTCATCCATTGAATATGTTCTTCAGTGCCCTCGCGGGGCTCTCGGTTGCGTAAGTAATATTCTTCTCGGTATACGAAGAGTACAACGTCCGCATCTTGTTCAATTGAGCCAGATTCACGCAAGTCCGAGAGTTGCGGGCGCTTATCATCGCGATTTTCGACCTGTCGCGAAAGCTGAGATAAGGCTAAAATAGGCACATTCAATTCTTTAGCGAGCGCTTTTAAGCCTGTTGTGATTTCAGTTAATTCTTGCACGCGATTATCATTTCGAGATTTGGAGCCTGCGAGAAGCTGCAAATAATCTACAACAAGTAAATCTAAGCCTTTTTGTCTTTTTAATCGCCGGGCGCGCGCCGTTAATTGCGCTATAGAGATGCCGCCGCTTTGATCTATGAAAAATGGGATGCTTTGCATATCGCGGGCGGCGTCGGTAATCCGACGGAAATCATCTTCATTAATATCGCCACGACGAATTTTATAACTTGGCACCCCAGATTGTTCAGCAATCACACGCGTTGCAAGTTGTTCAGCTGACATTTCTAGTGAGAAGAAGCCAACAATGCCGCCATTAACCGTTTTATGCGCGCCATCTGGTTCGAGCTCATATTGATAAGCCTTGGCGATATTGAACGCCATATTTGTCGCCAGGGCCGTCTTACCCATGCCAGGTCTTCCTGCGACAATGATTAAATCTGATTTTTGTAGCCCACCCATTTTTTCATCAAGATCGATCAGGCCTGTTGCAATTCCGGATAAATGGCCATCGCGCATATAGGCGCTATTCGCCATATCAATGGCTGTTGTCAGCGCGTCGGAAAAGCGTTGGAACCCACCATCGTAGCGTCCTGTTTCAGCAATAGAATAAAGACGACGTTCGGCTTCCTCTATTTGGGCGCGGGGGCTCGAGTCGATGGGCGAGTCATAGGCTGTATTAACGATGCCTTCGCCAATATTAATTAAATCACGACGCGTGGCGAGATCATGAATGATGCGGCCATAGTCTTCAGTATTAATGATTGT
>DHWC01000019.1:0-1268 GCA_002412985.1 Methylocystaceae bacterium UBA5192 | reverse complement strand
TCTGCGAGAAATGTCTTAAGCGTTACGACTGTTGCAAGTTTTCCAGCGCGGATTAATTGTGATTGAACGTCATAAATTCTGCGATGTAATTCTTCAGAGAAATGTTCTGGTCGGAGGAAATCTGAAACGCGATCATAAGCGTCATTATTTACTAAAATTGCTCCGAGTAAGGCTTGTTCAGCTTCAATGTTATTTGGCGGCGCGCGATAAGTTGCTCCCTCGCTTGTCGTTGAGGGTAACGGGCGACGATTTGATAAGTGTTCAATTGGCGACATAGTTTCAAATCTTATGAAAAGTCGATCTAAAAAAGATGAGCTAACGGAGTGAGCGCAGGAGCGACAACACTTGCATAAAGTTATCTGACAAGCCAATGACCATTTAAATTTAACGGCAAAATGGACCAGTTGCCCTTCTTTTCCACACCTTGGATTAAGAATAATATTTTTTCAAATTTATGCTTGCATTATAGAGGATTGTGACTTTTGCCATTAAAATTGGCGTAAAAAAACCGGGAGGATTGAGCGCTCCCGGTTGAAACTATTTAAGCTTTATGCGGCGCTTGTTATAATTCGACATCGCCTGCTTCAGCCAAGGCGGCGCCAATTTCAAGGCCGAGATCATCCATAGTGGTTTCTTCTTTAATCACCACACTTTCACCGCGCGCTTGCCGTTCCGCTTCTTCTTCTGACCGGGCGACATTAACCGTGATCTTAACGTCAACTTCAGGATGAAGATGGACGGGCACAAGATGTAACCCAAGCGATTTGATTGGATGGGTTAAGACAACCTGATTGCGATTAAGCGAGAAGCCGCCAGCAGTCGCCGCATCTGAAACGTCACGTGTAGAGACCGAGCCGTAAAGATGGCCGCTTTCACCAGCCTGACGGATGATGATGAAGCTTTGACCTTCAAGCTTCTCTGCAACAGCATCCGCTTCCTTTTTAGCTTCCAGGCTGCGCGCTTCAATTTGCGCGCGCTGGGCGTCAAAGTGCTTTTTATTGCCCTCAGTCGCGCGCAAGGCCTTGCCGCGTGAGAGTAAGAAATTCCGAGCATAACCATCACGCACGCGAACTGTATCGCCCATTTGGCCAAGCTTAGCCACGCGTTCGAGCAAAATAACTTCCATTTGACTATTTCTCCGAGAGTTGTGCGCTTTTTTTAGAAAAACCGTCAGAATGTCAATCCAGTTTCGGCGGTAGCCTGTCAGAAGAGGAAGAAATCGCACCTTTTCCGCCCTCGCGGTAGTTAAAAACGAGATCGGCGAGCCC
>DHWC01000063.1 GCA_002412985.1 Methylocystaceae bacterium UBA5192 | reverse complement strand
TCAAGATTATTGAATATTCGACAAGTATCATCCTCTCCTTGATTAACGACGCCTCCCAAGCGCAGTGATTGGGCGACATATTCCGAAAGATTAGAGAAAACGAGTTGGAATCCCTCACGTTCGGAGAGGTGACGTAATTTTACGAGCGTCATCGCCGCAGAGGAATCTATGCCTAAGACTTGTTTGAAGTCCAGTATGAGACTGTAACAAGGCTGTGGGCTAGAGGATATTATTGATTTTATGTTCGAGAGTAAGTGATGGGCGCTGCCAAAGAACACAAATCCATGTAACCACATGATTTGTATTCGCGCGCCATTTTTTTGAAGCGTTTCGATCTGATAAATTGGACGGTCCACGCGGCTAGAAAAATTACCGCGATTCATCGCGTGTTTAACGAGTCGGACACGAGCTGTATTAACCACAAAAGTGACGCAAGCTGTGATGATCCCAACGCCAACGCCTGCTACGAAATCAAAACTCACGATTGTCAGAAAAATAATGAATAATTGAACATAGTCTGCAGGCTGCATAAGTCGCCAGCTTTTAAAAAGCCACTCATAAAGCATGCTGCCGCCAAGCTGGATAAGAACAGCCCCAAGAATAGGCATGGGTACAAATCCAAGAGCAGAGGGGCCAAGCGCTAGAGGAAAAAGGCAAAGTGCGCCTACCAGCAGCCCACTGATGCGTCCTCGTGCGCCAATTCTAAAGCTAAACAGGGTCCTACTAACCGAGAGCGTGCCTACGGTGCCGCCTGCAAGTCCGGCTAAAATATTAGCTAGTCCATTCAATCTTAATTCATGATCGAGATCGATATCATTTTTTGTTTCGACTTCGATCGCCATAATACTCAGTAATAGCGTTGCAATAACGACTGTTACTAATGCTAAATATTGTCCGGTGCAGTTAAAAATTTCTTGAAGTTCAATTTTTGACGCTGAAGAAATCAGCCATGGCGTAGGAGCATCGACGGCGTTTGCAGAGATTTTTATTAACCAGCCTGACTCTCGGGCTATATTCAGAGGGGTTCCAGAGTATAGAATACCTGCGAGTATGCTTGCGCCGCCACAGACGAGTAGTGTTGGAAATGCTAGGGGAAAACGCGAGTTCTGAGCAATATGCAAACCTAGAGCGAATAAGACGCCGACGATTAACTTTGATGAATGCGCGCCATTTGAAAGATCGGTAAGTAGCTTGAGAGAAATTGGTTCCTGCGTTAGCACTCTTACCGCGCCGACAAAGAGAAACCATCCAGAAGCCGCCATAAAACCGCCGATGACGGGGTAGGGCATAAATCGAATCCAGCGCCCTAACTTGAGCGCGCCGCAGATATAAGAACTAACGCCAACAATTAATGTGCCTAAAACGAGAGCGGCTAAAATTGTTACGCCAGCGACGTCCGCTTTTCCTTTGTAGTGAAGATCTTCGCCAATCATTAAAACAAGCGACGCCATGACGGCGACGGCCTTAGAGTCTGGTCCAGAGATTGCGAATGGCAAGCCGCTAGCAACCGCAAAGACGATTGCTGTAACTCCAGCGCCAATGAGACTAAATCCAGCGCCTATAGCAAGATGATCTGAAAGCGGCCCTGAAAATATTAAGACCGCGTAGCTTAATGAAGTAGCAATAATCATAATTGGCGTAATAAAACCTGAAATAATATCCTTTATATTTAATTGAAAGTTCATTTGATTATAGACCTTTTCCTATTCTCAATTTGGTAAAATTTATGACAGGTCTTGTTGGGAGCCTAGTAGAAGTTTGAATGCTCTGGTCAATTGAAGAAATCTACATCTCTCTCCTGAAAGGATTGATCTGAAACTTTATATTAATTGCAAAAATCATATAATTTTTACAAAAGTTTTGATTTTTCTTAGCACATTTTACACGTAATGGAATATTTTAGTTTATTCGTAACAATATCCTATTCTGACGGTCAGATTTTAGATCTTTACTCATAAATCCTATTTTTATTTCTCCAATTTCTTTATGTTTTCACAGCAATTATTTTGTTTTCAGCAAAATAGAGAGCGCAAATCTTTTGCTCTAACGCGAGTTTTTCTCCATTCAGCTAGGACAGTTAGATTGAGGCTATCGACGTTAGCTCATTAGTAGTTTTTTAGCGGCCTCTGGCTCAGCGCGACAACGGAATGTAAGTGGGGCTGTATTTTTCTTAATGAGGCTATTGAGACGACGCGTGGCGTAATAAATTTTTAACCATCAATACCTTGTTTGGCATTTTGAATTTTAGGCGTCTTACCGCGCCTTGTTTTAGAAGCGCCTTTAGCCCTAAATTGCATAGATTAAACAATAAGTTCCGTATCTTATCTTGGCGGATAAGACGCCAGACGAGCCACATAAGAGGCAAGAAATCGCCTCAATCTCGTACAAACAAAGCCATTAAGCCTTGCTCTTATTCCCGCGCCTGTGAATGGGCGGCTTAGAGATTGAATTGTCTTCTCGGGCGGTTGCTCGGAGCTGAAGGCGATTAAGTTAACTTCCGAAAGGGCGCATGAATGAGAAACAGAATCGGCGCGTTGCAGGGATTCGATTCATTCAACCAAGACCTGGGATCACGCCAGCTCATGGTGCGTTCAATTCTGGGTGCGGGCGCATTAGCGATTGGCCTATTTGCAGGATTTTGGGGTTTGCATGACCGCGCTGGGTCAGCAAAAACTGAAGCTTCTAGTCGCGATAGACTTGCCTTAGGACCTGATGTTAAACCCCTTGGCTCTCTGCTGGTTGATGTCAGATCCCATGTGCGTCAAACACAAGCGGCTGTTGATGCGGGTGTCGGTGACTCAGCGGGAAAACACTCGCCTCAGCTCAAGACAGCAGAGACCGCTGCGCTAGAGACCCCAATTCCCTCGACAGTCTCTGCTCCATCTCCTGTAGCCTCCGTTGAGGTTTCTGAAGAAGCGGCTGAGCCCGAAGTGGTTGCTGAAATTACAGCGCCAATTCCGCCACGCAGGCCTGCGCAACTTAAATTGGCTAATGGCGATGGTGGCGTTGGGCAGCCTTTCCGGACGACGGCGCAGCAGGGTCGCAAGATTGTTGCAACTGCCCCTGTGCAGGATAATCGGTCGTTCTTTGAAAAGTTTTTTGGTGGCGCGCAAACACAAGAACAGCAACGACCAGCTGGTCAAGCGCTGGCCTATGCCGCGCCAGAGACAGGTTCGCTTGGTCGATCGCTCTTTGGCGGCGCTAATCCGGCCGCTGGCCGCTATGATCGCTACACGGCTGTCTACGATATTTCCGCTCGAACCGTTTATATGCCGGATGGCACGCGCCTGGAGGCGCATTCTGGTTTGGGAAATCGGTTGGATGATCCACGTTATGTTCATGAACGCATGCACGGCGCCACGCCGCCGCACACGTATAATCTGACTATGCGTGAGGCGTTGTTTCATGGGGTAGAGGCCATAAGGCTTAATCCAGTAGGAAATGGCAATATTTTCGGACGGGCAGGCTTGCTTGCGCATACTTACATGCTCGGACCAAATGGCGATTCAAATGGGTGCGTTTCATTTCGTAACTATGAGGCTTTTCTCCGCGCATTTAAAAGCGGAGAGGTTAAGCGCTTAGTTGTAGTCGCGCGCATGGACTAAGTGTCGGTCTTATAAAGAAAGTAAAAGGCAGGCTTTAGCCTGCCTTTTTTATTTGGTC
>DHWC01000046.1:7058-7680 GCA_002412985.1 Methylocystaceae bacterium UBA5192 | reverse complement strand
CAAGAATTAAATGTTCATTTGATCCCGCATGTGTTTTAGAGCGGGGTCGATTGAGAGCAGAGTTTTAAAGTATGCAAACTCAGTTTTCACTCGCTGCACTGGCTAATCCAGATATAGCGCAATCAGAAAAAATTTTACGAAGCTGCGTTCATTGCGGTTTTTGTCTTGCGACTTGCCCCACATATTTATTAACCGCTAATGAGCTCGATTCGCCGCGTGGACGTATTTATCTTATTAAAGATATGCTTGAAAAAAACGCTTCAGCAGATACACGCACGACCTATCATATCGATCGTTGTCTCTCTTGCTTATCCTGTATGACGACTTGTCCCTCTAGTGTTGATTATATGCATCTTGTCGATCATGCTCGTGAATTCATAGAGAAAACAGCGCCGCGACCGATAAGTGAAAAATTTAAGCGAGATCTTCTTGCTTATATTTTGCCTCGACCAAAAATTTTTCGTCTAGCCCTGCAGTTGGCGAGGCTCTTTAGTCCGTTCCAAGCGTTTTTACCTTTAAATATGAGTTCTTTTCTAAGGCTCGCGCCTAAAAAATTGCCGGCGCCATCCCTTGTGGATCAGCCACAAATTTTCTCGGCGCAGGGGGCGCGTCGGATGCGCGT
>DHWC01000046.1:570-6728 GCA_002412985.1 Methylocystaceae bacterium UBA5192 | reverse complement strand
GCTTTATTGAGTGGATGCGCGCAGACAGTGCTTGATCCAAAAATAAATGAAGCAACAATAAGAGTACTTACACGGTTTGGAGCTGAAGTCGTTATTGTCGAAGGAATAGGCTGCTGTGGTGCAGTAGCGCATCATTTAGGAAAAGTAGACCAATCGCACCAGCTAGCGCGAAAAAATATCAAGGCTTGGAAGCGGGAAATCGAAGCAGCTGGTCTTGATTATATTGTTGTCAATGCTTCTGGATGTGGGACGACCATTAAGGATTATAAATTTCTTTTCCGAGATGATCCGGAAATGCGTGAAGGGGCCGCTGAGGTTTCTGAACGAGCGATTGATATATGCGAAATTATCAATAAATTAGACTATGAAAAATCTCAAGAAGTACCGAAATTACGAGTTGCGTATCATTCAGCTTGCTCATCACAGCATGGGCAGAAAATAACACATGAGCCGTATGTTTTGCTTCAGCGTGCTGGCTTTGAGGTGATGGCTGTGCCTGAGGGGCATATTTGTTGCGGCTCAGCTGGAACTTACAATTTATTGCAGCCAGACTTATCTCAACAGTTACTGCAGCGTAAGCTTGCAAACATCAATAGTCTCGATCCCCATATAATAGCGGCTGGAAATTTTGGCTGTATAATGCATATTGGTAATAAATCACAAGTTCCTGTAGCGCATCTTATTGAACTTCTAGACTGGGCTTCTGGCGGGCCAAAGCCTCAGTCGCTTAATTTTTAGCGCAAGAAGCCAACGATATCCTTGACTGCGTTCATATTTTCTCGCGCTATGGCGCGCGCGCGTTCCGACCCGTCACGCAGGATTGTGTCAACATAGGCTTCATCCGCTCTTATCTCTCGCATGCGGGCAGTTATGGGTGCGAGTTTTGCAACAGCCACGTCAACTAGAGCGTTTTTGAAGTTAGAGAAATTAGCTCCGCCGAATTCGCTTAAAATATCCGTTTTAGTGCGGCCAGAAAGCGCAGCAAAAATACCTACTAAATTATCAGCTTCTGGACGTCCTTCGAGCCCCTTCTCCTCGCTTGGGAGTGGTTCGGGATCGGTTTTGGCCTTACGGACCTTCTGCGCAATTTGGTCAGCGTCATCGGCGAGATTAATGCGCGAGTAATCTGATATGTCAGATTTGGACATTTTCTTTGTTCCGTCTCTTAGGCTCATTACGCGCGTTGCTGGGCCGGAGATAAGGGGCTCTGGCAAGGGAAAGAATACTTCGCCAAAGCCATTGCGACTAATTGAATCAGAAAAATCATTATTAAATTTTTGTGCAATATCTCTCGCGAGTTCGAGATGCTGTTTTTGATCGTCTCCAACTGGAACATGCGTTGCGCGATAGATGAGAATGTCAGCCGCCATCAACACGGGATAATCGAGTAGGCCAACAGAGGCGTTTTCACGATCTTTACCGGCTTTATCTTTGAACTGGGTCATCCGATTGAGCCATCCGATGCGGGCAACACAATTTAATACCCAGGCGAGTTCTGCATGTTCAGGAACCTGGCTTTGATTAAAAACAATATTTTTTTTGGGATCGATGCCGCATGCAAGAAAGGCAGCGGCAATTTCACGCGTATTGTTACGTAACTCAATGGGATTCTGCGGCACAGTTATGGCGTGAAGGTCAACGACACAGTATAGACATTCAAAACTTTTTTGTAGCTCGACAAATTTAACAATAGCTCCCAGATAATTTCCTAAATGTAAATTTCCTGTCGATTGAACACCAGAAAACACCCGTTGAAGAGAAGTCGTCATAAGCGCGCCGTTGTTGGTGAAAAAAATTTTGTCGATCTTATCGCAATGCTCCGGCCGATTAGCAAGCTAAGCTTCTAACCAGCCCCGCTGTGAGAGCGGTTATAGGATGAATCGGCTCAAATCTCTATTTTGAGCCAGATCACCTATATGATTTTCTACATATTCTGCGTCAACGACGAATTTTTCGCCCATCCGATCTGGAGCGGTAAAACTGATATCGTCCAAAACGCGTTCCATGACGGTTTGTAGGCGTCGAGCGCCAATATTCTCAACGGCTGTATTGACGGCGACAGCAATGCGCGCGATCGCAGCAATTGCGCAAGGCGAAATTTCCAGTGTAACGCCTTCTGTATTTAACAAGGCGATGTATTGCTTAGTCAGACAGGCTTCTGTTTCGGTCAAGATACGCCGAAAATCATCTTCTTTCAGAGACGCTAGCTCTACTCGAATTGGTAGGCGTCCTTGAAGTTCAGGTAGCAAGTCGGATGGCTTTGAAACATGGAATGCGCCAGAGGCGATAAATAAAATATGGTCTGTTTTAACCTGTCCATGTTTGGTTGTGACCGTTGTTCCTTCGATGAGCGGGAGTAGATCGCGCTGCACGCCTTCACGAGATACATCGGCTCCACGACGACCCTCACTTGCGCATATTTTATCCATTTCATCTATGAAGACAATGCCATTGTTCTCAACTTCTAGGATTGCTTCGCGGATGCTCTCTTCCTGATCGATAAGCTTATCACTTTCTTCTGCTAGGAGAGGATTACGGGCTTCAGCTACGCTTAATTTTCTTATTTTGCCGCGTCCTTGAAAGTTTTTCCCAAATAGGTCGCTGATGGAAAAAGCAGAAATATTCGCTCCAGGCATATTGGGTAGTTCGAAGATCGGTCCGGCGCTATTTTGAGTGAGTTCAATTTCTACTTCTTTTTCCTCAAGCTCGCCGGCGCGAAGGCGTTGACGAAACGACTCGCGCGTTCCGGGAGAAGCGGCGGCGCCAACCAAGGCGTCAAGGATACGCTCCTCAACGGCCTGCTCAGCGCGAATTGTCACTTCTTGCCGTCGTCGTTCCTTCACCATAGAAAGAGCGACTTCGATCAGGTCGCGGATGATTTGCTCAACGTCACGACCAACATAACCAACTTCCGTGAACTTTGTTGCTTCCACTTTTAAAAAGGGCGCATTAGCGAGACGGGCTAGTCGTCGGGCAATTTCAGTTTTGCCGCAGCCAGTCGGACCAATCATTAATATGTTTTTTGGTAAAACCTCTTCTCGCATCTGCCCGCTAAGTTGTAAACGACGCCAACGATTGCGCAGCGCGATAGCAACAGCCCGTTTTGCATCATTTTGCCCAACGATATGACGATCTAATTCCGAGACGATTTCACGCGGCGAAAATTCCGCCATGGTCTGTTCCTCTAGCTCAGGGTTAATTACGTTTCATTGGGAAATTAAATTTGCTCTATGACCAGGTTATGATTGGTATAGACGCAGATGTCGCCAGCTATCTTCATAGCCTTGCGTGCGATGGTCTCTGCATCAGCTGGGGTGTCGATTAATGCGCGTCCAGCCGCTAATGCATAATTGCCGCCAGAACCGATTGCGGCGACGGCACAATGATTTTCACCTTCAGGCTCTAACACATCGCCTGAGCCGGTGAGGACAAGGCCAACATCCTTATCTGCAACCAACATCATCGCCTCAAGCCGTCGTAAATAACGATCCATTCGCCAGTCCTTGGCGAGTTCGACACATGAGCGCATCAATTGTCCTGGATATTGTTCGAGTTTCGATTCCAGTCTCTCAAAGAGGGTAAAGGCGTCCGCAGTGGCTCCCGCAAAGCCCGCAATGACGTCGCCCTTGCCAAGGCGGCGGACTTTGCGTGCATTCCCTTTCATGATCGTCTGTCCGAGACTGACCTGACCATCGCCGGCAATTACGGTTAGTCCGTTTTTTTTGACTAAAATAATTGTCGTCGCATGCATGAGGGGAGAGGAAGAGTGATCGCTTGTCATTATGGCCTACAAAACTGGTGAATTTGAGGGAATTAGAGTTGAACAGGCTGTTCAGCAAGTTTCTTGGAGTCTTTTAATGCTGCAATCCCCCGGCTTTACAAAATTTTATGCCTTTGTGAGGCATATTGGCTAGATAGGCCACGAGCATTGTGGGCCGCCTTGGCGTGGCCCGATCTGCGGGTGGCGAAACCCTAGTGAAGTTGCTAAAACCCGCCGCAATCTGCCGTCTCCCCCTTCGAGGAGGGGCACCAAAAAGGTCAATTTCCATGCGCAGCGCAACAATTGAGCGCAATACTAAAGAGACGAGCATCTCCGTCACGATTAATCTTGAGGGAGCTGGCACGGGAGATATCACCACGGGCATTGGTTTTTTTGACCATATGCTTGATCAGATTGCGCGGCATGCTCCCCTTGATCTCAAGGTATTGGCTAAGGGCGATCTGCATATTGATGGCCATCATTCTGTCGAGGATGTAGGCATAGCTTTAGGCCAAGCCGTCGATCGAGCTTTGGGCGATCGCAAGGGAATTGCGCGTTATGGAGAAGCGCATGCGCCGCTCGACGAGGCGTTAACGCGTGTTGTCATTGATATCTCAGGACGACCTTTTCTCGTTTACAATGTAACTTTTCCAGCTCAACGCATCGGCGAATTTGATACTGAGCTGATGAGAGAGTTTTTTCAGGCTTTTGCGGTGCATGCTCGGGTTGGCTTGCATATAGACAGCCTCCGCGGGGTCAATAGCCATCACATTGCTGAAAGCGCCTTTAAGGGATTTGCGCGCGCTTTTGGTAGAGCAATTGCGCATGATCCTAGGCGGTCACAGAGCGAGGCTCCGTCAACAAAAGGCACGTTGACGGCATAGCGCAAAAACTCAGTTTTAAGATTACAGCCAAGGAGCGGCCCAGCATGGCCATTTATACGGTTCACTGTCCGCCGGTCTCAAAAGCTACGACGTCAGAAGATACATCGCGCATCGAAAAAATTATATTTCTGCGCGATGGCTTTTCCTTTCCAGCGTTTTGCTTTGGGCCCTTATGGCTGCTTTGGAAGGGTGCTTGGGCGATGGCGACGCTTTGGCTCATTGGAGCGAGTGTTTGCGGTTACGCTTCATTAAAGCTTGGTTTTCCAGCAGAAGGAGTCTTATTACTGAGCTTTGTTTTTGCTGCCTGGTTCGGTTTTGAAGCTACTCATCTTTATGCGTTGTTATTGGAACGCCGTGGCTACATCGCGCGAGATTTAGTTATTGGCGACAATGAGGAAGAGGCGGAGGAAGTTTTTTTTTCACGTTGGCGCAATCCTGACATGTTGACTTCTGGTCGGGAGCAGAATGCGTGACTACAGTCATTATTGATTATGGATCTGGGAATTTGCATTCAGCCCGAAAAGCCTTTGAGCGTGCGGCGAATGAAGCACACATAAAGACCGAGATTATTGTAACTAGCGATCCAGATATTGTTGCAAAGGCGGATCGCGTTGTCTTGCCTGGCGTAGGCGCTTTCGCCGACTGTCGTCGCGGTTTAATGGCGTTAAATGGACTTTATGACGCTTTAACTGAGGTGACGCATCGACGGCGACAACCTTTTTTGGGTATTTGCGTTGGGATGCAGCTCATGGCGGCTCGGGGGTTAGAGCATGGTGAGACGCCGGGATTGGGATGGATTGCCGGCGACGTTCAGGCGATAAAACCTGCCGACACCGCGCTTAAAATTCCGCATATGGGTTGGAATACGCTTGATCTCACGCGTCCCCACGCTGTTTTTAAGAATATTGTTACGGGAGGGAGCGGATTGCATGCTTATTTTGTGCATTCGTATCACTTCATCCCTGATCATCCAGCAGATGTCTTAGCCTATACAACTTATGGCGCACCGCTTACTGCGGCTGTTGCGCGTGATAATCTCATTGGCGTTCAATTCCATCCTGAAAAGAGCCAGGGGCTTGGTCTTGCGCTTATTGCTAACTTTTTAGG
Organism: Methylocystaceae bacterium UBA5192; assembly: GCA_002412985.1. GTDB lineage: Bacteria > Pseudomonadota > Alphaproteobacteria > Rhizobiales > Beijerinckiaceae > Methylocystis. The sequence goes on along the minus strand of DHWC01000046.1, from coordinate 977 downwards.
GTGGCGTCCGTGATTTTGTTTCCTGCAATCGATTTAAAAGAAGGCCAATGTGTGCGTCTCGTACAAGGCGATATGGAGCGGGCGACGGTTTTTAATAGCAACCCTGTTGATCAGGCCTTATCTTTTGAACAGCAGGGATTTGAATATTTGCATGTCGTCGATCTTGATGGCGCTTTTGCAGGTGCGCCGCGCAACAGACAGGCAGTAGAAGATATTCTTCACAAGTTAAAAATACCTGTTCAATTAGGAGGCGGCGTCAGGGATATGCGTACTCTGGCGGGCTGGTTGGATAAGGGGGTTAGCCGCGTCATCATTGGTACAGCGGCAGTGAATGATCCTTCCTTTGTAAGGGAAGCAGCGCGACTCTATCCTGGAAAAGTTGCTGTAGGTATTGACGCGCGAGATGG
>DHWC01000046.1:0-200 GCA_002412985.1 Methylocystaceae bacterium UBA5192 | reverse complement strand
CTTGGTAGGAATTTTGAAGACGCTGGCGTTGCAGCAATTATTTATACAGATATCGCACGGGATGGTGTGCTCACGGGGTTAAATATCGAGTCGACGCTGGCGCTTGCGCATGCTGTTTCAATCCCTGTAATTGCATCTGGTGGATTGGCTTCATTACGTGACGTTGAAAGAATTTTACAAAGCGATTGCGCGAAGCTAGC
>DHWC01000020.1:5646-10350 GCA_002412985.1 Methylocystaceae bacterium UBA5192 | reverse complement strand
GGTAATTCTACGACATAATCTTGATCGCTATAAGTAAGTCGAAGCTGCGTAGAAAGAGAGCCGGCCCGCATCTCTTGAATTTTAATAGCCTCGCCATTAGCGCCGACACTCACTATTCTTAATCCGCGAGCATGACAAATTGCCATGACACGCTGTGCAGCATCGCTATCTGCGTCTATAACGACACTTTGACCTGGGCTCATTAATGTATTGAATAGCCGCATTTTTGCTGCAAAATACTCAGCCATATCTTTGTGATGATCTAGATGATCTCTTGAAAAATTTGTAAAGGCTGCTGCAGTTAGCGTTACGCCATCGAGCCGACACTGCTCAATTCCTAAGGATGACGCTTCCATTGCAAGATGTGTCACCCCGCGCATTGATAAAGAATTCAACGTATCATGTAGCTCAACAGGACCCGGCGTCGTGAGAGAGCCATAATGCGCTCCCGTATTATCTATTACGCCAACAGTGCCTAATGACGCAGCATTAACGCCCAAAATACGCCAAATCTGTTGAAGAAATGAGACAACAGAAGTTTTGCCGCTCGTTCCTGTAACAGCGACGATAGTGTGTGGCTGATGGATATAAAATCGAGAGGCCGCCTTTGCCAACGCTGCGCGCACATCGTCGACTATGATTATTGGTAGATCACAAGCAGCAGCGCGTTGGGCAACGACCACGCGCGCGCCACGCCGCTTTGCCTCTTCTATGTAATTCACGCCATCGCCGACATGACCAGGAACTGCAAAAAAAGCAAAGCCCTCGTTCACCGTTCGGCTGTCGGCGCTAAGACCCGAAATCTCAACCGAACGCAATTCAGGCGGACATTGATTAGGCGCAAGAAGATCAACCAGAAGCATTAGTGTTTTGCGCCTCCGACGGCTGGCGTATTCGCCATGCCATACCCCAGCTTCGCCAAAAGAGGGAAAGGCTCATGGGGCGGGTCGAATCTGGGCGCCAGCCCCAACACTGGGCCAACCCGCTGAATAATCTGCCCAGTCACATAACCTGAATTATAAGCAGCCGTCGCATATCCGCCTGTCTCCGGTAAACCTTGCGGCTCATCCATTATTGTTAAGAAAAGATACTTCGGTCGATCTGACGGCGCGACCGCCATGAACGTGGTAAAGAGACGCGTTTTAGAATAATGCCCATTGATAACCTTTTCAGCCGTGCCCGTCTTTCCTCCAACAAAATAACCATCGATATCTACTTTTTTTGCCGTTCCAATTTCAGCATTAAGACGCATGAGATATCGCATTGCTTCGCTGGTTTCTGCTTTTATAACCTGCTCAGCGTTCTTTTTAGCCTCTTCTTCGCTCCGTTTAAGGAAGGTTGGCGTGATCATATATCCGCCATTCATCAATGCGCCTACCGCCATCATCGCCTGCAAAGGCGCGACCGCCAGACCATGACCGAAGGCGATCGTCATTGTATTGAGTTCACCCCAGTTTTTAGGCACAATTGGCTCGGCGCTTTCAGGCAATTCCGTTCGCATCCTTGTGAGTTGGCCTAATTTTTTTAAAAAAGCTTTGTGTTTTTCTACTCCCTGTCCCATGGCCATGCGCGCCGTGGCAACATTAGAGGAGTATGTGAATACTTCTGGCACGGTTAAGGCGCGGTTTTGCGCGTGGTAATCATGAATTTTGAAACGACCAAAGGATAAAGCGCCAGAAGCGTCTAGCTTTGAGTTAAGATTAAGTTTTCCCGAGTCGAGCGCCATTGCGATCGTCAAAGCTTTAAATGTTGAGCCCATTTCATAGACGCCAACATTCATTCGATTTATATGATTAGGATCTAGCGCATCCGTTGGCTTGTTTGGATCATAATCCGGCAATGAAGCCAGCGCGATAATCTCGCCTGTATTCACATCCATGATCGCTGCTGCGCCCGCCTTGGCTTTAAAATGCTCAACGCCTTTCTCTAACTCATCGCGTAAGGCATGCGTCGCGCGGATATCGAGAGAAAGGGCGATAGGTTTGAGGTCGTCTGGAGTCGCAGCAAATCCCATGTTGTGAAGATCAGCCAACCCTTGCCCATCTATATATTTTTCAATTCCAGCAATGCCGGCATTGTCAATATTTGCAAAGCCTAAGACGTGCGCGCCAATTGGCCCATTAGGATAAACCCGCTTATTCTCGGCAATAAGCCCAACGCCAGGTAGACCCAAATGAAAGACTTCGTCACGCTGATGAGATGTGACCTCGCGTTTTACCCAAACAAACCCCTTTTTGGCGCCGAGACGTTCCCGTAAGTCGCGCGAATCAATGTCAGGAAGCACCGCACTCAGCAGCTCTGTCGCCTCATCTTTATCAATCAGCCGTCGCGGCTCTGCGAAGACAGACATAACCTTAACATCACTCGCAAGCACCTCACCCTTCCGATCGACAATATCAGGACGAGATGCAGATACTGCTTGCGCGGCTGCTCGCCGACTTGTTGCGGGATCTGGCTTGAAACCAAGATAGATCAAACGACCACAGATAGCGCCATACAGCACGAGAAACCCAAGAGCGGCAAAGCGCATCCGCGGCGCGCTAGCAGCGAGCCGGGTGGAAAACATATGCTTTAAAAACTTTTTTTCGCGCATGCTTTGGGCTGAGCGGCGCGTTTTGAGATTTGCATCTGGTGGATTTTGCGTCATGGTTTTTTATGCTCTTGGCTTAATACGCGCTCAGGACTAGAAATAGGCCCTTCATTTAAAGCTTGCGACTTAGTTACCGGTGGCGACGTCTTTGATGCGCTAGCGGCTGTTGCATTCACTGACGCTTGCGAAGCAACCGGCGGCGTAGCAGCGAGACCGAGCCCTAGAGCGTCTAGCTTACCGCCAATCATATCCGTACGAGCCGCCCTATCCGGCAAAGCAGACGCGACAATGAGTTGTTTAACGTCGAGCGGCTTAAAATCGATCAAATATTGGTCTGCTAACTGCTGAAGTCGCTCGGGTCGGGTCATATAGGCCCACTCCGCGCGCAAAACAGCGATCGCATCAGACTCTGCTTTAATTTCAATTTTAGTTTTTGCAATTTGCTCAGCGCGATAGCTTGTTTGATATTTGATCGTGTAGGCGTACACTGCAGAGCCAATGAGCGCTGCGATCGCGACAAGATTGAGAAAACGCAACATTAGTTTTTTCCCTTGTCCTGAATTGGCAATCTTGTGATTCGCTCTAAACGATTGGAGATAGGCAGCGAGGGCGCATCCGTCCGGGTCGCAAAGCGTAACTTTGCCGAGCGGGCGCGCGGATTAGCATGGACTTCCGAAACAGACGGAATAATGGGTTGGCGCCCTAAGCTTTGGAAACTTGGACTAGGCGGCGCTTCCTCGCCGGGCAGTCGCCGAGATCCTGTTTCACCACGCCCGCATCGCTCAGAAAAAAATAATTTTACAATACGATCCTCAAGCGAATGAAAGCTCACAATCGCTAAACGTCCGCCAGGAGCCAAGACCTTCTCTGCGCCGGCAAGCCCCGCTAACAATTCTTCAAGCTCATTGTTCACTGCAATGCGTAAAGCTTGAAAACTTTTTGTTGCGGGATGAATATCGCTAGAGCGATTTGGCGCGACGCGCTCAATTAGACCTGCAAGAGATTTCGTCGTGAGAAAAGGCGCTTGCCTCCGGTCGTGGACGATTGCGCGCGCTATTCGTCGCGCAGCGCGTTCTTCTCCAAAGAAATAAAAAACATCCGCAAGAGCGTCTTCATCCCACGTATTGACGATGTCTGCAGCGCTTAACCCGCGCCCTTCCATGCGCATATCCAAAGGGCCATCGCCCCGAAAAGAAAAGCCGCGCGCCGCTTCGTCAAATTGCATCGAGGAAACGCCGACATCAAAAACAACGCCGTCAAGCGGCGTAAAATTCCGATCAAGAACAATTTTATCCAGCTGAGAAAAACGCGATTCAACCAGCCATAGTCGATCTTGAGCGGATTTAACCCAGTCGCCAGCTCCGGCTATGGCGCTAGGATCTCGATCAAAAGCTAAGACAAGCGTTTGCGGATAAGCTAACAGAGCGCGCGTATAGCCGCCCGCGCCAAAAGTGCCATCAACAAATCTCCCCCCATGCTCTGGCGCAAGCGCCGCCATTGCTTCATCCCGCAAAACAGCAACATGCCGAAGGTCCTTACTCAGCATCAAATCAGTTGGCGCGCCGCGGCCCATTGTCTTCGACTTCCTCCTCACGCGCCTGCGCCGTCCTGGAGCTAGAGCGCCCCTGAACGATCTCATTTGGTCTGACAGAGCCCGCACAGCGCAAAGCCGCATCGACATAAAATTTCTTTGCGAAGTGAGACGAAACGCCATGAAGGTTCTAATGATGTCGACGTAGCGGCTGTCAGCCGAAGCGCCATGTTGACGCTCAGCTCTATTAGGCTTTGTTAGTGTTAAGGGACCGTTTACGGGCCGACAGGTTGATCGAGCTGCGAGCGATTCTGGGGATTATTTTCCTAATATGAGCGCCAGCCGGCCTGTAAGCCGGGTTCTGTATGGCGCAGTCCAGCAAGCTGAACTCCGCGTGACGGCCATTCCTCTGGGACGATCGTCGCCGACCGCCTCTGGCGACCAACCCGGGCGACTACCCGGAGACAGGCTTGACGGCGAATGCCGCCAACGTCGCCCCTATTCGGTCTTGCTCCCGGCGGGGCTTGCCATGCCTGGGACGTCGCCGCCCCAGCGGTGCGCTCTTACCGCACCCTTTCACCCT
>DHWC01000020.1:0-5307 GCA_002412985.1 Methylocystaceae bacterium UBA5192 | reverse complement strand
TCTGTGGCACTTTCCCTGGGGTCGCCCCCGCCGGACCTTATCCGGCGCCGTGTCTCCGTGGAGCCCGGACTTTCCTCTGCCTCACGGCAGCGGCCATCCAGCCGACTGGCTCACACACCGTTAGGCAGCTCCTTAGACGCGGTCAAGTAATCGTCGCTTTCGACCCTAACAAAGATCGGCTAAGTCCCTTTATGATGACGCGGGACCGAGAACACGTATCAATGGCGCAAATCGTTGAAGTCTTGCCGCCCGTCGCTGTCGATGCGCCCTATTCGTATTATGCTCCGCCCGGCTTCAAACTAGAGCCCGGCGACAGCGTCCTTATCCCCTTGGGCAAGCGCGAGGCTTATGGCGTTGTTTGGCGCGTTAATATCGACTCGAATGACTCTCGCGAACTCAAAACGATCAAGAAGCGATTAGACAGACCCCCGCTGCCTCAAAAATTGCGTGATTTTATTGATTGGCTCGCACGCTATACATTGACGCCTGTTGGCATGGCATTGCGCCTCGCGACGCGGGCGGTTGAAGAAACGGCCCCCGAAAAACCACGCCTCCTGTATCGCGCGACAGGTCTTTCGCCCAAACGCTTGACGCCAACGCGACACCGCATTCTGACCTGCGCAGAGGGTGGCCTCGTGTTTTCGAAAAAAGCGCTTGCAGAAGCCGCTGCATGTTCTTCAGGCGTAATCGATGCGCTGGTAGATGAAGGGGCTCTTGAAGTAATCAGCGCATCGCCGGAGTCGCCTTTTCCAACGCTCGATCCCTCTTATTGTCCTCCCACATTAGAGCAGGCGCAGAAACAAGCAGCGGAAACCCTCAACCAAGCGATCAGAACAAAAAAATATGCACCCTTTCTCCTTGAGGGCGTAACCGGCTCAGGAAAAACTGAAGTTTATTTTGAGGCGATTGCTTCAATTTTACGTGAGGGCGCTCAAGCGTTAGTGATGATGCCAGAAATTGCGCTTACGGCGCAGTTTCTTCAACGATTTACAGAACGTTTTGGCGCGCCGCCAGCCGAATGGCACTCCGGCGTAAGCGTGCGCAAGCGCGCGCGTATCTGGCGAGCAGCCGCCTTAGGCGAGGTCAGCGTTGTGGTTGGCGCGCGCTCTGCGCTATTCCTGCCATTTAAAAATCTTCGTCTCATTGTTGTCGATGAAGAGCATGAAGCCGCCTATAAGCAGGATGACGGCGTAACTTACCATGCGCGCGATATGGCGGTCGTACGCGCGAGCATGGAGGATGCGCTGATTATATTGGCCTCGGCGACTCCTTCTATTGAGACGCGCGTTAATGCGCAAAGCGGTCGCTACGGATACCTTCATCTCGAGTCACGCGCAGGCGCTCGAGCGATGCCTAATCTTGAAGCAATTGATCTGCGCACAAATGGCCCAAAACGCGGCCAATGGATCGCCCCGCGCCTCATAGAAGCAATTGAAGAAAATCTATCGCGCAAAGAGCAGATATTATTATTTCTCAATCGTCGCGGCTACGCGCCCTTAACGCTCTGTCGCACATGCGGTCATCGTTTTCGCTGTGAAAATTGCGATGCTTGGCTTGTCGAACACCGATTTCGACGGGCCCTGATCTGCCATCATTGCGGCCACACGGAAAAACGCTCAGAGAATTGTCCCGAATGCGGCAGCTCCGACTCTCTTGCAGCCTGCGGCCCGGGGGTAGAACGTCTCGCCGAGGAAGCAGCGACGCTTTTTCCTCAGGCCCGCCTCTTGGTTTTATCTTCTGACTTTCCCGGCGGCGCTGGACGCATACGTCGCGAATTGGATGAAATCGCTCAAGGGAATTTTGATCTTGTCATCGGCACACAGCTTGTCGCAAAAGGACACAATTTTCCCTATCTGACTTTGGTTGGCGTCATCGACGCTGATCTCGGGTTAGACAATGGCGACCCTCGCGCCAGCGAACGAACATTTCAATTACTCAGTCAAGTTACTGGCCGCGCCGGTCGAGGCGATAAGCCAGGGCGGGCGCTCTTGCAAAGCTACCAACCCGATCACCCAGTTATGCAAGCGCTCCTATCGGGTGACGCGGAAAAATTTTATGCGCAAGAAATCGCCCTGCGTCGTCGCGCGGATCTTCCGCCCTTTGGACGCTTAGCGGCGATTATTGTCTCAGCGCCGGACGCTAAAATAGCGCAAACTTATGCGCGCGCCTTAGCGCGCCTCGTTAGTGAATTGCCAAAAAGCGCGCGATATCGGGTTGCGCCCACTGATCGTATGGCGGCGAAAGATGAAATGATGCTTCTTGGTCCAGCTGAAGCGCCAATCGCACTGATTCGCGGACGCTATCGTTATCGCTTATTAGCTAAGGGGCCCAAAAGCGCTGATATGCAAGGCTTCTTGCGGGATCTGCTCTCTTTAGCGCCCAAAGAACGCAACGGCGTCCGCGTGCAAATCGACGTAGACCCACAGAATTTCATGTAATGCGCATCAATTTCCGCTGATCACACGCGCGACGACCTTCGCCGTATAATCAACCATCGGAACAATGCGCGCATAATTAATCCGGGTAGGACCAATAACCCCAAGCGCGCCAATAATTCTGCGATCGCCATCGCGCAAGGGCGCGGCGATCAAAGATGAACCAGAGAGTGAAAATAATTTATTTTCCGATCCAATAAAAATTCGAACGCCTTCACCCTGTTCAGCGCGCTCTAAAAGATCAATGACTCCTGTTTTTGTCTCAAGATCTGCAAAAAGCAACCGCACCCGCTCAAGATCAGTCGCTGCGGTAAGATCTTCCAAGAGATGCGCCTGGCCCCGCACGATTAACTGACGATGCTCCCCTGGGGCTCCCGTCCAAATCGCTAATCCCGCTTCAACAAGTCGCGCCGTTAATTCATTGAGCTCCATTTGAGCTGCGCGACGCGATTCTTCCACGCCCTCGCGCGCCTCCGTCAATGTTCTGCCAGAGACCCGCGCATTGAGGTAATTAGCCGCCTCGACAAGCGCAGAGGCGGGCAAATCTCGCGGAACTGGAATTACGCGATTTTCCACCGTACCATCATCCGCAACAAGGATCGCTAACGCACGCTCGGCCTCTAAGCGCACAAAATCGATTTGTCTCAAACGCACATTCGCTTTTGTCGCGACAACAACGCCCGCAACGCGCGCCAGACCCGAAATTAAACTCGTCGCCTCAGCCAATACCCCGCCAATATCATGATCCCGCGACGCCGCTTCAACTTCAGCAGCAATACGCACGCGCTCTACGTCGGCCAAATCGCCAATTTGCAACATAGAATCAACGTAAAAACGCAATCCCAATTCTGTCGGCAGCCGTCCCGCGCTCGTATGGGGCGCAAAAACAAGTCCTAATTCTTCGAGATCCTGCATCACATTACGAATTGAGGCCGGCGAGAGCGTCATGGGCAACAGACGCGATAATTGTCGTGAACCAACCGGCTCGCCAGAGGCAAGATAACTATCGACAATTTGTCGGAAAATTTCGCGCGCACGATCTGTGAGTTGAGACACAACTGCTGCGTTCGACAGAATTGGATATTTCTGGATCATAACTCAGTAGCATAACGCATCGCTCAGGAAGGTCGAGCTTATTTGTAAAAGAAGATAGCCCGGCCAAATGACCGGGCTATCAAAGGATCTTAGATCTTTAAAATACGATCAGAAGTCGCCAAGCCCATCAACGCCCAACAAAGCGCCAATGCTCTTGACATGATAGTTAACGCCAACACGCGCCAGATTGAGGTTGTAATTGCCGCCGTTAACGACTCCAACGCCATTACCCGCTAAACTAACAGCCGATCCGCCAGATGGAGCCGTGATGCTTGAGTAGAGATACTCTGCTTTCACAGAAAAATTATTCATCAATGCATACTCAAGACCTGCGCCAACTGTCCAACCACCGCCCCAACGGCTTGCGCTTGAGCCGCTTGAGACCCAAAGCCCATTTGTTGAGCCGTAAGACACACCGTTGAAATATCCGTAGGCGAAACCACCAGTAACATATGGCATTAAACGACCCATCGCATAGCCAAAACGGAAACGCTCAGTGCCAAAATAGGTCAAGTTACTACTTACACCACCATTATAGGTGCGCGAGCCATCTGGCGAGATATTCGTGTAGCTATAGTCGCCCTCATAACCTACGACAAAGTTATTGGGCAGTTGCCAGGTGTAGCCTGATTCATAACCGACAATATAACCACTGGTTCCAGCAGATGGATTTGTCTTCCAGGCAGCGCCATTCACTGCGTATAAATTCACATTGTAATTTGCATCTCCGCCAGCATAGCCGCCGACAACGCCGCCATGCCATCCGGTCCAGGAAAATACAGGTGGCGGCGGCGCAACAGGCGCCTTACGTGAAGGGAGATCAGCTGCAGTCGCTGCGCTCAAAGCGATAACTGAGGCGCATGCGCCGAGGATCGTAGCCTTGAAATTCATAATTATTTCTCCACCAAGCAAGGCCGCCCGATTCTCGGTGCAGCGGTTAGGTGAGAGATAACTAACATCACCCTAAGGTGGATGAAATTCCAATATTGATCCAAAATGACGTTTTTAAGAAAGCGTTGCACTTTCGCAACACTTTCTACAACCGCCCCATCGAAACAGATTAAAATGAATTAATCCGTTTGCCTGAGCGATAGAATTAATTCTGCCAAATGGGTTTCGTAAGCCTTCTGAGAGAATTGACGATTATAATAGGCGCGGACTGCGCTTCTCTCACGTTCTGTGGGATCTCTTGGTTTATCCTGTAAAACCTCCCGGATCGCTCTGGCAAAGGCTTCGGCCTCATCTGCAACCCGCACTCCTTCCAACATATGAGCCTCAGCGCCGAGACCGCGTAACGCGTGCGATGTTGCTACAATTGGCAAGCCGCTTGAAAAGGCTTCGATGGTTTTGATGGAAAGACCGTGTCCGCTAATGGTCGGCAATAATACAAGCCGCGCGCGCGCATAAATACGCCCGGGATCATCAACGCGCCCCACGAACCACTGTCGATAGTGAGAGAATTCTTCAGGCGCCTGCGCGCGCAGCCCAGCGTCAACATTACCCGCAATTATAACTTTGACGCCTGGGATTATTGGAGCGACTTCCCGCAAAAACCAAATCAAGCTTTCGACATTAGCCGTATTATTGCTAGCAACAATTACAATATCCTCACCGCCAGGGCCCATCGGCGCCGGGGGCGTTGCGGGGTATAATAAAGCGTGCCGCTTGTGAGGTAAAAGCGCGCTAAACTCACCAGCCTCTTGTGCATTCAGATGCAACAACAGGTCGGCGGAGCTCATTGCGCCGAGTTCCTGGGCTAACATCGCCTCATAGCTGA
>DHWC01000128.1:36653-55385 GCA_002412985.1 Methylocystaceae bacterium UBA5192 | reverse complement strand
AATAAGGATGAAAGTTTAAACATTGCGCTATTGCCAGTTTGCTTCCGCGCATTTGCGGGTTATGAGCCAGGAGCTCTTATAGCGCGGATTCGACCATGGCGCTCGATCAGGAAGAAAAAACGTCCGGCGCGGAGCATTTCCGTGAGGAGGGCGGGGGCCCAGACGCTGACTTCGTGTTTGAAGTCGAGGCGGCTGTTGCGCTGGGTAATTCGCAGCGTGTGCATGAACTTGTTGAAAATCTCCATGAAGCAGACCTCGGCGCGCTAATTGAGTCTTTGAGCCACGAAGCTCGGCCAAAGCTCGTCGAGCTGATGGGAGCTGACTTCGATTTCACCGCTTTGATGGAAATCGGAGATACGACCCGCGAAGACATTCTCGAAGAATTGCCTGTTAAGACTCTTGTCGAGGGCATGCGAGATCTAGAAAGCGATGACGCCGTCGCCCTGCTGGAGACGCTGGAGCCAGAAGATCAGGCGGAAGTTCTTCAAGCTTTGCCCGCACAAGAGCGCACCGTTCTGCGTCGCTCTCTGGATTATCCGGAGGACTCCGCCGGACGGTTAATGCAGACAACCTTAGTTGTCGCGCCTCCCTTTTGGACAGCAGGAAAGGTGCTCGATTTTTTTCGAGAAACTGAAGCGGATAACCTACCCGATAGTTTCTTTGAAGTTTTTGTAGTTGATCCAGCGCACCATCTTTTAGGTACAGTGTTTCTAGACGCCTTGGTGCGCGCAAAACCATCCGCAAGACTTGATGAAATCATGCAGGAGGATCGCCGGCGGGTAAAAGCGACTGAAGATGGCGCTGAAGCCGCACGGCTGTTCGAACGCTATAATCTTGTCTCAGTTCCCGTCGTAGATGAAGCGGATCGGCTCGTTGGCGTTCTGACTATTGATGACATCGTTGACGTCATACAGGAACAGGCCTCTGAAGAAATCCTCGCATTGGGCGGCGTTAATCCTGAAGAGGAATTAACGGATAGTTTTTGGTGGATCGCACGGAGCCGTTTCAGCTGGCTATTTGTGAATATGATGACGGCTTTTATTACCTCATCAGTGCTCAAGGCTTTTCAATCAGAACTAGAGCAAATGGTCGCTTTGGCGGTGCTTGGACCCATCGTAGCTGGTCAAGGCGGCAATTCAGCGACGCAAACCATGACAGTCGCCGTGCGCGCGTTGGCGACGAGAGAACTTACGCGCGCGAATGCGCTGAGAATCGTTATGCGTGAATTGGCGATCGGCGCGGTTAATGGTGCAGCCTTTGGCCTTGTAACGGGAATAGTAGCAGCAAATTGGTTCCAAAATGTTGGTTTGGGTCCAGTTATGGCTCTGGCGATGTTCACCAATCTTGTTGCGGGGGCTTTTGGGGGGATTGTTGTCCCCCTAGTGGCGGATAAGCTAGAATTTGACCCAGCCGTGGCCTCGGGACCCTTTGTCACCACGATTACGGATGTGGTTGGCTACGGCGCTTTCTTAACAATTGCCACCCTATGGTTTCATCTCCATTAAACTTATTCAGCGCGTTAACGCTCCGTTACCGGATTTGAGGATAATTGACTGCATGCGCTCGTTATCAACTTTCCCTCGTTCCTTTTGTTCCGCCAGTCTCATCCTTGGCGCGGTGTCTTTATTAAGCGCTTGCGGCGGCGGTCTGGATCCAAGTTATAGTCGCGGCCATAAGTTCGCCACAAGCGCGCCGCTCACCAATACGAAAAAGGATCCAAGTTTTCTCGCTTATGCCGTTCCTGAAACGGAACTACATAAATTTCCGGCGACGCGTTCTGCCGAATTTCCTGTGCATGGTATCGACGTTTCAAAATATCAAGGCGATATTGATTGGGGCCAGGTGAAAGACTCCGGCGTCGCATTTGCTTTTATCAAGGCGACGGAAGGCGGCGATCGCACAGACTCTAAATTTCAATATAATTGGGCGGCAGCGAAAGCCGCCGGTGTGCCGCGCGGCGCTTATCACTTTGTTTATTGGTGTCGTCCGCCGCATGAAGAGATTGGTAATTTTATCGCCAATGTTCCTGTTGACTCTGAAGCCTTGCCGCCTGTGCTTGATGTTGAGGCGACGCCTGAGTCGAAGAGTTGTAAACGTACGCTTTATCGCGATGAGGCCTTAAGAGATATGCGCGCCATGCTGGAGCAGATGGAGCGCCATTATGGTAAGCGGCCGATCATTTACTCCTCAGTGGATTTTTATCAGGCGATCCTTCATTCGGATGCTTTGTCTGAATATCCAATTTGGGTGCGCTCGACGAAATACCATCCACAGGTACGCTATGGCGACCGTCGGTGGACGTTTTGGCAGTATCGTTCGGATGGGCGCATCGCAGGCATAGGTAATGCAGTTGATCAAAATACCTTCAACGGCTCTCAAAACGATTGGCAACGCTGGTTGGCCTCTCAAACCGGATTGAGCGCCGCGCCAGTTCAAGCAGCAAGGCATCTTGATGATCGCGGATCGAAACAATTGATTGAAGAAGATCCCGCGATGTTGCCGGCCGCCGATCAGACTAATAGTCCCCGCTGAGCCCTAGTGGGGCAGAGGTGGGGGTAGTCAGCCGCCTTTAATTGGTGTAATTGCCCGCATCATGAAATTTTCGCAGGCGGCGCGTTTGGCGCTTCCCAATGCGCTGGAGTGAGATAAATGGCTGTTCCAAAGAGAAAAACCTCGCCGATGAAGCGAGGCTTCCGTCGCTCGGCGGATGCGCTTAAAGCCCCGACCTATGTCGAGGACAAGGATTCTGGTGAATTGCGGCGCCCGCATCATGTAGATCTTAAGACTGGGATGTATCGCGGTCGCCAGGTCCTCAAGATTAAGTCGACCGAAGAATAAGATCTTTAAAAAACGGCCCTCAGGGGCCGTTTTTTTTCACCGTTTTTTCTGCGCTGTCGCCAAGATTGGCAAGAGAAGCGCGCGCGGCGTCAATCTGGCGAAGAAGACCAGAAATTTATTAACGGCGCCGGGAATAACAATCGTTTTACCTGCCATTAAACCGGTATAGCCTTGTTGAGCGACATCTCGCGCCGACAGCATAGCTGGTTTCATTGCGCCCATCGGACCTGAGAAATCAAAGCCCGCGCGCGCTTGGAACCCTGTTGCGACAGGGCCTGGACACAGGCAAGAAACCTTCACGCCAAAGGGTTTGAGTTCTTCTGCAAGGCCTTCAGTAAACGAGCGCACATAAGCTTTCGTCGCATAATAAATTGTAAAGCCTGGTCCTGGCATGAAGGCGGCGACGGACGCGACATTTATTACACCTCCTTTATGCCGGATGAGCTGCGGAAGAAATTCTAGCGTTAAAGCTGTAAGCGCTTCGCTATTGAGTTTTATAATATCGAGTTGTTCTGCAGCATTAAGTTCAGCAACACGTCCAATCAAACCAAAACCGGCATTATTGACAAGATATTGAATGCTCAGTCCCGCCGTGTTGAGTTGTGTGACAAGGAGTGCGACAGCGTCTGGCTTGATGAGGTCAAGTGCGATCACTAGGGGCGCTTTACCGCTTGTTGTTTTGATTTGGTCGGCTAAGGCTTGCAGCTTATCTTGTCTTCTCGCCACAAGCACAAGCTCATGACCATTTTCTGCAAAAACATGGGCGAGCTCTGCGCCAATTCCATCTGACGCGCCAGTGATCAGCGTCACAGCGCGGTTTTGACTATCAAGACTCATATCCAGAATTCCTCAATTGACTATTGGTCTTCTGATGGTTGAGCGTTAAGGCTTTCGCGCACAAGGCGTCTCAATTCAACGCGATCGCGCGTAGAAACGCCAAGTAATTCGGCAACGCGCCAGACAACATTTTCTTCAAATTCATGTACGGCGCCATCGGCATGCGCCATGTCCCATAACATGCCGACAACTTGAATTCGTCCATCTGCGTCAAGTCGACGTTTCAACACGCTGGTAAAGCGGTAGAGATCGACTGCCTCGCTTTCGCTTGCCTGTGCGGCAGAAATCAGCGTGCTGGCTTGAGCGGGGGTGAGGCCAAAACGCGCCTCTACAAGTTGTTGGATCCTGTGCCGTTCCTGTTGATCAAAATCGCCATCAATCGAGGCGATATGAACGAGCAAGGCCGCCGCTGCAAGCTGATAATCAGCAAGATCAATGGGTTTTTCCCGCTGACTTTCGCCGGTGAGTTCATCGATGAAGTTTTTTAACGCATCCAGCATTTTTAAGAGACCTCGGCGTCGCAGATGATTTGAGGAGGCGTTTATAGAGCAGGGCGTGGAGGTTGGATAGTTGCGGGAACGGGAGGAGATAAGATTAAGAGCTATATTTGCAGCGACTTAAATGAGCGATAGTTGTTTCATACTTCGGCGAGCAATGATCTTTTTGACCGCGTCCATTGCCTATTAATTCTGTTCAAAACCGCTTTTACGCAATTGGGGGCAAGACTGCTCAAGGCTTAATTTCTTTTACGAGAGCGCCAGAGCCCTGAGTTGATTAATTTCTGTTTCAGCTTTGTGAAAGGATTTTTGTAAAGTCTCTGGCCATTTGTGATCTTCTAGGCGTTGCGAGGGCAAACTGGGCCTAGGATAATCGTTGGCTGGATGAAATCGGAGCCAAGCTGTGGGTTAGAAGCGCTTGTAAACTGTGCGCAGGCGCAAAAATTATTCTCCTAACAACAATTAATAAAGATATAAAGATTTGTTTATATCTTTATTGCCTTTGAGAGAATGTTTTGTTACAGAGAGCGCCCACGCTGGCAAAGGTTAGCCGTCTTGAGGCGTGAAGACACACCAGAATTAATTGCATCGTGCTGTTTTAAATAGGTTTTTCGTTACAGCACGCATGCGGAGACGCCGAACCGTCGGCAAAAAAAGAGGAAAAGAATGACCGCTCATTTCAATGATTATGCCGTGACCGATATTGCGCTGGCGGATTGGGGACGTAAGGAAATCGCTATCGCTGAAACGGAAATGCCTGGCCTTATGGCGACGCGAGCTGAATATGGCTCCGCTCAGCCGTTGAAGGGCGCGCGCGTTGCGGGTTCGCTGCATATGACGATCCAGACAGCGGTGTTGATTGAAACGCTTAAGGCCTTAGGCGCTGACGTGCGTTGGGCTTCCTGCAATATTTATTCAACGCAAGATCATGCTGCAGCGGCGATTGCTGCAACCGGAACGCCTGTTTTCGCTAAAAAGGGCGAAAGCCTGGAAGATTATTGGGACTATACGCATAAAATATTTGAATGGAGCGATGGCGGTTGCCCAAACATGATCCTCGATGACGGCGGCGATGCGACGTTGTTGATTCATCTTGGCTTGCGCGCTGAAAATGGCGATACGGCATTTTTAGAAAAGGCCACAAATGAAGAAGAGGAAGTGCTCTATGCTGCGATTAAAAAGCGTCTGAAAGCAAATCCAGGTTGGTACAAACGCAATGCTGAAGCCATCAAAGGCGTCACTGAAGAGACAACAACTGGCGTGCATCGTCTTTATATCATGCAAAAAGAAGGCAAGCTTCTTTGGCCGGCAATTAATGTCAATGACTCAGTAACAAAATCAAAATTCGATAATCTCTATGGATGCCGCGAGTCGCTCGTAGATGGCATTCGACGCGGCACCGACGTGATGATGGCGGGTAAAGTCGCGATGGTGGCTGGTTTTGGCGATGTTGGCAAAGGATCGGCTGCTTCTTTGCGCAATGCGGGCTGCCGCGTTCTTGTTTCAGAGATAGATCCAATTTGCGCTCTACAAGCAGCAATGGAAGGTTATGAAGTCACCACCATGGAAGACGCTGCGCCGCGCGCAGATATCTTCGTGACGGCGACAGGAAATGTGGACGTTATTACAATTGATCATATGCGCAAGATGAAAGATCGGGCAATCGTCTGTAACATCGGCCATTTTGATAGCGAGATCCAAGTTGCTGGCTTGAAAAATCTCAAATGGCACAATGTTAAGCCGCAAGTTGATGAGATTGAATTTCAAGACGGTAAGCGGATCATCCTTCTCTCGGAGGGACGTCTCGTAAATCTTGGCAATGCCACAGGTCATCCTTCTTTTGTTATGTCTGCGTCTTTCACTAACCAGACGCTGGCTCAGATTGAGCTGTATTCTAAGCAGGGTGCTTACAAGAAGGAAGTCTACACGCTGCCTAAGCATCTTGATGAAAAAGTTGCGTCTCTTCACCTAGATAAGATTGGCGTCAAACTCACTCAGATGACTGAAGAGCAAGCTGTCTATCTAAACTTACCACAGAACGGCCCGTTCAAGCCGGAACATTATCGCTATTAATTTGGCCTGACTGTGCCATTCTGAATCAGTCGTTGCGATAGAGCGCCCCCTCCAGTGCCGGAGGGGGCGTTTTTTTTAATTCTATTTCATTTCTTTGTCGAAACACGATTCTCTTTTCCGCTTTGACGCTATAAATTGAAGTGATTCGGAGCGCGCGCGCGGCTGCTTCGTTGGGTCCTGTCAACGGAAGTCGCGTTATCCCGAGTATAGTGTCGCGATGATTGTTTTTCATCGCAAGCGCCGCTCTCAGCGTTGTCGTAATGAGCACAAACATTCGACCGTGGAGATCGGTTAAGATGGAATTTATTGGCGATTATGCGCGAGCGCGGGTCTGAGCGCATGAATGATGATCGTCATTGGCGCGCAAAGAGATTGCGGCTAATTTCCGCGCCTAGCGGGGAGATGTCTCCTTTATACTTGCGTCAATTCTCATTGTTTTTAACTGGCCTTTTTGTGCTCGCCGGAGTTGTATTTTCTTGTTCGCGAGCTTTTGCGCAGAGTGCGGCTTTTGCTGCAGAGGCTGGGTATGATCCGGGCGTTGCAAATTTTGCCTTCAGTAGCGGTTTGGCGCTCATTACGGCTGTTGTCGCCTTAACTTATATTGCCGAGCGTCGGTCTTGGCGTAAGAGTGCTAAGCGTTTTTCACGAGAGCTTGCGGACACACGCTCCCGTCTTGAGCAGGCGCAGAAATTTCTCTCCAGCGAAGCGCAGATTCTGATTGCTTGGACTGGCGTCGATAGTGCGCCGGATGTGCATATATCGACCATTAAATCACTTGAGGGCCTCTCTCCTCAGAGTTTGCTTTCTTTCCATTCATGGTTGTCATCTGAGCCGGCGCAAACGCTGGAGGGCGCTATCGGGCGGCTGCGTTTAAATGGCGAGGGATTTTCTTTATCAATGACAAGTCGTGCGGGGGTGCATTTCGATATTCAAGGTCGAGCTATAGGCTCCTGCGCTGTCATGAGAATTAGAGAAATCTCTGGCGATCGTCTTGAGCTTTTGTCCATGCGGGCGCGTTACCAAGAAATGGAAAATGAGCTTGCGAGCCTTTGCGCTCTCCTTGATGCATCATCGGTTCCGGTGTGGATTCGCAATCAAGACGGGAACATTATTTTTGTTAATAGCGCCTATGCGGCCGCTGTCGAAGCCAAAGATCCAGCGGATGTTTTAACGAGAGGATTAGAGCTCCTTGATCAGCCAGCGCGCGATCTTGCAGCAGCATCTCTGCGACAGGAATTGATCTGGCAAGCGCGTGTGCCAGCTATTGTCGCTGGTCAACGTCATTCACTTGATGTCACCCAGGCTGTTTCGAGGGACATGGTCGCAGCGATGGCGATTGATCGTCATGAAGTTGAATTAGTGCGCGCTGACTTGCAGCAACAAATGCTCTCACATGTGCGAACGTTAGACCTTTTGCCAACCGCTGTGGCGATCTTTGGTCAAGATAAACGGCTGATCTATTATAATGACGCCTATGCCAAGCTCTGGCAGATTGATATGGCCTTTCTTGAGCAAAAACCTTCAGATGGCGAATTATTGGATTGGCTTCGGGCAAAACAGCGCTTGCCTGTGGAAAGCGATTATCGCTCCTGGAAAGAACGTATGTTTAGCGTTTATCGCTCAACAGAAGCAGCGCGATACACATGGCATTTGCCCGATAGCCGGATTGTAGAGGTCGTTGCGCATCCTAACACTCAAGGGGGCGTCACATATCTCTATGATGATACAACTAAGGCCTATGATCTTGAGACGCGATTTAACGCACTAAATCGCACGCAAAGCGAAACACTTGAGACGTTACGTGAAGGCGTGGCGGTTTTTGGCTCTGATGGCCGGCTCAGTTTCTGCAATCCGGCTTTTGCGGCATTGTGGCGTTTACCTGCTGAATTTCAGCAAGAAAAACCGCATATTGATAGATTGATAGAGATGTGTCAGTCGCTGCATGGCGCAGAAAGCGGCTGGGCCGCCTTGAAGCATTTTGTTACTGGACTGAACGAATTGCGTGAAGGCTTTACCCAAAGAATTGAAAGAAATGATAATGTCATTCTAGATTGTACTGCGCAGTCGCTTCTTGATGGCGCAGCATTGCTCACTTTTGTTGACGTTACAGCGAATGTCAATGCAGAGCGGGCGCTCTCTGAGCGAAATAAGGTCTTATTGGCTGCGGAAAATCTACGAAATGATTTTATACATCATGTATCTTATGAATTAAGATCGCCCTTAAATAATATTAATGGCTTTGTTCATTTATTAAACGAGCAAGCCACGGGCCCGTTGAACGCGAAGCAGCTTGAATATTTGGGCTATGTGAGTAAATCCTCAGCGGCGCTTTTAGCAATCGTAGATGATATTTTGGACCTTGCGACGATTGATAAAGATGCGATGGATCTAGAACTATCCAATATTGATGTCGAGCAAGCAATGCGCGCAGCAATAGAAGGTGTCCAGGATCGCCTTGCGGAAAATTCCATAGATGTACAGATTGTCGCTATGGATAATGTTGGAAGCTTTAGAGCTGACGCTAAGCGGTTGAGGCAAATTCTTTTTAATTTGCTTTCTAACGCCATAGGCTTCTCGAGCCCGGGCCAAACTGTCACATTAGCCGCATTCCGACGTAATGGAGAGGTGATTTTTAAGGTTACAGACTGTGGCCGCGGGATCTCACCGGATGTTTTAGATAAGATATTCGATCGTTTCGAGTCTTATACGAATGGGTCACGACATCGTGGTGTTGGTTTAGGACTTTCAATTGTGCGCGCCTTCATGGAACTTCATGGCGGTAAGGTCTTTGTAGATTCTGCCCCAGGAGAAGGCACAACAGTAACTTGTGTTTTTCCGGCGTCTCTAGCTCTTGATCAGACTGCGCAAATCGTCAATCAAAGAGGCGCATAATGACGCAAAATAGCGAAAAAGCGACCGTTGTCTGGCAGATTGACGTTGCTCATGAAGAAGAGCTTATCGCCCTCGCGCATGAAATTTCTGGATTCGTGCAAAGCGGAGATTTTATCGCTCTAACCGGCGATCTCGGCGTTGGCAAAACTACTTTTGCTCGGGCGTTGATTTGCGAGTTTTTCAATGATCCTAAAATAGAGGTGCCTAGTCCAACATTCACCTTGATGCAGATCTATGAAGTTGAGCGTCAGCGACTGGTGCATGCAGATTTTTATCGGGTCAATTCTATGCAGGATCTGGCTGGCCTTGGCTGGGACGAAACAATAGAAGAGGCGCTCGCTCTGGTGGAATGGGCGGAACGTATTCCGGAGGCTCTACCAAAAAATCGTTTAGAGATCGCGCTTAATTTTGGCCAGGCTGACAATCCAAATGAACGGCGTATTACGATTACCGCATACGGTACATTTGCTGCGCGCCTTGCGCCGTTTAAGTCTATTCGAGATTTGTTGCGTCAATCCGGCTGGGCTCAAGCGCATCGTAGTTTTTTACAAGGCGACGCGTCTACTCGCGCTTATGAAACTTTAGAAAACAAAGATGGCGCAAAAGCAATCTTAATGATATCGCCGCAGCGTCCGGATGGCCCGCCAATCCGATATGGCAAGTCCTATAGTCAGATTGCTCGATTGGCTGAAAATGTCACCCCATTTGTAGCGATCGCGCAAGGATTGCGAGAGCGGGGATTTTCAGCGCCAGAAATTTACGCTTCTGATTTAGAGAGCGGTATTTTGCTTGTCGAGGATTTAGGCCGTGTAGGCATTATCGATGATTCGGGACCGATTTTAGTCCGTTATCTAGAGGCGGCGGCAGTTCTTGCTGAGCTGCACGCGCAGTCTTTGCCTGAGACGATCAAAGTTGAAGAAGGACGATATTATCATATCCCCCCTTATGATCTTGACGCCTTATTAATAGAAGTTGAGTTGCTCCTGGACTGGTATGTTGACCACGTCAATGTAAGCGTAGCTTCTGGCGCGCGCGCAAATTTTATTAATCTCTGGCGCCAGGCGCTAATGAACATTACAAATTCTCCGCCAACTTGGACCCTGCGGGATTATCATTCGCCGAATTTAATTTGGCTGGAATCGCGTGAGGGCATGGGGCGTATTGGCATTATTGATTTCCAAGATTGTGTCTTAGGTAACCCAGCATATGATCTAGCCTCTCTAGGACAAGATGCGCGCGTAACGATTGCCGATGCCTTTGAACTAAAACTTTTAGCTCATTACGCGAATCTTCGTCGAGAAAAGGATCCGCAGTTTAACATGGCGGAATTCGCCCGATCATATTCAATTTTGGCGGCTCAGCGGAATACGAAGATTCTGGGCATCTTTGCGCGGCTTAACCGTCGTGATGGCAAACCGCATTATCTTGTTCATCTTCCACGTATTGAAGCCTATTTGAAGAAATCTTTACGGCACCCCGCGCTTGAGGAAATCAAAGCCTGGTATACGACGAACATCCCTACATTATTTTCAAATGAATGAGCCTCTCGTGTCAGCGCTAATTCCAGAAATCGCTATGGTCTTTGCTGCCGGACTGGGCACACGTATGCGGCCCTTGACCAATCATTTGCCCAAGCCCTTAGTGCAGGTCAAAGGGCAAACCTTGATTGATCGGACGCTTGACGATTTAGCTGAGATTGGCGTTAAGAAGGCAATCGTTAATGTTCACCATCTGGCGGATCAGGTTGAGGAACATGTTGCGCGCCGTCAAAATCCGCAGGTTATCATTTCTGACGAACGCTCCTTATTGTTGGATCAGGCCGGCGGCATCCGTAAGGCGTTGCCGCTTATCGGCTCAGCGCCTTTTTTTATGTGCAACACGGATGCTTTTTGGTTTGGCGCAAAGCAATCAAACTTATTGTTGTTAGCGCAGGCGTGGGATCCAAAAAAAATGGATATTGCGTTGTTGCTGTCGCAGACAAAGGGAAGCGTTGGTGTTGATTGGCAAGGAGATTTTGATCTAGCGCCCGATGGTCGTCTGCTACGGCCAGAAGGTCCAAAATCATATGTGTATTCGGGAGTAGCTTTGATTAAACCAGAGCTCTTTTTCGATGCGACGGGAGATGTAATTAAATTGTCGCCCTATCTCTTTGCCGCTGGCGCTGCTGGTAGGCTCTACGGCGTCGTTTCTCAGGGTCTATGGTTGCATGTTGGGTCTATAGAGGCGATAGAAGAAGCTGAGAGGGCGATCGCGGCTTACAAAAAATGACACGTTCGACATCAAGGCGAAATCTTTTCACCATTACTCCTGGTGCGCCTTTTTTAAAAAACTTTGTTCGCGCCTTTCTTTCTGGTCATATTCTCCCGTCTATTTCCCATGTGTCCTCGCCTTTTACAATTGCAAGAACAAAGATATACGTTCCTACGCGACGGGCCGCGCAAGCTTTAAGATTGGAATTTGAGCAAAATCTTTTTAGTTCTGCTTTACTTCTTCCGCAAATACTGCCTCTAGGCGGCCTTGATGAGCCTGCTTCACAGGATCTATTTTCCATTGATGAAGAAAATAGTTTTGATTTTTTTGCCTCTTCAATTGGCGAATTAGAGCGACGTTTTATTCTGGCTGAGCTCATTCTTGCTTGGTCAAAATCTTTTCAGCATGCAATTGTCTCAATATCGCAAGAAGGACAGATGAATTATGATATTGGCGAACCTTTTCTGGTGACTCCTACGCCTTCAGCGGCTTATTTGCTGGCCCGAGATCTTGCCAGTTTAATCGACGAATTTAATATTGAAGATATTGATCCACAGCTTTTAAAAAAAATTGTTGACGATAGTTTTGATCCCTATTGGTCGATTACTACGCAATTTCTTGATATCGCATTAACTCAATGGCCCAAAATTCTGGGCCATCGACAACTAATGGATAATTCTACTAGACAAAAAAAAATAACAGAATCCCAGGCGCTCCTCCTGGAAAAGAATAAATCTCTAACGCCGATCATTGCACTTGGATCCACTGGCGCGCAGCCAGCGACAGCCCGACTTTTAACCGCTATTTCTATGTTAGAGAATGGCGCTGTTGTTTTACCGGGACTAGATCAGGAAATGAGCCAAGCTTCCTGGGATTGTTTAGGTCAGGCGCAAGATGAGACAAGTTATAGCCATCCGCAAATCATGCTCAAAAAATTACTTGAGCAGATGGGCGCTGCGCGTGATGAGATTACCGAAATTGGCGAATTAACACCGGATCTCTCTGCGCGTCGGCGCATTATTTCAGTCGCGATGGCGTCAGCGTCGCAAACAGCGCATTGGAGAGATTTTTGCAAAGACTCACATGAGCTTTTTCACACAGGGCTAGCGGGAATTAGTTATGTTGAAGCGCCAGATGAGCGTTTGGAGTCCTTAACTTTGGCGCTGTTCATGCGAGAGGTTCTTGAGCAACCAGGTAAGACAGCAGTATTAATCACTCCAGATCGAAATATAGCGCGTCGTGTAGCGCAAGATCTGCAACGCTACAATATAGCTATAAATGACTCTGGCGGAGTCGTCTTTGCCTTGACGCCTGTAGGGACGCTGTCGACGGTAATTTGCGATATACTTTTAGAGGGTCTGACCGAACTCAATATTTCAGCTCTCTTGTCCCATGGATTATTCACGCTTGGGATGCTGCGAGAGCAAGTAGAGAGACTGCGCCCTTTAATCGAGATTGCAGTCTTGAGAATAAAAAAAAGCAATAAGAATGATTGGCTTGAGCATATTATATTAGCCCAACAACGCGCCGCATCTCAACAATCCTATCCAGCAGCCCAGCACATTACCGAAAAACAATGGAAGAATATTCAAGAGATCTTCCTAAAACTGCAATCTATCTTTGCCCATACTGTGACGCTCACCGATGAAAGTCCGCTGAGCGCCTACGCCAAGAGCCATAAGGAGATTTTTTATGCTTTAATTTCTAACGCAAATTATGATGAATATGAAGAAATTGAGCTTCTTGAAGAGATTTTCGACCAGCTTATAAATGTTGAGGCATTAAACCCGATTGGCGTAGCGAATTATCGAGTGATTTTTCAAAGCATTGCTCACGAAACAATGTTTCGTGCGAAAGGTAGTTCGCATCCAAGATTACAAATCCTAGGACCGCTTGAGGCGCGATTGATCGACGCTGATGTCGTTTTGTTAGCCGGCCTTGATGAAGGAGTGTGGCCGCCACAGGTCGAAACTGGCGTTTTCCTAAATCGTTCTATGCGTCAGCAGTTAGCGATGAGTTCGCCTGAAAGACGGATTGGTCAAAGCGCGCATGATTTTATGATGGCGCTTGGCGCAGCTAAGGTTGTGGTGTCGCGCGCTCTCAAAAGGAATGGATCTCCAACTGTCGCCTCGCGCTTCATAACAAGAATAGAAGCGCTGTCTGGCGAAGCTTTTGAAGCTTGTCGAGCTCGCGGCCTTAAGATGCAAGACATTGCACTGCGGCTAGATGATCCTGAAATGCTAATCTCGCTTGAGCAGCCGCGCCCAAAGCCGCCTCTTTCGTTGCGTCCAACGCAATTAAGCGTTACGCGCATTGAACAACTGCGGCGCGACCCTTACGCAGTTTATGCAGAATCTATTCTTAAATTAAAGCCCTTGGCCCTCTTAGGCGCAAAGTTAGGTCCACGTGAAATTGGCACATCCATTCATTTAGCTATCTCAAAATTTATTCATCTTTATCCAAAGTGTCAGTTAACTGAGCAAATGTATTTAGAACTTATAGAAATCTCTAAAACGGAGTTAGCGGAATTTTTTGAAGATCCAGAATTTGTGGGATTTACTTGGCCGCGTCTTATAACTGGTCTTGAGAATTTCTTTAATTTTGAAAGTCAAAGACGCAAAGAGGCGATATGTATTTTTCAAGAAATTAAAGGGAGTTGGCGCTTTAAACTTAAGGATGGCAGCGACTTTACGATTACAGCTCAAGCAGATCGTATTGAAGTTGATCAAAATGGCTCTGCCTATGTTTTTGATTATAAAACAGGACGCGTACCAACGAATGCCCAGGTGAAAGCGGGCTGGTCGCCGCAGCTGACTTTAGAAGCGGCGATGATAGAGGCCGGCGCTTTCAGGGAAGTTGGACATAAACACGTCTCTCACGCTGCGTATTTTGGGTTAAAGTCAGGCGGAAAAATACAATGGCTTGAGTGGAAGGATCAGACAGATTTAGCTGAAGTTGTTGCCCATCATCGTGAAGAAGTCATTAATCTTTTAACCCAATTTAGAGATGAGACGACGCCCTATCTCTCGCGCCCATATGCTTTTCTAAACTCAGATATTGGGGACTATGATTATCTCGCCCGCGTCCTTGAATGGTCGCGCGGTGGCGGAGATGAAGGATGACTACTCGTCTAATCCCTTCCTTAACGCTAAAAAAACAACGCATAGCCGCAGATCCAGCCCGGTCGATCTGGGTCTCAGCTCATGCTGGTTCTGGAAAAACCTATGTTCTCGCTCAGAGAGTTTTACGGCTATTACTTACTGGCGTGCCGCCTTCACATATTTTATGTTTGACTTACACCAAAGCGGCTGCAGCAAACATGTCCGCGCGGGTGTCAGAAAATCTTGCAAAATGGGTTCTTCTAGACGATATCGACCTTATTAAGGTTATTGAAGCGACAGGCGCATCTCGCCCTTCAAAAAAAGATCTTGTATTTGCCCGACAGCTTTTTGCGCGCGCTGTTGAAACCCCTGGTGGGCTAAAAATACAAACAATTCATGCCTTCTGCGAAAGAATTTTGCATCTTTTTCCGTTTGAGGCGAATGTCCCGGCAGGTTTCTCTGTTGTCGATGACGTCTTGCGCGCTGATCTGTTAGAGCGTTCAAAAAAAAATATTATTCAACAAGCAGTCTCAAGAGCAAGTGTCCTCGGTCCGACATTTGAGCAAATTTCGCGTGAGATTGGGGCGGCGAGCTTTGAGAATCTATGCAGTGAGCTCTTATTTAATCGAGAGCTTATTTTAGATACCGATAACTTAGATAATTATTATATCGATTTGCAAAAATATTTTGGGCTCGCTCGAGAAGAAAATTTAGAAAAAATTGAGAAGGAAATGATTTTTGACGGGGAAGCTCCCGCACAATGGCCTCTCTTGGCCGATCAACTTGAGGCTGGTGGAGTTAATGATAAAAAACTTAGCGTCATGCTTCGAGAAGCATTTGTGCGCCGGGAAGAGCCAGGGTGTCTTGACTTATATCTTTCCGTTTTTTTCACAAAGGAAGGAGCGCCAAGAGGCCTAGGCGCACGTACAGCCATCATCAGCAAAAAACTAAGTGAGGAGCGCCCTGATCTTTTGGCGCGACTAGAGGCTGAGCGCGATCGGCTTGATCGCCTTGTCAATAAACGTAAGGCGGCCGCGCTGATTGAACGCTCCCGATCATTGGTCACGCTTGGTCGGGCGATGTTGATTCATTATCAGCAATTAAAGCGGTCGCAAAATTTGCTAGATTATGATGATTTGATCGAACGCACGCGACGCTTGCTAAGCAGTTCAAGTCCTTCATGGGTAATTTATAAGCTCGATTCGCAAATTGATCATATTCTGCTTGATGAGGCGCAGGATACAAGCGCAGCGCAATGGGATATTTTAACAGCGATCGCCGATGAGTTTTGTGCTGGCGTTAGTGCGCGTTCAGTTGAGCGGAGTTTCTTTGCAGTCGGAGACGAAAAGCAGTCAATCTTTTCCTTTCAAGGCGCTGCGCCAGACAAATTTCAAGAAATGCGCCGCGTTCTTGAGCAAAGATTTAAGAATGCTGATCTCGCTTTTAGTCAAATCGCCTTACATCAGTCCTTCCGGTCTGCTCCTGGCATATTAAGCGCGGTAGATAGAGTTTTTTCCAACGGAGATAATATTCAAGGTTTAGGGCTTGCTGCTGATGAGAAGTTGACGCATGAGGCCTTAAAAGCCGATGTTCCAGCGCTTGTTGAAATTTGGCCGCTAATTGCAAAAGGAGGGACGCAAGAACCACAGGATTGGCGGTTGCCCGTCGACGCTCCAGAACGTGACGATCCAGCCGAGCGTTTGGCGGAAAAAATTGCGCTAAAAATCAAAAAATTATTAGAGATTAATAGTGGCGAAACAGTTGAAGATGGGGGTCAAAGAAGAGCAATTAATGCAAGCGATATCTTAATTCTTGTCAGACAGCGCGGTGCTTTTTTTGAGGCCATGATCCGTGCATTGAAGATGCAACATATTCCTGTCGCAGGAGCTGATCGATTAGATCTAATTCATCACATCGCTGTTATTGATCTCATAGCGCTTGGGCGCGTCGCCTTGCTTGTTGATGATGATCTGATGCTTGCTGGGTTGTTGAAATCTCCCTTTATCGGGTTTGATGATGCAGACCTGATTATGTTAGCCCCAGACCGCGAAGGATCGTTATTCAGCGCCTTGTGTGCATCTGAGGCGATGCATCACAAAAAGGCGCTAGAAAAAATTGAGCTTTGGCGCAAAGCGGCGCAAAAGAGCGGTCCTTTTGAATTTTATAGTCATATTCTTGCCAGTGAGGGATATCGAGCGTCTTTGATCGCCCGTCTGGGGATCGAGGCAAATGATGTCATAGATGAATTTCTGTCTCTTGCTTTGACTTTTGAGCGGACGCAACCAGCTTCTTTGGCCAAATTTCTCTCAATGGTTCAATCGCTTGATCTATCCATCAAACGGGATTTGGAGGCGGTGCAAAATGCTGTGCGTGTTATGACAGTGCACGCAGCCAAAGGACTTGAAGCCAAGATTGTTTTTCTGCCCGATACCTGCGGGGCGCCCTCAGGCAAGCATGACCCCAATCTCTTTGCTTTAAATTCTAAAGATCGTTCGTTACTCATCTGGTCAAGAGGCAAAGAGAGCGATCCGCAACAAGTATTAATGGCGCGTGAAGCCTATCGTATGGCGGAGCGTGAGGAACATCAGCGTCTTCTTTATGTCGCCCTCACGCGTGCAGAAGAGCGCTTATACATATCAGGCTTTCATGGACGAAACGGTCCTGCGGAAGGATGCTGGTATTTATCGCTTCTCTCTGCGCTCTCTCCTCTCTGCATCGAACGCAGCGATCCCCTTCAGGAGGACCAACAAATACTGTGCTTTGGGGAACTCCCGCGGCAGAAGATCTTGGAGCAAAAAGTATTGATGCAAGAGCGAGTGATGATTCCTAAGTTTGCGCTTACGCCGCCTACTCTTGAGAATAAAAATATTCAAACGTTTTATCCCTCAAGATCTGAAGATCAAGAAGTGCGACAAGTCAGCGAGTTGGATGACAGGCGCAAGCGCGCTCTATTAATTGGCGAATTATCTCATGAACTCTTACAATATTTGCCCGAAATTCAACATGAGCGGCGAGAGGCTGACGGAGAAAAAATTCTCGCGCGTCGGGCGCCGGATCTAGATATCGAGACGCGAACAGAGATTTTACGCTCTGTATTGGAGGTGCTTGAGGATCCTCAGGCGCGCATGATTTTCGGAGAAAACTCATTAGCCGAAGTGGATGTGACGGCGAGGCTTGCTACGGGAAAAGTCGTGCGTGGGAGAATTGATCGATTGACGCAAGTAGATAATGAAATATGGATTGCAGACTTCAAAACAGACCGCTCCCGAGAGGGTTTTGCGGAAAAATATCTGCGCCAAATGGCGCTCTACTGCGTCGCGCTTCAATCTTTATACCCAGGGCAAATTATTCGTTGTTTCTTGATTTGGCTCAGCCAAGGGAAAATTGATGAAATCTCCAGCGCTTTACTCGATGAAGAGATAAAACAAATTTTACAGCAATAACTTTTTTTAACGGATTGTCGCTGCGACGCTCGTCACTCAGGTCCTTGGCCAAAAAAAAGTCGCCAGAGATAATCTGGCGACTTATGAGTTTGTTGCGAAGCTGAAGGTTTAAGCTTCTGCGCCATCCGCAAGTTCAGCCTTTTCCTTGGCTTCTAAATCTTCGCCTGTTTCTTGATCAACAACGCGCATGGATAGGCGTACTTTGCCTCGATCGTCAAAGCCGAGCAATTTCACTTTGACGCGGTCGCCTTCCTTGACGATATCGGTTGTTTTATTCACGCGTTGTTTTGCAAGTTGAGAGATATGCACAAGGCCATCTTTAGCGCCAAAGAAATTGACGAAGGCGCCGAAGTCAGCAGTTTTTACCACTGTTCCTTCATAGATTGCGCCAACTTCAGGGTCAGAAGCGATTGATTTAATCCAATTGATGGCGGCTTTGATGGAGTTGCCGTCAGAGGAGGCGACTTTGACTGTGCCGTCATCCTCAATGTTAATTTTTGCGCCCGTTTTTTCGACAATCTCGCGAATAACTTTTCCGCCTGACCCAATCACGTCACGGATTTTATCCGTTGGGATTTTCAACGTTTCAATCCGCGGCGCAAATTCGCCAAGCTCAGCGCGGGATGAGGTAATGGCTTTCGACATCTCATTGAGGATATGAAGACGTCCGTCACGCGCCTGGGCTAACGCAACGCGCATGATCTCTTCGGTGATACCTGCAATTTTAATGTCCATTTGAAGCGAGGTCACGCCATTAGCCGTACCCGCAACTTTGAAGTCCATATCGCCCAGATGATCCTC